>JASFVB010000277.1:0-3007 GCA_050050035.1 Acidimicrobiia bacterium | reverse complement strand
ACCCCTCATAACCCCTGTCGATGTGGGACGGCTCGGCCACGGCCGTCTCTCCTTCGGCGGCCAGACCGGCCAGGACGAGGGCAGCACCGGCCCGGATGTCGGGGGCGAGGACGGGGCACCCGGACAAACGCTCCACTCCCCGGATGATGGCGTGTGGCGCCTCGATGGAGATGTCCGCACCCATGCGGGCCAACTCCCCCACATACCGGTAGCGAGCGTCGTAGAGGTTCTCGGTGATGACGGATGTGCCCGTCGCGAGGGAGAGAAGCGCCACCATCTGTGGCTGCATGTCCGTGTGGAAACCGGGATACGGGAGCGTCGCGAAGTCGATCGGAGCCGGTCGCTCGGGGCCGATGACGCGCATCCAGTCCTCACCTTTGTCGACCTTGCACCCTGTGGCCTCGAGCTTGGACAACTCCATTCTGAGCTGCTCGGGTTTGCAGCGAGTCACCGTCACGTCGCCGGCCGTGATCGCCCCGGCAACGGCAAACGTCCCGGCCTCGAGACGATCTGGGATCACGTCATGTGACACTGCATACAGCCTCTCCACGCCGCGAATCGTGACGAGGGACGTCCCACTCCCTTCGATCTCGGCGCCCATCTGATTGAGTTGCAGGATCAGGTCCTGGATCTCGGGCTCTCGAGCCGCGTTGACTATGACCGTCTCACCCTCGGCGAGGACGCCCGCGAACAAGAAGTTCTCCGTCGCGCCCACAGATGGGAAGGGAAGCTCGATCTCCGTTCCCTTGAGTCTCCCGTCGACCCGCGCCACCAGCTCACCGTGTACCAGCTCGAACCCGGCCCCCATCTGCTCGAGGCCATGCATGTGCCACTCGATGGGCCTGGTGCCGAGATCGTCTCCTCCTGGAAGGGCAACCCGTGCCTCGCCACACCGCGCCAGCAGGGGCCCGAGCACGACGATCGACGCCCTCATCTGCCGAACCAGCTCGATGGGTGCCTCGGGCCGGGGCTCCTCGGGGACCACGACCCATAGCTCGTGGTCACCCTTGTCGACCCTGCAACCGGTGTGCTCGAGGACTCTCACCATGAGGTCGACGTCGAGAATCGAGGGGACGTTGGTCAGGTGGTGCCGACCGGGAGCCAGCAATGTCGAGACGATCTCTTTGAGTACGGCGTTCTTGGCACCGCGGGCACTGACCGTGCCGGCCAGACGCGCTCCGCCCTCGACGAGGATCTGCGACATCGACCCGAATCTACCGTCCAAACCCGAGAAACCCCCGGTTGTCGGGGCCGGGTGACCGGGCTCACCACGCCTGTGGGGCTACCCTCCCGCCCTGATGAGAATCGCAGTCGGATCGGATCACGCCGGATACGACCTCAAGGAGCATCTTTCCTCATGGCTGGCCGAATCCGGCCACGCGGTGTACGACCTGGGCACTCATTCCGCCGACCCCGTCGACTACCCCGACTACGCGGCAGCGGTTGCCCAGGCGGTCCTCGACGGCCGGGCCGACCGTGGTGTGATCGTCTGCGGCTCGGGAGCGGGCGCCTCGATCGCCGCCAACAAGTTCAAGGGGATCAGGGCGTCTGTTGCGCATGACGTCTACACCGCACACCAGATGGTCGAGCACGACGACGTCAACATCATCTGCATCGGCTCCCGAGTCGTTGGCCAAGCGCTGGCCGAAGACCTCGTCAAGACCTTCATCGAGGCCAAGTTCACTCGTGAGGACCGACATGTCCGCCGGCTCGACAAGGTGAGGGAGTTCGAGGGCTAGCTGCGGGTTAGCCGTCGAGGCTCGCCGCGGCGATCGACGCCAACGCATCCAACCCGGACGTGCCAATCTCGCCTGCGAGCCTGCCGAGATTGTTGTTGTCACCGTCGAGAACCACATAGGTGGGGGTCGACACGAGCCCATAGGCGGCCACGATGCTGCCGTCCTCGTCGTCCATCAGAGTGGGACTGGTCCAACCTTCGCTCTCCAGCCAACTCGAAGGTGGCCAGGTGCTGCCATCGCGCAGCCGGTTCGTCAACACCGTCACGCCATAGAGATCGACACCTTCGGGAAGACGCCCCGCCTCGACCCAGTCCTGAATGACCGGCACCTCGCGCTGACAGTGAGGGCACCAATGGGCCAGCATGACGATGATCTTCGCCCTTCCGTCTGGACCGATCGTGTACTCGTTGTCGTTCCAGTCGCCACCTGAGACGGTGGGTGCGGTCACGCCAACTGCCGGATCCTGGGCCGAGGCATCGAAGAACGGGAGATCGGCGCCCTCCACGGTCACCTCGCCAAACGCCACTGAGTCGTCGAGACTCTCCTCGCCGGCGATCGCCAGGGCGAGGAGCACGATGAGAGCCAACCCGACCACGCCTCCGACTATCCATAGGATGAGACTCCGGTTGGAGTCCGCCTTCTCGCCGGGCCGCTTACTCGCTGATTGCTGTCTTGTTGACATAGAAACCCAATAGGACGGCAATGAGGATAAACCCGGCCCCGGCCATAAACGGGATGGTGACGAAGCCAAAGATGTCCACGAACACGTTGGAGCAGGGGTTGTTGGGGTCACACGAAGTGCCCTCCAGAGAAGGAAAGAGCTGCACGAAGACGTGGTAGAGCGAGATGGCGAGGCCGATGAGCGCCAGCGGCAATGCGTAGTACTTCACCTGGAACTCGCGACGGATGGCGCCGACCAGCAGGACTATCGACATCGGGTACATGGCGATCCTCTGGAACCAGCAGAGCCGGCACGGCGGGAACCCGATCACCTCCGAGTAGTAGAGGGAGCCGAGCGTCGCGACCAGAGCCACCAGCCAGGCCAGCCAGATCGCTCTGCCTTCGAGCAGTGAGGCCGCATCAGAACCCCTGACGAAACGGAAGGTGAGTAGTCCGGCCGCCGCGACCAGAGCCACCAGCGCTAGGAGCGCGACGATGGTGCTGTAGAGGATGATTGCGTCGTAGGACATGCGAGTTCGAACGACCATATTGCCCGCCGGGCAGATCTACCAGCCAGTCAGTCCGGGGGCGTCAACCACTTCCAGTCA
>JASFVB010000276.1:0-3008 GCA_050050035.1 Acidimicrobiia bacterium | reverse complement strand
TCGGTTATCGGTCCCAGCGACCCTGCATCAGCGGGGCTGCGGTCTCGACGGCCTGATCCATGGCTTCCTGGGCCGTCGCCTCGCCGGCCCAGATGAGGTCGATTGCCGGCTGGATTGCCTCATTCTGGATCTGCCCGAGGTTCTTCAGCCATTGGGTGGGCAGCGGGCGCTGGCTGTAGTTCGGCACGTAGTCGATCAGCACGTCGCGTGCCTCCTCCGGGTACACGCCGGGTATGGCGTCGAGCCACTGCGCTGTGAGGTCCGGGTCCTCGTAGTAGGCAGCCGAGACCGGCATCCACAGACCCTGGGCGTACAGCGGGTTGGCCTCACTGGGACGACGGAGGAACTTGTAGAACTCAACCACTTCATCCGGATGCTCGGTCGCCGCGAAACCGACGATCGGGGCCAGGATCTGACCGGTGAACGGCTCATCCCCAATGACTGGCAGCACCGCCATACCCCAGTTCAAAGCATCGTCCTGGCTGAAGTCGAGCACCTTCCAGTGCCCGTTGATCATCATGGCGAGCTGACCCGCGGAGAACAGGGCATCGGAGCTCGAGCTGGACAGAACGCTCGCAGGCGGAGCGACGTTGTCGGAGAAGATCAGATCTTGATACTTCTGAAGGGCATCAACCGCATCGGGCTCGTTGATGGTGAGTGCGGTGCCGTCCTCGTTGGCGAAGTCGTTGCCGCCCTGGTAGATGGCCGTCATCCAGCCACCCCACCAACGCTGGAAGTCGACTCCGTATTGAGCGACATCGTCGCTGTTGAAGTCGGCGGACGTGGCGTCGTTGCCGCTGCGATCGATCGTCAGTTGCTTGGCAACGTCCACGAATTCGTCCCAGCTCCACGCGTTCTCGACCTGCGACGGCGGATAGTCGAGACCAGCCGCATCGAAGAGATCCTTGTTGTAGTACAGGATCATCGCCTCACCGGCAATGGCGTCCCCGCCATAGACATCGTCGTAATGGAACTGGAGCTGTGACAAGTACTGGCTTGCCTCAGGGTCGTCTTCGAAGTAGGGGGTGAAGTCGAGCAGCTGTCCTTCGATCGCGAGCTGCTCGGCGACGGTGGTCTCCAGGTAAGCCAGATCTGGCGGTGAGCCGCTCGCCAACATCGTCGTGATCCGCTGGCTGTAGGCGTCGTTCGGGACGTGCTCGGCGACCACGGTGATGCCGGGGTTCTCGTCCATGTAGGCCTGGGCGACGGCCTCGACGGCTTCCTTCTCCTGGGCGGTCCCCCAGAAGGTCATGTGGATCTCGACGGGCTCACTGGGCTCGCCCGAGGTGGTGGTCGTTGCACCTTCGGCCGAAGTCGACGTGTCGCCTTCGGCTTCCGTAGTAGTCGACTCGCCGGATGTGCCCTGGCAAGCAGCCAATAGAGCCAGACACACAAGGAGCGTCGTCAGCCTGCGAAACATTGTCATTGCCTCCTCCATCGAGACCACCTAGTAGAGGTCCGGTGACTGGAACATAACTTGGAATCGATTCCATGTCAATCATCTTTGAGGTCCACCATCGGGACGCCCGGGAACGCCTCCCGCGTTCGACACACGAGTCCGGGAGCTCTGCCGACGGCTGCGTCCTTGCCCATATCGCAAGGCGTGCCATGAAGAATCGCAGGAGTGCTTCTACGTCGGAGCGTACGTGACCTGATCAACGATCGGTGGCCTCGGCTAGCTGGTTGCCGAAGACGTCACGTCCACAGGGAGGGATATTCTTGACTATCGTTTCCAGAGCCGCCCCGCGAAGGAGCAACGAAACGTGCCACTCATCAGCAATGGAAGTCCGATGCCCGCATGGAGCGAGCTCCGCCGCTACGAGGTCATCCGAGCGGAGGCCGGTGAGTCGCTTTCCTTGCCGGCCAGCGCTGACCGACGAAAGATCATCGTCGTGACCGGATCTGTTGAGCCGAGCGGACAGGCAATGGTCGAACGCGGTGCGTCGATCGACATCGACCGCGAGGACGACTTCTCCTGCGTCGCCACCGAGTCGACGGTATTGGTCGTCATGCAGGGGACGTGGGGGGACGAGACCGGTAAGTCAGGGGTCTTCGACCCCGAAGACATACCTAGCCCGGTCGAGGGCGATCCAGCCCCCTATGAGAAGACCACGCTGTTCGACAACCATTACCACGACTGCGACGAGTACTGGGTCATCGTTGAGGGACGTGGAGTCGGCGTCAGCGAGGGAGTCCACTACGAGCTCGGCCCCGGTGATTGCCTCGCCACCCGCATGGGCGATCACCACGACTTCCCATTGGTTCGTGAGCGTGTCACCGCCGTCTTCTTCGAAACCACCCTGCGTGGGAGAAGACGGCTCGGCCATCTCTGGGCACACACCCACGGAACGCCGGACCACGGGTCGGAGAGATAGCCACTCCGCCGAGGAACACCAAGAGAAAGGTAGAGAATGTCAACCAAAGAGATACTCCTGATCGGGGCCCTGGACACCAAAGGTGACGAATACCGCTTCGTCGCCGACCTGCTGCGGGAAGGCGGACTGGGCGTTCTGGTGGCCGACACCGGCGTGCTTGGCGACCCGCAGGCTCTCACGCCGGACATCTCATCGGAGTCGATCGCTCAAGAGGCCGGCACATCCCTCGATGAACTGAGGGCGTCCGGCGACCGAGGGGCTGCCATGACGGCCATGGCGGAGGGCGTCGCCCGCACGACGCGGCGTCTCCACGAACAGGGTCGGATCGCAGGCGTCCTCGGCATGGGAGGCACCGGAGGCACATCGGTGATCAGTGCCGCGATGAGAGAGCTTCCGATCGGTTTCCCAAAGGTGCTCGTGTCGACAGCGGCCGCAGGTGACACCCGTCCGATCGTCGGAACGAGAGACGTGATCTTGATCCCTTCGGTGGTGGACGTCGCCGGAGTAAATCGGATAAGCCGCCTTGTGTTCGCCGAGGCGGCCGCGGCGATGGTTGGTCTGGTGAACGCAGCAACACCGGACCAAGAGGCCGACAAGCCCATCGTCGCGATCTCGATGTTTGGCAACACCACT
>JASFVB010000275.1:0-3015 GCA_050050035.1 Acidimicrobiia bacterium | reverse complement strand
CACGGGCTCATCGAAGAACACGACCGTGCGAACCGACGACGGCAGGTCAGAGACCCGTTTGATGAGAGTCGGGGCGTGGACGAGTGCGGACGGCCCTGCGTAGCGACCTCCGAGGACACCGAAGGATGCCACCAGATCGTCTCCCTCCACGAGGCTCAACTGCCGGGAGCTGAAGGGGCGCAGGAGGTGTGGGCTCGTCATGGTCTGAGTGAATGGACGCCGGTCGGCTCGACGGTCGGATACGTTAACTCACGGCGTCGGAGGTAACGTCGCAGCGGTGTCGGTGTCGATTGCTGCCATCGTGCTGGCCGGTGGGTCGGGGTCCAGGGTCCACGAGGACGTGAACAAGGTCTACATGCCCATCGGCGAGCGCCCCATGTTGGCCTATTCGTTGGACACGCTGGACCGGTTCCAACGTGTTGACCAGGTGATCGTGGTCGCTCGGGAAGAGGACAGGCACCAGGCGGAGACCCTCGTCGACGAGGTCATCTCCTCGAAGCCGACCCGGATCGCCAAAGGAGGCTCCAGCCGGCATCTGTCGGAGGTGGCCGGTTTGGGAACACTCCGGGAGGAGATAGCAGACGGGTCGGTGGATCTGATCGCGATTCACGACGGGGCTCGCCCGTTCGTGACGTTGCAGCTACTCGACGATCTCGTCGATGCGGCGGTGGAGCACGATGGTGCCATCCCCGGTCTTCCCATCGTCGAGCCGTTGTACCGCGTCGGGGCGGACGACGTCGACCTGTTGGAACCAGGAACCATGCGACGGGTCCAAACCCCACAGGTGTTCAGGGCAGAACCACTGTTGGCCGCCTACGACGCATCGCTCGAGGTGGGCTTCGAAGGCGTGGACACCGCGGAGACGGTGGAGCGGTTCTCCGATGTCGACGTGATGGTCGTGCCGGGCGATCCCCGCAACATCAAGGTCACGTTCGTCGAGGACTTCTACACCGCCGAGGAGTATGCGACGCAGTGGGAGCGAGGTGCCTGGGTCTAGGGCCCGGGGCTTCAGCCCGACTTGCGCCCCCTGAGCGCCCAATAGGCGAGGATCGCAGCGATCCCCGTGGCCACGGCTCCCGAGGCGGCGATCGTCGGCAGCTTGTCGCGGAGGGTCACCGCAGATTCGAAATGGCGGACTTCCCAGCCCCGCTCCTTGGCGATGGCCGCCAGCTCGCCATCGGGGTTCACCACGACCGGATGCCCCACGACCTCGAGCATGGGCAGGTCGGTCATCGAGTCGCTGTAGGCATAGCTGTCTTCGAGGTCGAGACCCTCGGCTTCGGCCATCGCCCGCATCGCCTCGGCTTTGCCGGGGCCGTACGCATAGAGCTCGAGCTCTCCCGTGTACTTCCCGTCTTCGTCGACGGCCGCCTTTGTGGCGATGACATCGTCGATTCCGAGATACCTGCACAGTGGACGGACTATCTCTTCTGGGCTGGCGGAGATGACCACGACGCGGCGGCCCGATCCTCGGTGTTCCTCCATGATCGCCAGCGCCTCGGCGTAGACCAGCGGCGTGACCACCTGGTCGACCGTCTCGGTCACCAACGCCTCCACCTCTTCGCGATCCCAGCCTTTGGTGATGGTGGCCAGCTCCTCCTTGACACGCTCGAGCTGGTCGTGATCTGCCCCAAAGGCTTGGTAGTAGGCCTGAGCGATGCCGGCCTTGGCGAGAGTGGAACCGCTGAGGAGGCCGGCTTTGAACATGGGCCGGGTGAAGGCGAGCGTCGAGGACTTGGCGATGATCGTCTTGTCCAGATCGAAGAACGCAACCGAGGTCACGCCGTCAAGATAGACGTCTCTGCGTCTGAGTCGGCCACGTTGGAGCTTCCATGCGGGGTATCAGACGAGGGTCTTGTACCCGGCCTCGCGGCAACATACGTTCGGGATGTGTTTGGGATGGGGAGACACCCGGTTCTCGGGCTGACTTCGGACGATCCGATTCTGTCTGCAGTGGCGCCGATCGGCCTGGCAGCAGCAGCAGGCACGGCGCTGATCGTCGATCTGGTCGCCGATGCTCCGCACACTCCGTCTGCCCGCACACTGCGTGATGTGGCGGCTGACGGGCCCAGCCTGGCCGAGTTGAGCCCAGGTCGCCGCGGCGTGGCCCTGATCCGCGGCGGGGGGCTCGATCATCCCGAAGCCGTTGACGTGATCGAGACACTGACGGGCAGGTGGCCCGCAGTTGTCGTGCGCACTTCACCTGGGAGCTGGCCTTTCCCGGAGGTGCCAGTGATCCCCCTCTTCCCCGGCGTGATAACCGTTGCACCCGCCACACGTCACGCCGGGGTCTGGCAGCCGGTCCGGGGTGGCTCTGAGCCTCCCGGCCCCGGACCGGTCCTGCCTCTGCTCAGGCCCTGGCTGGTGAGGCGCTTGCTTTCAGCGCGCTTGCCTCGGCGGAGTGCCTGGGTTCGCGCCTGGAGCAAGGTCTGGGAGATGCCTTGGGAGTAGTCGAGCGCATCAGCCGGGCGATCGCCGAGAGTGAGATCCCACTGAGTCGCGGCGATGTGACTGCCGAGGCGGGACGTCTGCTCGACGTGGAGTCGCCGTTGCGCCGCGCTGAGGCCATTGGCGGCGTCGTGGACCGCGTCATCGGGCTGGGTCCGATTCAGCGACTGTTCGACGACGCGAATGTCAGTGACATCCTCGTGAACGGTCATTCCGACGTGTGGGTCGATAGGGGCCGCGGGCTCGAGAAGGTCGGTATTGAATTCGTCTCCGACGAGGATCTCGTGGCGACCGTCGAGCGCGTGATCGCGCCGCTCGGTCTGCGTGTCGACCGTTCCGCTCCGATGGTCGACGCACGTCTTCCCGACGGCTCCCGGCTGCACGCCGTCCTCCCACCGGCCGCCGTCGGGCATCCGCTGGTGGCCATACGCCGCTTCACTCAGCGAGTCACCAGCCTCGAAGAGCTGGTCGGCGTCGGAACTGCCACAGATGACCAGGTGCAAACCCTGGTCGATGTGGTTCGTGAGCGACGCACCATCGTGGTGTCGGGTGGGACAGGCACCGGAA
>JASFVB010000274.1:0-3184 GCA_050050035.1 Acidimicrobiia bacterium | reverse complement strand
GGTGCGGTTCGCCATGAACAAACCGAGGGCAATCAACGGGATCGACACCAGTGTCGCGACCACCCAGAACCAGACCGGCTCGATCGGCTGGTCGGTGACCGTCAGGAGTGGGACGCCGGCCAGGTTCCCGAGGAGGTAGAGCGTGACCAAGATGGCGAGCGTCCGCCATCGGAACGCTCGTCGAGTGGGGAAGGTGACGGCGAACATGCCTCTCAGGGGAGCGATGCCGCCGAAGGGTGGCAGGCGATGGCGCTACCCACGTCCTCCCAGCTCGCCATCGAGCAGGAGCAGAGCGGTCGACTCTCCGCCGGCGAGCCGGACACGTTGGAGGATCGTCTCGACCGTCGACTCTTCCTCGATCTGCTCCTCGATGAAGGTCTGTAGGAACGGGAGGCTGGCCAGATCACCCTGCTCGGTGGCGAGACGATAGAGATCGTGTATCGCCTTGGTCACCGACTGCTCCTGAGCCAACGCCTCTGTGAAGACGGCTTCAACATTGTCGAAACCGGACGGCGGTGCGTCGATGGACCCGATGCTCACGTCGTTTCCCCTGTCGAGGACGTGCTCGAAGAACCTGTGTGCGTGCTCTCTCTCCTCTTCGGCTTGGGCCTTCATCCACGATCCCATCCCGACGAAGTTCTCGCTGTCGAAGTAGGCGGCCATCTGTAGATATACGACGGATGACGCCAGCTCCATCGTGATCTGTGCGTTGAAGGCCTCGGCTAGATCGTCCCGCATCCTCATGTCTTCCTCCTGGTCCTCGGGCGTCCCATCGTAAAGGAGACCGCATAGCCGCCCACAGGACCGGGCGAATTACCATGTGTCGATGTCCGAATACGGCCGATATCGGGAGTATGCCGAGGCCATCTGGGAGATCGAGGAGCTGAAGATCCCGGTGATCCAGGCCCGAATCGCCGATTGGCTCGGCGTGAGCCGACCCAGTGTCAACGAGATGGTCCATCGCATGGTGGCCGACGGGCTGGTGACCATCGAAGATGAGATACGGCTCACGGAGGAGGGCCATCACCTCGCCGCGGTGATCGTGCGCCGGCACCGTCTCGCCGAGCGTTTTCTCACCGACGTCCTCAAGCTTCCATGGGACAAGGTCCATGCCGAGGCCGAGGTTTGGGAGACCACCATCTCCGATCAGGTTGAGAAGGCGATGTGGGCCGCCCTCGAGGACCCACAGACGTGCCCTCATGGAAACCCGATTCCCGGTGCCGGCTACCGACCACCGAAGATGAAGCCGATCAGTTCGATGGAGCCCGGCGAATCCCGTCATCTCGAGCGCATCTCCGAGGAGTTGGAGCTGGACGACGAAATGCTCGGGTTTCTATACGAGTCGGGCTTTCACCCCAAGACTGAGATAGAACTGATCACCCGCGACCCCAACGGTGCCTTCACGGTCTCGGTCGGTGGGAAGCGTGTCGGCGTCGGGGAGTTCGCCGCCGACAGGCTGTTCGTCGCCGTCTGAACGCTGACCACGACGGCGTAGGCATCTGTCGCGGGCAGGCCCGCAGCCGGCTTCGCTAGCTCGACCCCAAAGCCAGGATGTTCCCTTCCGAGTCCTTGAACCACGCCGTCTTCTCACCGTCGGGGAACACGAGGGCACCCCTGTCCCAATAGGGGTCTTCATCACCATCGCTGTGAAACAACTGGAGGTCATAGGTCTCGAATTCGACGCCGTTGGCCAGCAGCTCGCGATGGGCGGCATCGAAGTCATCGGTAACCAGACGGGCCGCAGTGGCCAAGTTCTTGCCGGCGTGCTCGGTCTGATACACGCCAAATCTGGCAGTTCCGGTGTCGTAGAACAGCTCGGAGTCGAACTCCTCGGTTCCTGGCTCAACCGGATCGCCTCCGTGCAGCACCGGTTCCAGACCGAGTTTCTCTCGATACCATTTGGCGGCCCGGTTGAGGTCAGAAGCCGGAAGCTCGGGATGAATCGTGAACTCCATGCTCGTCGAGGCTATAAGACCCGGCTTACCGACGACCCGGAATATCGGTAGGCCTAGGTTTGCCCCCATGACACAGGGACTCATCGATCTCGAGGGAAAGGTGGCAGTTGTCACCGGATCGTCCAGCGGCATAGGGGAGGCGACAGCACGCCAGCTTTCGCTGGCCGGGGCGAACGTCGTGGTCAACTCGGCCACGTCAGTCGAAGCCGGAAACGACGTCGCATCGTCGTTGCCCACCGATGCGATCTATGTCCAGGCCGATATCAGCGACCCACGTGGCTGTGCGGCGATCATCGACGGCACGATTGGCCGTTTCGGCAGGCTGGACATCCTCGTCAACAACGCCGGATGGACGAGCTTCATCGATCACGACGATCTCGACGGGCTGACCGACGAGATCTTCAAGAAGACCTTCGACGTCAACGTGTACGGGACCTGGTCGCTCACCAAGTTGGCCATCCCGCACTTGCGCCGCTCATCCGACGGCAACATCGTCAACATCACTTCCGTTGCCGGGCTGCGTCCCGCAGGGAGCTCTATCGCCTACTCGATGAGCAAGGCAGCCCTCAACCACATGACGGTTCTCCTCGCCAAGACGTTCGGGCCGACGAGGGTGAACGCCGTCGCCCCCGGATTGATCGCCACCCCCTGGACCGAGAACTGGGCAGAGATGCACGAGACGGTCGCCAAACGGGCGCCACTGAGACGTTCCGGGACGCCCGACCACATTGCTGCCGCGGTCCTGTCGCTTGTTGGGAACGACTACGTGACAGGTGAAGTCATGGTGGTGGACGGTGGCTTGACCCAGGTGCTCTGAGGCTCAGCTCGCCGAGAAGCAGGTCTCGTCCGACAGAGCGCCCTCATTGCCTCCATCGTCGACCGCCGAGATCTGGTAGCAGTTGATGCCCTCGGTCAGGTCGCGGGGGAAGTCGATGTAGTCGGTTTGGCCAGCGGGAAGAGCCACGAGAAATGCTTTCGACGCCCCCGGATCGACGGAGAAGTAGATGTTGTAGTGGCTGAGGTCGGCGGCCGCCGACGCATCCCACGACACGAAGATCTCTCCACTTCCGCCCGAGAGCCCGGCGCTGACACCGGTCACCTTGCCAGGAGGTGGGTTGAGCGTTGTCGTCGTCGCGGCGGTGGTAGTCGTCGTCGGCGCTGTCGTAGTCGTCGTTGGGGGGAGGGTCGTGGTCGATGTGGGAGAAGGCGACGTCGTGGACATCGTCGAG
>JASFVB010000273.1:0-3196 GCA_050050035.1 Acidimicrobiia bacterium | reverse complement strand
CGCCGGCCGGGACCAGTGGGAGAGTGACGGTCATCGCGGCCCCGAACCAGGCGAAGAAGCGGAGGAAGCTCTTCTTCGCGGAGGCGTAGTCGGCCACGGCTCCGAGGACCGGCATCAACAGGAACAGAATGAAGGCACCGACCGAGATGACCGCTGACCACAGCGTCTCGCCGGAGAACCCGTTGTATCCGTCATCCGGGACGATCACCGCGGTGAAGAAGGCGGCGACGATGGCGGCGAAGGTCGTGATGTAGGCAGAGTTGGCCCAGTCGTACATCGCCCAGCCGAAGACGGTGCGCGGGTCGTTCTTGGTGATGCTGCTCACAAAGCCGGAACCTAGACATAACCTGACGGTCGATGCGCAGGTCATTGGTAGGTCTCCTCGTCGGGCTCACCGCGTGCACGGCGGCCCAGGAGCCGGCTCCCACCACGCCGACCATTGAACCTGCGACAACCACGTCGACGACGCCGGCCGTCACGACCTCGGCTCCGGTGTCGGCGACGAGCGTTGTGCCGACGACGACCACGACACTCGCCCCGCTGCAGTCACTTGCCTACGAGGAGGTGGCAGCGTTGGACTTCCCCATCCAGATGACACCCTGGATCGAGGGTTTTGCGATGATCGCGAGCAAGGGTGGCCAGGTGTGGGTGTATGACGGCAGCCAGCTGGCTCAGTCCTTCTCACTCGACATCAGCGACCAGGTCCGTAACGAGGGAGAGCGGGGTCTGTTGTCCATCGCCGTGCACCCGACCGACACCGACAGGGTCTTTCTGCACTACTCGGCCAATGATGGAGACACGACGGTGTCCGAGTTCAGGTGGGACAACGGCTCACTCGTCGACGAGCAGGTCTGGTTGCGGCTCGATCAACCGGCGGGCAACCACAACGGCGGCATGCTCCAATTCGGGCCGGACGGTGCTCTCTACGTCGGTCTCGGTGATGGTGGCGGCTCCAACGATCGCTATGGCAACGGGCAAGACACAGGCACGCTCCTCGGTGGTCTGGTGAGAATCGACGTCGACGATGAGAACGCCGAGCCCGAGCTGTTTCAGTACGGCTTGCGCAACCCGTGGCGATTCTGGATGGCGGACGATCTGATCTATGTCGCCGACGTGGGGCAGAACACCTACGAGGAGGTTTCGGTCGTGCCGTTCGAGGAGGGGATCAACCATGGCTGGCCCGTCACGGAAGGCCTCCATTGCTTCCGACCCTCATCTGGCTGTGACACGTCAGGGCTCACGCTTCCCGTCATCGAGGTGCGCCATGGCGATGCCGGCACCTGCTCCATAACCGGCGGGGTGGTCTACCGCGGCGATGACATCCCCGAGATACGTGGTCACTACTTCTACTCGGACTATTGCGGCGGGTATCTGCGCAGCTTCCGATACGAGGGTGGGGACGTCGTGGACGAGACCGATTGGACGGATCAGGTTGGTGTGCCCGGCAACGTGGTCAGCTTTGGCGTCGACGGCGATGGTGAGATCTATGTCCTGACGACGAGCGCCGTGCTGCGGTTGACGGCCGTCCGATAGATAGTCTCGCCGAGATGGCGAGCATCTTCACCAAGATCATCGAAGGCGAGATACCCGGCACGTTCGTATGGCGCGACGAGCGGTGCGTGGCATTCATGTCGATCAACCCGCTTCGGGCCGGGCACGTCCTGGTGGTGCCGGTGGACGAGGTCGATCATTGGCTCGACTGTCCGGACGACCTACGCGATCACCTGATGGACGTGGCCCAGAAGATCGGGAGGGCAATCGACAAGGTTCACACGCCGGCCAAGGTGGGGCTCATGATCGCCGGGCTCGAAGTACCTCATCTGCATCTCCACGTGGTGCCGATCGACGGTGTCAACGACCTCGACTTCGCCAATGCGGCGGCTTCCGTCGACAGGGACGAGCTGGAGGAGGAAGCCGCGTCGCTCCGCTACGTTCTCAACTCGATGGGGGCTGCCGGGGTCTCTGCCTCCTGATGCCGTGGCGGTCAACGGTGATCAGCAGGGCGTCTGAGAAGGCTCGTCCCTAGTTGGGAGTCCTCCTAGGAGGCTTGTCCTCCGTCCTCTACGGAGTTGGTGACTTCCTCGGCGGTGAAGGCGCCAAACGCGTAACCGCGGCCACCGTTGTCATGTGGGCCGGTGTCGTCTCATTCCCCCTCATCGCAGTCGCCGCCCTGATAACCGGTGGCCAGGCTTCGACGACAGACCTCGTGCTCGGTGGTGCCGGAGGGACTCTGGGGGCCCTCGGCCTGGTGGCGCTGTTCGCCGGGCTGGGCCGTGGCCATGCAGCGGCGGTGGCGCCTGCTGCGGCTGCCGTCGGCGGCGTCGTGCCTGTGGTGTTCGCCATCGTGCTGGGTGAGCGTCTCACCACGATCACCTGGGTCGGGGTCGCCGTCGCGGTGCCTGCCATCGTCCTGTGCTCATGGGTCTCGGAGACCGGAGATGTCCCGCTCGGTGGTGTCTGGTACGGCGTGCTCGCCGGTGCGGGGTTCGGGGCCTACGCCGTGTTGCTCGACGGCACCGCCGAGGCCTCGGGTCTTCTCCCTTTGGTTCCGGCGCGGGCCGCGACCACGCTCACGGTGCTGGCCGTGGCGCTCATCGGCTCTTTTCGAATCGACCCCCGCAGACGGGTTCCTGTCGGAATCGTCGTGGGAAACGGGGTTCTGGACGTGTCGGGCAACGTGGCACTCCTCCTCGGGCTGCGAGTTGGCTCGCTGGCCTCGGTGGCGATCGCCGCCTCGTTCTATCCGGCAGTCACCGTGCTCATGGCCCGCTTTCTCAACCACGAGCACATCAGGGTGCATCAGGTCGTGGGTCTGGTTCTGACGGTCTGTGCACTCGCTGCCATCGCGATCGGCTAGCCCACGGCTTCCAACCGTCAGTCAGGTGCCCACGATCTCGAGACGAGGCTCATGACCGGTCAGCGGAGGTCCGTGAAACGCTCGTAGCGTCTGATCGTCTCCTCCAGATAGGAGATGGCCTCGTCGTAGCCGAGTGGGACCTGGTGGGTTGTGTAGTGGATCACCCGACTGACCCACAGCCTGAACACCGCCGACTCCCATGCCGGATCTCCGAGCTCGAAATCGCTCAAGAGCCTCCCCACGACGACGCCCCATCGCCCTTCGTCGAGCTCGTTTTCGCCAACCCCGATCCGAGCCAGAACCTCCCGTTCGGCGGTGTCGGGTGGCTCCGAGATCTCC
>JASFVB010000272.1:0-3219 GCA_050050035.1 Acidimicrobiia bacterium | reverse complement strand
GGACTCCAACGCCAGCACCATGCAGTCTCTGATGGTTTCGTCGTTTCCGGGCCGAAGTACGGGGGGTTCGTGAAAGGCGACTCCCATCCCGTGGCCGCACATCGCGATCGACCTCAGACGAGACCGCCGTAGCTCATGATTGACGGACGAGAACACGTCGCTCGCCGCAACTCCTATCTCGACTCGGGCCAGACCAGCCTGTTGGGCATCGGTCATGATCTGAAAGTCATCGGTATACAGCCTCGAGTCACCGATTACGCGAGTGCTACCGACGTCCGACATGTATCCGTGAAAGGACGCTCCAGCGTTGACCAGCAGTGTCTCGCCAGACTGAATCTGCCGATGCTGTGGCAGTGAGTCCCTCATCCCGTAGCGCTCTGGCCCGCATCTGATGTTCAGGTGGCTCAAGCCATCTGCCCCCGCCTGGACCACGTCGACCAGGAGACCCCTCGCCAGATCAACCTCAGTCATTCCCGGCTCCGCGGTGGCCAGTACCCGACCCAGTGCGCGGGCCGTGAGTTGAGAGAGCCACTCGATCCGTTCGATCTCGTCAGTCGACTTCTGCGATCGTGCTGCCCAGACAAAGGGATCAGCGCTGAGGAGCCGCATTGCAGGCAGGCGCTCTCGAAGAGCCTGGAAGTCTGAGATGCTCCATTGGCCCATCATCTGGTAACCCGTCTCCACTCCTAGGCAGCCAGAACGGGCGAAGCCGACAGAGTGGATCGCCTCCACCACCGCATCGACGAAGCCGTCGGGTTTGGCGTGGGGATTGGGGAAGGTCGCGTGAGACTCAACGGGCGAGGTCGACCGGGCGGTCTCCTGAAGGAAGTCAGAGACCACAAGAATCGGCTCACCCGAGTAAGGGATCACCATGCCTGCCGTGGGGAAGGTTCGCGAGCCCCAATGGGTGGTCATGAAGCCGGAGAAGTATTCGATGTTTTGCTTCTGTGTCAGGAACAGGGCATCGAGTTCGGTGCCGGACATCGCCTCCTGAGCTACTGCGATCCTTCGGGCGTACTCCGATGGTGGGAAGTCGAACCAATCAGCAGTCGACATTGGGGCCTACCCGTACACTTCAGCGATTGCGCGGGCGAGGGCGTCTGCTGCGGAGCGGGTTGGCGCTCCTGGGTCAAATGCCGCCGTGTCCAACCCGGCTTCCGAGAACCGCTTCAGTTGGGAACGGCAGTCCGGAGGTGATCCGGCAACGCAGTGAGCTAGGGCCGCATCGACAGGAACGACTTCCGCCGCTGCCCGGCCAGCGACCAGTCCTTCGGCGATCTCGTCCAGTTGCGCGTCATCCACCACGCCCCATCTTGTGAAGAGGGGTCGCAGCCAAGGCAACCCGGCCCACCTCGCCATGTAGGAGCCGACGAACTCCTGAGCACGCCGACGGGCCTCCGACCCAACCGGGTCGACGAACATCGGCAGATTGGCGACCACCTGTGAGCCCTGCGCCGTCCTGCTGACGATGGATGTCGCCCATTCCACGTGGCTAACACTGGCCATCATCGACAGGAGCACGCCGTCTCCCCCTCGAGCCGCCCGTTCCATCGACTTCTCTCCGATAGCGGCGATGTATGTAGGTATCTGCAACGCCTGTCCGTCGGCTGACTCCTTGGCGTACCAGTCCTTGATCGCCTCGACGTAGTCGATCATTCCCGAGCTCGGCCGACGATACGGCAATCCCATCGCCTCGACGCGGGCCTTTACGCCGGCTCCGACACCAAGCATGATCCGCCCTTCGGCGAGTTCGACGAGGGAGCGAAGCTCCATGGCGGCCAGGGCCGCATGACGCACTTGAGGGGTTATCACTCCGAGACCGACTCGCGCCCTGGATGTCACAGACAGGAGGGCGCCTGCGGTGGCCATGGCACCACGGTAGAACATGTCTTCAGCAAGCCAGATGTCACGGCAACCCTGAGATTCACCAGCAAGGGCGAGAAAGACACGATCAGGAGTCGACATGCGGGACGGTAGGTGAATCGCTGGGGCAGGCAACTCGCTCACGGTGCGAGCTCGCCTCTTGTCACTCTGGGCTCATCGCCGAGGTCAACCCCCCGGCACCATCCTTCTCTCACAGCGCCGACACCGACATGTCAGAGATCACCAGCGTCCAACCCGAAACCGAATCCATGGTCTTCAAGTAGTGCGATCAGCCGCTCGGTCTGGTTCGCCTCGTCGAAGACCGGATTGAGGATCACCAGGTCGGCGCCTTCGTTGATCGTCGCTGCTATTGCCTCAGCCACCAGTTCAGAGTTGCCCGCAACACCGACCCTCTCTGCCATCTCCTTGGGGTCAGAACTTGATCGCCAGTGCACGCTGAACCAGTTCTCCAATCCCTTTCTGGCGTCCTCGGGGCGATCTGAGACGGCTACATAGATCTTCTTGGCGACCGTGATCTCCTCTCTGGCGCGATCAGCCGCCTCGAGCTCTTCTGCAAGTATCGAAGCGCCCCTGGCGAAGTCGGCGAGCGAAGAGCCTCCAGCGCCGATCCAACCGGTACCGGACCTGACCACGCGCTTCAGGGCAGCCCGTGAATGGCCACCGAACCAGATCTCCGGCTGCGGGCTCTGCACCGGTTTGGGCTCCATTGGAGCCTCGGCGAGCGTCCAGCGCCCCCGATGGGTCGCGCCTTCATCCGTCCAGAGCTTGACGAGCACGTCAACCATCTCGTCGAGACGCACCCCACGCTCGGACATATCCACGCCGACGGTCTGGTAGATCTGAGCCACCTCGCCGACGGACAACCCCACCACCAAGCGGCCACCCGACAAACGGTCGATCGTTGCACAGACCTTCGCCAGGAGAATCGGATCGCGCAGGGGCCCTACAACAGTCGCAGAGCCCAGTCGGACTCGACTGGTGAGGGCAGCAGCAAACGCCAGTGACGTGAGAGGCTCCAAGCTGGGGTCTCTCCCGAGCAGTTGCTCTTGTGCCCACAGACTGTCGAATCCGGAGCGCTCGGCGAAGGCAATGAAGTCGGCGAGTCGTTCGCCTCCGTCTACTGCCGCCGAGAACGATTGCGGGATCGCTATCCCGAAGCGGACATCGGTCACCTCTGTCCGGCACTCAGCCTGAGGACGTCGAAATCGGCCAGGCGTTGACTCCTGCTTGTTCGACTAGGCAGGCGAGGCGTGTTGCCTCGCCTGCCGGTATGGAGGAGGGAAGGTGTATTGATGTCTTTGGTGTCACCGGATCGAATTGTGGGCTGTTAGGGAG
>JASFVB010000271.1:0-3230 GCA_050050035.1 Acidimicrobiia bacterium | reverse complement strand
GGTCGGTTTGGCTCGGGTGGCCACCAGGATGAGAACGCCCGGTTTCTGGCGAGCTCCGGAGCGGCCGTCGTGATTGACGAGACCGATGTCGCCGGTCTGGCCGAGGTCATCGACGACCTCCTCGGGGACGGGGAGCGACTCGCCGGCATGAGGATGGGGGCAAGTGCGATCGCCAAGCCACGAGCGGCTCTCACCATCGCCGACGCGATGATCGAGGCGGCCAAGTGAGGCTGCCGGTCGGCCGCATCCACATCGTCGGGGCCGGTGGCTCCGGGATGAGCGCCATTGCCAAGCTACTGCTCGGAAAGGGGCACCAGCTCTCCGGATCGGATCTCCGCGGGGGCGCTTCGTTGGACTCGCTGTCCGATCTCGGCGTTGAGGTCCACGTGGGACATCACCCCGAGGTGGTCGACGGAGCTGCCCTCGTAGTGGCCTCCTCCGCGGTTCCCGACTACGACGAGGAGCTGAAGACAGCCCGCGAGCGTGGCATCGAAGTCTGGCGGAGACCCGAGCTCCTGGCCGCGCTCACCGAGGAGATACCGACCATCGGAGCCACCGGCACCCATGGCAAGACAACCACCACTGCCATGCTGGTCACCGCCCTCCGCTCGATCGGGGAGGATCCGTCCTTCATCGTGGGTGGTGATCTGGTCGACCCGGGGACGAACGGTCACTTCGGTGCGACGGATCTGCTGGTCCTGGAGGCCGACGAGGCCTTTCGCACGTTCGAGAGCCTCAACCTCGACGGTCTCGTGATCACCAACGTCGAGCATGAGCACGTGGATCATTTCGAGACGGCGGAGGATCTGGAGGCGAGCGTGGTCGGAGTGGCCGAAGCTGTCGCCGGCCCCGTTCTCGCCTGTCTCGACGACCCCGGGTCGCGACGGGTCGCCATCGCGACCGGGTCCATCACCTACGGATTCGACGAAGGGGCGAGTTGGCGTGCCACCGATCTCGTGGCAGGCCCGGCGTCGGTGACTGTCTCGATGTCCAACGGTGAGAGGAGTTGCCGTCTGGAGGTTCCCCAGCCAGGACGACACATCGCCCTCAACGCGGTCGGGGCCCTGGCGTTGCTCGCCGATCTGGGCTACGACTTGGATGCGGCAGCGGCGGGGCTCGAGGGCTACAAGGGTGTCGGTCGTCGCTGGGAGCACAAGGGAACTGTCGGTGGCGTCGTCCTCTACGACGACTACGCCCATCATCCAACCGAGGTGGCGGCCATCCTCGAAGCGGCGTCCGCCGTCACGACGTCCGGGAGGATATGGGCCGTTTTCCAGCCTCATCTCTACACGCGAACGGAGAGGTTCAGTGCCGAGTTCGGCGCGGCCCTGGCAAACGCTGATGTGGTGGTGGTGACGGACGTGTTCGGAGCCAGAGAGACTCCCGTGCCGGGTGTCACCGGAGAGCTCGTTGCCGAGGCAGCACGCGCCTCAGGCGCCGAGGTCCACTACATCCCTCATCGCTTCGACCTCGCCGCGTACATCGCCCCCCGAGTCGAGGCAGGTGACCTCGTCCTGAGCCTCGGGGCCGGCGACATCACCCTGCTGCACACCGAGCTGGCCCCGATCCTGGATGCGGCCTCGTGAGCACCGCTGAGGAGCTTCTCTCCAGCGGGCTGGTAAGCCGGGACGTGCCGCTTGGCCCGTTGACGACGTACAAGGCGGGTGGGCCGGCTCGACTATTCGCAGCGATCGAGACAGACTCGGATCTCGATGAGCTGATCGACAGCGGATTGCCGGCGGAGAACGAGGTTCTCGTTCTGGGCCGTGGCTCCAATCTGGTGGTGGCAGACGAGGGCTTCGACGGTCTGGTCGTGAGGCTGGGCGGCGAGTTCTTGCGTGTCGATGTCGACGAAGAAGTGGTGACGGCGGGCGGTGCGGCGCCATTGCCGAGGGTGGCCCGATCTTCGGTGGATCACGGGCTGGCGGGGCTCGAGTTCTTCGTTGGCGTCCCCGGTTCGGTCGGCGGGGCGGTTCGTCAGAACGCCGGGTGTTTCGGATCCGAGACCAGGGACTGGCTGATCACCGCGGAAGTGATCGACCTGGAGACCGGCGTGAGACGTGCGGCCACGGCCACGGGTCTGGAGCTGTCGTATCGCCATTCCAACCTGGGTCCCCGGGAATTGGTCACCTCGGCCTCGTTTCGATGTCGCCGGGGCGATCCCGAGGAGGGCCGCCGTCTGATGCGTGAGGTGACGAGGTGGCGCAAGGAGCATCAACCGGGCGGCACCCTCAACGCCGGGAGCGTCTTCAAGAACCCGCCACATATCGCCGCGGGCGAGCTGATCGACCAACTCGGGTTGAAGGGCACCCGGGTCGGTGATGTGTCGGTGTCGGAGAGACATGCGAACTTCTTCGTGGCGGGCCCCAAGGCCACGGCCGAGGACATCTATCGGCTCGTTGGTGAGATAAAAGACACCGTTCTGGAGAGAACAGGCACCAAGCTCGAGCCCGAGATCCAGTTCGTGGGGTTCGACCAGTGAGCATCGATCCGAGACTGATGGAGCGACGGAAGACCGTCGCCGAGCACAACGCGAAGAGGAATGTGACGCGATTGCTCAAGTTCCTGGCGCTGTGTTTGGTCGCGGCGTCGATCGTATGGTTGCTCTTCTCTCCCTGGCTCAGCATCCGCGAGGTGGAGACGTCCGGGATCTCGGTGAGTGCAACCCACTCCATCCTGGCCGAGACCGGTGTGGTGGCGGGGACACCCACCGTCTCCATCAGGACGGGTACAGCCGAGGCCGCGCTACTCGAGGACCCTTGGATCGCCGAGGCGAACGTGACGGTCCACTGGCCCGATCGAGTGGTGGTG
The DNA here is from genome assembly GCA_050050035.1 of Acidimicrobiia bacterium. Classification (GTDB taxonomy): domain Bacteria; phylum Actinomycetota; class Acidimicrobiia; order Spongiisociales; family ZC4RG35; genus JANQRA01. Next base: position 419 of record JASFVB010000271.1, on the reverse strand, counting down.
ACGGTGAAGGAGCGGACCCCGCTCGCCTGGGTCCGCACCAGCGGCGGCTGGTCTCGCCGCGCCATCGACGGGACTGCACTGCCCTCGGGTGAGACACCCGACGAGGCCATGGCCTGGATCGATCTTCCCGACCTCGCAGACGAGGATGCTCTCGGCTCAGCCGAACTGGCCGGCTCTCTCGAGTTCGTGGAGTCGCTGCCGGCTCGTCGGCACCAAGGAGCGGTGGTGACCATGAACGAGGGTGAGCTGTGGGCAGACGTCGCAGGACACCAGGTCCGGTTGGGGAGGGCGGTCGAGATGCGGGAGAAGGCACTCAGCCTCGACGCCCTGCTCGATGAGACGATCCCCGTGGACTCGGTACTGGTCCTGATCGCACCCACGAATCCGGCCGTGATGACCCCCACACCCGACGAAGTAAA
>JASFVB010000270.1:0-3256 GCA_050050035.1 Acidimicrobiia bacterium | reverse complement strand
CTCCGGGTCACCGTTCGCCATCTCGAGTCTTCCGGTGACGAGCGTCTGCACGGTGCCCGAGGAGACGTCGACGTCGCCGAGATCGCTCCCGAGGTCCAGCGACCACTGCAGGTCGGGCGAGAAGCCCGTGTCCAACTCGTCGGTGGTGCTGCCGACCAGCCGGCGATAGGGGCCGACCGCCGCGACTCCCAGCCAGCTCGTCTGATCGGGCACCCATTGGTGATTGCGCTCGACCTGATCGAAGAGAACCTGCAGGTCGGTGCTCACCCCGTCGCCGTTGCAGCACCAACGCAACGGCTCGTGGGGCCGCTCTTCGTCGACTTCGAGGAGTGACTCACCGTCGAACACCCAATCGGTGTCGACGTCGAGAGCGTCGACGATGGTGGGCAGGACGTCGGTCCCGAAGGCGGGGACGTCGACGGTCTCGCCCACGGTCTGGCCCGGGTACTTGACGAAGAGGGGTATTCGATAGAGGTCGTCCCGGTTGTTCTCGTAGGGCCAGCGTCTGTGCTCCCCGGGCTCGAACGAAGCCCCGTGGTCGGCCACCACGACGACCATCGTGTCGTCCCATGTCCCGGTGTCCTCGATGTGGTCGAGGAGACGGCCGATCAGCTTGTCCAGGAAGCCCAGCTGGTAGAGGTGTCGCTGGAAGCCGAGCAGGGCCGCGTCCGGGTCGGGGCCCCAGTGACCGTCACCTTCGACACCCTGGACCTCGGTGTATTCCTCGGGCCGGACGTACTGGGTGCCGGAGGGGTTGAGCACCCACGGGACGTGGGGTGCCTCGAGGTGGGCGTAGCTGAGGGTTGGAGGCCTGTCCGCATCTATCCCGTTGATCAGCCTCTGCACCCAGTTGACCCAGTCGGCACGCTGCGGATCGGGGGGCACCGGCAAACCCGACACCTCGACCCCGGTGCCCACCGGGGTGTCCTCCTGACCGAGGAAGCCTTTCCAACTGTTGTCGATACTGGGAAGCCGGTCGCGGAGGGCCGACGGCAGGGTGAGATGCCCATAGACGACGCCCACATCCTTGAGGAGGTTGCTGAAGCGTGCCGGAGCCCGGCCCGCGTAGTCGGGGCACGTCTCCTCGGGGCACAGCTCGGCCACCCACTCGATGACATGCATGTCATAGCTGTCACCGAGGAGGGTGAACAGGTTGTCGGGATGGTCGGCGTAGGTCTGGCTGAGATCCTCCCCACCTCGCCGACCGGTGAGGATTGCGGGCACGCTCTGCGTGGTGGCGATCGACGTGGACAAGGCGTTGCGGTACCAGGTGCCGGTCTCGGCGAGACGGGCGAAGTTGGGGAACAGGTTCTCGTTGACCGTCCCGTCGCTGTCGACGATGGATGCAACGGGGAACTCGTCGAGTTGGAGCATGACGATGTTGGAGGGCGACCCCACGTTGCTCGCCGCCTCCACCGGCTCCGGCTCGGTCCAGATGAGGCCGGCAGTGGCCGACGTGCCGAGGAACATGAAGACCAGCACGGGAACCGCCACCGCCGCCACGATGAAGACGGTGTCCAACGTCCTCACCACCCAGAACACGAAGCCAGCGATGGCCAAGGTCAACAGGACCGCCAAGAGCGTCGAGTCGGAGACAGCCTGGCGGCTGACCACCAGACCCGTCCCCACCGCCAGCGACGCGATGAGGACCTGATAGGTGATGGATGCCGTCCGCTCTCCGATCGCATTGGCGATGGCGAGAATCGCCCAGCAAACCAGCGGGACGACGAGCGCGACGCCAAATCCGAAGAGGAAGATCTGTCCCGTTTCCGTCCGGTTCGCCACGAACACTTCGGGGTTCTTGCCGTAGAGGTCGAGCAGTGGGGCGGTGAACGCGACGGCGCTGAGCCCGGCGATGACGACGAGCCTTCTCACGGTGGTGCGTCCCAGGAGCGAAGCCACAGATGCAAAAAGGTAACCCCGCATCCCGACAATGGGACATGATCACGCGGTATCGGTCAGCGTGATTCGCACCAGGCGTCGACGATCGCCTCGATGTCACCCCGAGCCGATTCGACATCGTCGACGTCGGAGAACTTCATGTAGCGGGCGGTGTCGCCACCGCCCTCCAGCCGGGGATGGTCACCAGGTATCGACGCACCGGTGTGGAACATGAGGCTGACGTGGGCCTTGGTCCGCGGGTTGAAGCTGGCCATGTTGCCCCCATACATGAATGTGGGTGACTTCCACTTGATCGTCTCTGTCATCCGTTCGTCGGCGAGGATGATGTCTCTGACCAGGAGCATCGCGTCCTTGGCGGGGTGCTCGTACTCGTCGAACCAGCTATCCACTTCGGGGTTTTTCGGCATGGGCCGAGGCTACGCGAGAGATGGGCGGCGCCGACTCGGATAGCCTCCTGGACATGGGTCTTTGGATCTGGCTCGGGTCGATCGCCGTCATGGGTGGTGTCTGTTGGTGGATACGCCGCCGCGGGATGGAGGTCGAGGACTATTACGAACGCGAGTACCAGGACCCACCGACGTTCGACGCAGGCGGCTTTCTGGGTGGGGATCGTTTCTAGCCATTCCGGCCAGTCGGCTACGACGCTTCGAGCTTGTTCTTCAGCCCGGTCCAGATCCTGCGCTCCATGCGACGCCCCAGCGGGCCGAACAGCGGTCCGAGTGCCCGCAGCCATCCTTTGGGCCGCACTTCCCAGTCCCATGCCATGACTGTCTTGTCGCCTTCCTCGGTGAACGTGATGGTGCCCGAGGTGTCCATCATCGAACTGGAGGTATCGGAGCCGAGTCGGTGGGGTCGGTCGTATTCGGTTATCTCAACGAGCATCTCCAAGCGCTGGCTGCCCATCAGCGCTCGAAACCTGGTCCCGAGACCGATGGGCTCAGGTGTGAGGAGGTCGACCGATGTCATCGACGGATTGAACGAAGGCTCGTTTCTCGAGTCTGCCACCGTGTCGAAGACGGTCTCGACCGGAGCCACAATCGACAGCTGATCGCTGATGCGCGCCATGGGCGGAATCGTATCGAACCGCCCATGGCCGTGGCTCAGTCGGCGTCGGTGTGGATGGGGAACTCGACCCTGGTGAGCAGCTCCTCTTCGGGGACCGTCTGGGGGTCGTTGAGGTAGATCTCCCTCGGCGGGCCGGCGATCTCGTGACCATGCTCGGAGATCCAGCCGGTCACCGTGTGGTAGGCCGGTGCTATCTCCTGGTAAGGCCCGTGATGGATGGTGGATGCCATCGAACCACCCTCCAGCTCCCGGGTGTACACATCGGAAACGCCGTCGATCTGGCCATTGA
>JASFVB010000269.1:0-3257 GCA_050050035.1 Acidimicrobiia bacterium | reverse complement strand
GTTGCGTCGAGAAGCCAGCCAGCAAGGCGTCCAGAACGCCCTCGACGAATTGGCAGCCCACGGGCTCGTCGAGCGGGTCTCAGCCGGGGGATCGATCCTCAACACCCTCAACCGGGACCACATCCTCGCCCCCTACATCATCGGCATCGTCAATCTGCGGAACGAACTGATCGACCGAATCGCGACCATCGTTTCCGAGGAAGCTCCCGAAGTGAGGCGAGCGATCCTGTTCGGCTCGCTGGCACGTGGCCGCGCCGACGAGGAAAGCGACATCGATATCGCTCTCGTCTGGCCGGACGAGGAGTCACAAGACACCACTGAAGAGAACATCGCCGTTCGGGTCGGCGATCTGACCGGGAATGCCTGCAACCTCCTCCACTACGCCGCGGAGGAGTTCGACACCCTCCCGGAGAGAGCACCAGAGCTCCACGCCGCCCTCGAATCCGAGGGAATCGACCTCATTGGAGTCTTGGCTCGCTGATGGTTAGGAAGTCGTCACGAACTCGGCCCTGCGGGCCTCAGGACGCAGCCCAGCGGTACGACCAAGCCAAAGCCTTCGCCGAGCTTGCCGGACTGGATCCCGAATCTGACGACGGACCGACACGTTCGGCGGCGGTCAGCAACGCCGTGCTGGCCGGCATCGCAGCCGCCGATTCGATCTGCTGCCGACGTCTCGGCCGTCATGCCGCAGGGGACGACCATCAGCAGGCAATCGCGCTCGTCGAGGATGCAGGAGACGTAGGCCGCGAGGCGAAGGGCCATCTGGAGACACTGTTGTCGATCAAACACAAGGCACAGTACGAACAGGCCGACCCAAGGGTCCCTGAGGCGAGAAGGGCGATCCGCGCCATGCGCTCCATCCTCGAGCTCGCCGCTCGAGCCTGAGCCCTGCGGACTCCTCGCGGACTCTCCGACCCAACGCCCCAGGTCAGACCACCAGAAGCGCCGGTCTGAAAGACCGGAGGTCGACGGATCGACGCCGTCCCTGACCACCATCGGAGATCCCTGTACGCAGGAGTTTCTTCGTTAAGGCAGGCGCGCGTTCGGACCCTGGGCGCGCGTCCAGGGCGCGATACGGAGCGCTGAGGAGCCTCATCGGGGGTTCATTGACCTGACGCCGACGCGGTAGCGCGTCGTGGCCTCGCGGCGCGGCCGACTCGTCTCGACCCTCGTCCGCGCGGCGTAGCTTGGAACAGAGCTTGCCCTGGCATGATTGTCGGGTGGACATCGAGGAAGCGAGAGGGATCCTCGACGAGGTGGTTGCCGAGCTGCGCCGTGAGCCCTACGCGACTCTCGTGGCTCGATACCTGCACGAGTCCGATGACTACACGATCGTGGCCGAGTCTGGTGTCCGGTACCAAGTGGAGGTGCAGGCCGTCTGGGATGGTCACCAGCCAGGGAACCTGAGGGTGATCATCGCGATCGATGACGGTGGGTGGCGCGCGTTGAGTCCTCTCTCCACGGACTTCATCGTCGCCTCAGACGGCTCATTCCTGGGTGAGTGAGCGTGTCGGGCCGCACCCCTGTCTCACCATCGGCGCATATGCCCCAGTTCCGGAGCCATATCACCCATCCACCGAAGGTACGTGGGATCGGCGCATCGAGGAGCGGCTCGGACAACGCGATGGCCGACGTCATTGCCGAGACAACCAATGCCACCGTGGTCCGGCGACGTGGGTGAGCGACCGGGACCGGAGCTTCGAAGACCCTCCCAGCGTTCGGTCACAGCGTGGCTAAGCCCGGGGCGCGCTCCGGCGCGCGATGGGGCGCGCAACGAACGAGTCGATTGCAGACGATGAAAGACGCTGGAGGTGCAAAACCCCTGCGCACCAGAGACTTACTCGCTCCAGCCGTGCAACTTCAGGCGAGGCCGAAACACCCTGGAACGGACTGAAGAACCGGAGGTCGAAGGATCGACGCCGCACCTCACCACTATCACCGATTCTGGGCGCAGAGATTCATCACAGCGTCTTCGGGGTGTCGCGCCGTTTCTCGCATCATCCCCGTCCAGTCCTCGCGCCCTGGCGCTCTCCCACCATCAAGCCCACGATCATGGCGACGAAGGTGACCAGATAGACCTGACCGATCACGGCCTCGACGGTCGACAGCATGCGCCCGAATGGCTCGACTGCGGCAAGATCGCCGAACCCCAGAGTGGTGATGGTGACCAGGCTGAAGTACATGAAGCTCGTCGTCGGCTCCTCGACTCCGAAGAACGGCGTCGACCGATGAGCATCCAGGGCCAGATACGCGAAGTTGAAGGCCATGGCGATCAGCAGATAGGCGGAGACGGCGCCGAGCAAGGTCCTGCCGGTAGCGCGCCGGTGGTGGACGAGACGACGCACGACGACGATTGGCGCACCTATCGACAGGACGATCCATGCCACGGAAGGCGCGGCCGGATTCCATGCGCTCGCGGACTCGGCCGACAACGCCGAGACCAACACCAGGATGGCCGTAGCAAGCACGCCGAGGCCCACCACGACATCGGCAACCACGCGGAAGCGCCTGCTGATCCCCGACGCCCTCACCGATAGGAGCAGCGTTGCCCCAACGAAGACCGACACGAGAATCGTGCCGATGTCGACCTGCAGTTCCAGAAAGCTCTCCTTCAGGTCGACCAGCGACATCGTCACGACGGTGATCCCCGTTGTGAGTAGCAGCAACCCGAACCGATCGACGTAGCCAGAAGCGTCGTCGAAGAGTTGCCATCGTCGCATCTCGGCCCTCACGGGAGTCATGATGACGCGCAGAATCTCGGCTCGGCGTCATTCGCCCGATCGAGACATCGAAGGGTCCACGGCAGGCTTCAACTCAGCCACTCCTCAGCACGGAGCCCCGGCGGGGACTGCGGAACCACTCGACGGCGAGGACCCCGAGGACCAGACCCAGGGCCACACCGAAGACCACCAGAGATCCGGCCACCGAGGTCATCGCGTGTGGTGCGAAGATCAGCGTGGCGGCGAGAACGATCATCACCGCACCCCCGACGAGCCGGAGGATGCGTCCGGCCCGCTCTTCGAGCTTGGTGGCCCTCATCGCCACCACAGCAGCGCCGAACACGACCAGCTCGTCGGCGAGGAAGATGACCATGTAGAGCAGAAAGAGCGGCGCCGCTGCGGCCAGGCCGACCTGGTGGTCGGCGAGGAGGTTGGCCCAAAGCAGCGGGTAGCCGGCGGTGCAAGGTGTCTCCAGGATCGACACACCGACGGCAAGGACGACAGTCCCTGCCAACGCTATGGGAAGACTCCGGGCGT
>JASFVB010000268.1:0-3259 GCA_050050035.1 Acidimicrobiia bacterium | reverse complement strand
GTCGTCGACTGGCGGCGTGCCGTGAGTGTGGAAGCTGGCGATCGTCTGCAAGCCCCACGCCTGGCCCTTGGCCCGTTCCTCCGGTGTCCACGAGACCGTCGGCCAGTCGGGTGAGAGCATGAGCCGGGCACCCGCGTTGCACAACTCGATGCGGTTGCCACCGGGCTCCCACACGTACAGGAAGAAGGTCTGCTGGATGGCGTGCTTGTGCGGTCCTGTCTCGATGTGAATGCCGTTCTCGAGACACACGTCGGCGGCGCGGAGGATGTCCTCCCGGGTGTCGGTGGCGAGGGCGATGTGGTGGAGCCTTCCGGGTGTGCCGGTGTGGTCGACGGTATGGACGATGTCGTAGGTCTTGTCGCTCATCGTGAACCAGGTCGCGGCGGGTGCCCCCTCCTCGCTGAGTATCTGCTCGGTCAGAAGCGCGCCAAGGCCGTTCGCCATGAAGTCGGCGTTGGCCGGGATGTCCACCGCCAGGTAGTTGACGTGGTCGAGCCTCCGGATGTTCGCACCGCGTCCAGGGAATCGGGCGGCCTGGTTCTTCAACGACGGGGTCAGCACGGGTGGGGCGACGTATCGCTCTGTCTCCCAGTAGATGCCGATCTCGTGCCCGTCGGGGTCCGTGGTCAGGTAGACGGGCCCGAGTCCCAACTCGTCCTCTACCCACTGGCCGGGACGTCCGTACTCCTCGAGGGCGACCACCCGTCTCTGTAGTGCGTCTGGTCCGGCAGCCCGCAGGTAGGTGCGGCCTATGCCGGCCTGGTCTCGAGCGGTGAGCTTGATGGAGAAGCGCTCGTAGTCATCCCAGGTGTGGAGGTACACCGAGTCGCCGCGTCGCCCCACCTCGTCCATCGCCATGAGGTCGATGAAGAACGACCGGCTCTCCTCGAAGGTCGGTGTGAACAACTCGACCGAGCCGACGTGGGCGATATCGCGTGATCGCGGGTCACGGGTCATCCAGCGGGCAGACTAGAGGCTCGTGCGGTCCGGCATGCCGTCCTCGGACACCCGACGCAAGGCCGAGATCGTGCCGGTGGTCATCGGCGCCGGCACTCCCATCTCGTCGAGCAGGTCACGGACGGCTTCCATCTCTGCCTGGCGTCTCCCGGCATGCCGGGCGGTCCCGTCCAGCAGGCGAGTGAGGGTGGGCACGTCCAGCGAGGCCAGCTCGTCGGTGATGTGACCCCAGAGCCAGTCTTCGTCTCCGGCGGCGGCCGCCAGCTCCAGGGCCTCGATCAAGAGTGCCGTCAGCCCTTTGGTGACGACGCTTCGCATCAGCTTGCGCGCCGCGGCCTGGCCCGCCTCGTCACCCACTACCTCGACTTGTCCTCCGAGGCCATTGATGACGGCCGCGTAGCGGGTGGCGCCTGTCCCGCTCACCAGAGCCGGCGTCGAGAGCCCTCGGCCTGGCACCGGTGCCATCAGCGCCACATCGGCGAAGGACGCATCCTTGGCTGCGGCCGTGTTGGCCAGCTCTTCCTTCAGCCCAGGTGGCCCCGTTGCCAGGTCGGCGTAGACCACCGGTGGCTCCAAGCGGTCCCACCCTTGGTCCATGGCGGTGTGTGCGTCGGCCGCCGCTGTGATCGCCATGATGGCCTGAGCACCCGGGATGGCGTCGCCCGGGGTGTCGACCCGGGTCACGCCGGGCGGTGTGGGGACGGGTGCCGGGTCGAACGCACGAACCGTTGCCCCGGCAGCGGCGAGATCACCAGCGATGAGGGATCCTGCCTCGCCGAGCCCAAAGACCGCGATCGTGAGACGTGCCTCAGGCCTCATCCGGTCCATCGACCCAGCGCACTCCGAGCCCGTCCAGCTTCTCTCTCAAACCGTACATGTCGAGGCCCAGCTCACCGGTGGCGAGACGGCGGCGGGTGTCATCCTCGCGGGTCTCTCGATCCGCACAGGCGTCGAGAACCGTTCGTGCCGAGTCCCGGGGCACGATCATGACACCGTCGTCGTCGGCGATCACCACGTCACCCGGGGTGATTCGAGTCCCCCTGATCGTGATCGGGACGTTGACAGCTCCCGGGGTCTCTTTGACCGTCCCCTGAGCATGAATCGCCCTTGCCCAGACCGGGAAGCCCATCTCCCTGAGTGCCGCCACGTCGCGAACCCCTGCGTCGATGACCAATCCCGCACATCCTCTGGTGCGTAAGGACGTCGCCAGCAGCTCACCGAACATCCCATCGGTGGACGGGGCGGTCGTGGTGACGACCAGCACGTCATTCTCACCGACGACTTCCACGGCGGCATGGATCATCATGTTGTCACCGGCCTGGCACAGCACGGTGATTGCCGAGCCGGCGACGCGTGAGCCGTCCTGGATGGGGCGAAGGCCCGGATCGAGGAGACCGATCCTGCCGGCAGCCTCATGCGCGGTCGCCACCCCAGCCTCGCCAAGGCCGGCAATGGTCGCGGGTCCCGCTCGATCGATCGATCGCACCACCACGTGTCGGCTATCGCTCATGATCCGCTACGAGAGCTCGTCGGCCACCTGGGGGAACACCCGCTGATACGCCTCGCCCATCGTGTCGGTCTCCAATCCGAGATTGGGCCCGGAGTTGCGGCGAGCCTGGACTCCCCGCCGCTTGGCGACATCGGTGTAGTAGTCCCACAGGTGCTGCTGACCTTCCATGCATCGCATCGCCTCCAGCTTGCGCTCCCACACCTCGGTGATGTCGAGGAGCACGTCGGGCATGAACCCGGAGTACTCGGTCTGATGAGGCTCGAAGAGGAATACCGGGGGTGCTGCGAGGACCTCGGAGCCTGGGTCGTAGCCGGGAGCCTGGGCGATGATCCGGGCCTTCGTGGCGAGTCTGTGTGCCGTCTCGTGGTCACGGTTCCATGGGTCCTTGTCGGTATGGGTGATGACCACGGTCGGCATCACCTCCCGGTACAGCCTCACCAGGCCGTCCAGCAGGTCGGCGGTCTCCTCGAGGGGGTAGTCGTCGGCGTCGAAGGTGCGCAGACCCGCTCCGAGAACGGCTGCCGCCTTCTCGGCCTCTCCGTGTCTCGCCGCCTTGACCTGCTCGAGAGTCATTCCCTGACGCCAATACCGGGCCGATTCGCCTCGCTCTCCGTAGGCGAGGCAGGCGACCGTCACGTCGTGGCCACGCGACGAGTAGAGGGCGATGGCGCCGCCGGCTCGCCACACGAAGTCGCCCACATGGGCGCTGACGACGAGAAGCGATTCCTCAGCCATGGCCGCAACCCTATATCCCGGCGAATCGAAGGCTCCCTAGTATTCAACACTTGATAG
>JASFVB010000267.1:0-3299 GCA_050050035.1 Acidimicrobiia bacterium | reverse complement strand
GAGTTGGGAGCTGGGTCGCTCTCTAGCACCCGTCCCAGACCACTCAGATCGCAACGCCTGCTCCCTCACACCGCGGGCGCTGCCCTCACCGCCCAGATGTGGGGCTGTGTCTCCGTGATTCAGTGACTATGTCGTCTTGTCGATATAGGGATGGCGCCCCGATTTCTGGATCCCGCATTCATGAAGCTCGAATCACGCAGACGCCACGTTCTCACGATCTGGATTGTGATCGCCCTCCTCGCTCTGGCAACGACGGGGTGCGGGTCGGCGGACACGGCGCTTGACAACTCATCGGATACGCAGCCATCAGCATCAACCACACAATCCGTCGACCCAGACGCGCCGAGCGGAACCGACGCTCAGGTCAACGCACCCGACACGACCCTCTCCAGTTCTCCTCTCGACGCCGTCGACCTTCTCGACGAGCTCTGGGAGAGCGAAGAAGAAGCACCTCCCCTCCCCAGTGAGGGTCCCAGTGCCTACGTCGGAGGTAGCCCCCACACACTGGCAGCGATCGGGATTGCCCGCGGCTTGGAAGAGGCCGGAGTCGACCTATCAGGCATCTCACTGTCAGTTTTGCCCATCAACGGAACGGGCGCCTCCCTCCTGGTGATGGAGACCACCGACGAGTACCTCGATTCGGCCCTGGCGACCGAAGAGGAAGGCAGCAACGCAACGGTCGATCTCCTGGCATTGCCAGAGATCGAGAATGCCTCGATCGAGGAGCTGGTCACGATCTACCGAGGGGTAGATGAGGAGGGGCCGTATACGTTGACCTTCGCAGTGTCGGTTGAGGACCTGCGACACGCCCAGGAGACCGGGAGTGAGCTCGACGACGAGCAGCTCCTGGTCCAGGTGGACCGAGGCCCGTGATGTCAAACAGAACCCGCCTTGCGATTCTCCTGATTGTCCTGGTGGCAACCGTTGCGGCTTGCACCCCCCAAGAGCTGAGTGACTTCCTCGACGTGGCTGATCTGCGCGCCAACGAGGATCCCATCCACATCGCCGCCGGGTGGGCGGCCATGGTCATCGACGAGGACGAAATCGCGCAGGACCTCGCCGACGAGGGTCTCAGAGAGAAGTCCCCCGACAAGCTTGAGGAGGCTGCTCGAGCTCGCCCCGCCGATCCTCGCTACAGGGCGTATCGGTTTGCCTTTGTGGTGGCGAATGGAGGCAAAGAGTGGCTCGAGGCGTTTCACAGTTGGGGTGAGCTCCTCCGCAGCCATCGAGACGCAGAGCTCGACAGCCGCGGGCTCGAGCCCGGTGACCCCCGAGCCCAGGCCGTCAAGAACGAAATAGACTCTCGCGAGAGTTTCGCCATGCTCGAGGCCCTCGACTGGGCCCTATTCATCGAACGGGGACGCACGCCGAAGGAGCCCGACAGGATCCACCGGCTGGAGACCGTGTTTTGTGCATTCCGATCCAGGTACGTGGCTCGCTACGACCCGCCGGTCTACTTCGACCTCGCATTCGTAGGCGGCACGAACTGCGAGGAGGGGTCCTGACCTCTCACGCGCCACAACGTCACTGGGCTCATGCCTGGGCTCACCAGACATCTTCGGGACTTGGCAATGCTGTCGACCAGTCGCATCGGAGCCTTCTCGTTCTCGGGACCAGGTGGGCTCACAGCTCACGGGCTCCCAAAGTGACATGACGCGTCCTTTAGCTGGGCACGATTCATTGAGACGTCTATCGACGGTGCTGGCGATGACTCTGCTCACCGCCTGCGCCAGTCAGCCCAGCACCGACAGCCATCCCGTGGCCGGTCAACCGGAGAAAGTCATCACCCCTACGAGCGTCGTGGCGTCGTCGACCAAACCGGGGCCAGAGGAAGGCTGTGAGGGTGACATCCTGTTCGAGCATCCGCCGGTCGATCTCGACGCCGTCGAATACCTCATGCCCTTCGGCCTCATGACGGGGTCTCACGTGACACCGGTGGACCATCAGTATTTCCAGAACTTCATCGAGCCGGATCGGGAGATCGCGGTCTACTCGCCAGGGGCCGGGCGCGTGACATCTCTCCAGCATTTCGGCGCACCGGTCTCCGAAAACCCGGAGGGTGTCGTCGACGACTTCCGTCTCGTCATCGAGCACACATGCAGTGTCTCATCGGTCTTCATCCACATCGCCGAGTTGATCCCACGGCTCGCCGACTACGACCCGGGGCTCGGCAACCACGTGAGTCTCGACGAGCCGGTTGCTGCCGGTGAGCAGATCGGGTCGTTCACCCAGAACGTCGACTACAACATCGTTGATCTCGGCCACACGGTCACCGGGCTGGTCGACCCAGCCTCATATGAGCAGGAGCCGTGGAAGATCCACGTCCCGGACACCTTCGAGTACTTCGCGGGGGAGATCGCGGAGCGGATGGCGAACCTGAGCCTGCGTGACGCCAACCCTCGGGGTGGACGCTTCGCATACGACGTCGACGGCCGGCTCGTCGGCAATTGGTTCCTGGAAGACACCAACGGATACAGCGGGGTTGATCCGGAGCGATACTGGGCCGGCCATCTGACTTTCGCCTACGACCATCTCGATCCCAACTTGATCGTCGTCTCCATCGGGACATTCGATGGTGAGTCACGCCAGTTCGCCGTCTCGGGGAACGCACCCGACCCCTCCGAGGTATCTACCGAGTCCGGCACGGTCATCTACGACCTGGTGGGATGGGATTACTACGTGGACGGCAAGCATTGGGATCGCATGACTTGGCAGAGCGGGATCGAGGCCCACGCCGACGATCGTCTCCAAGGAGTCATCGCCGTGGAACTCGTCGGGCCCAGAGAGCTGCGTGTCGAGGTCGCCCCCGGGCAGTCCTCGGCCGACTTCCCCGGGTTCAGTCTCGCGGCGGAGACGTACACCAGATAGGCACGCCAGAGACCGATTGGCGTGTGCGCCGTCAACCACCCAGTGCCCGGTACGTGGGCAGGAGCAACCGGACCCTGCTCTCCTGGCCGTCATGGCGGTAGGTGAGGCTGCCACCCATCTTCTCGGCCAGCCCACGGGACACGGTCAACCCGAGACCGGCCGACCCGGGCTGATTCGGGTCGAGGTGGTATCTGTAGTGAGGCTCGAAGATCTTCTCCCACTCGGTCTTGGGGAGACCGGGTCCGTTGTCGGACACTTCCACATAGGCACCCGATGTGCTCTCACCGACCTTCACCGAGATTCGATCTCCTCCGTGGCGGACGGCGTTTGTGATCAGGTTGCGGAGTATCTGGCGCACCCTCGCCGGATCGGCCACCGCACGAACGTCCTCGCCGGTCACGTCCAAATCGGGAACCTCGGACCGGTCCCAG
>JASFVB010000266.1:0-3300 GCA_050050035.1 Acidimicrobiia bacterium | reverse complement strand
GAGTTGGACAACCCGCTCGCGTACCTCCGGCGTGTCATCGTCAACCTGGCGTCGAATCAACGCCGGAGCGCGGGGCGACGCCGCAAGGCGCTGCAGCGCCTCCGCGTCGACGAGGGGCATCTGCCGAGGTACCCGGCCGACATCGAGGCGATCCTCGATCTACCTCCAAAGCAACGGGCCATCCTCTACCTCGTCGAGGTGGAGGATGTGCCCTATGCCGAGGCGGCCGAGCAACTCGGTGTCTCGACGGTGATGGCGAGACAACTCGCGTCGCGGGCCCGGAAGAAGGCTCGCCTGGCATGGGAGGCCGCCAATGGCTGACTTCGAGCACAAGCTGATCATGCTCGCCGAGCGGGGGACCCATGTCGGTGCGGAGGAGATGATCGAGCGCGTCGAGGCCGTCATGGCCGACGACCCCCTTGTCGTTGTGACCAAACAACGAAAGGGAATTGAAATGTCTGTTCGGACTGACGACATGGCAGTCGAAGAAGGGCGGAAGAGACCCGGCTGGGTATGGGCTCTCGCCGGCTTCGCCGTGGTGGTCGCGGTGGGAGCCGTCTACCTGGCGCTCGACGGTCTCGAATCCGGGGAACCGGCCGTTCCGGCGCCGAACACGACGATCGCGCCGACAGAGACCACCACCGCGCCCACTACGACATTGGACGCCACTGCGACGACGTCGTCGGAAGAGAGGCTGGGAGCGCGCGTGCAGCTCGTCGAGGCAATGGTCGCGGCGCGCAACTCGGGTGACTATGGAACGTGGCGTGCCTTCTTCCCCGACGAGGCCCCGAACATCTTTGGCACTGTGATCGGGGATGAGTCCGAGCCGGAATGGCAGAGGTCGTATGTCGCGGCGAATGACGTGTGGACGATCACGGGGACGTGTCGTGATGGAATCGACCGTGTCCGCTGCCCGATGACTCTGGTCAACGACTTCCTCGGGCCGGCGGGGATCTCTTACACGGTCCCGAACATGGAGATCTACTTCACCCCGGAGGACGAGATGACAGGCATGGGAGCCGAGGTGTGGTCAATCGACGGGGATCCGGAGGAGTACGCCGACGCGTTCGACGCATGGCTGGCGGTGGCGTACCCCGAGGTCCACGCCGGTTTCGGTCCACGAGTCGAGGGAGAGGGCGGGTTGCCCAACGCCGAGGACATGCCGACAGCGATTCAGTATGTAGACGAGTTCGTCGCCCAGTCCGACGATTACCCGGTCGGTGGCTGACCGGTGGTGAATGTCGGGGCCGGCTCATAGGGCCGGCCCCGGCCTTTGAAACGCTCACGTGATGAGTGGTGAGCGTTCCGGCATCGGGAAACGGGTCGCTAGCCTCGCCGTCGGTCATGCCACGGAGAATCCTCATCGCCAAGCCGGGGCTCGACGGGCACGATCGTGGCGCCAAGGTCATCGCCCGGGCACTACGTGACGCCGGGAACGAGGTCATCTACTCGGGTCTCCACCAGACACCGGCACAGATCGCCGAGACCGCGGTTCAAGAGGACGTCGACGCGGTCGGGCTGTCGTCACTCTCGGGCGCCCACAAGACACTGTTCCCCCAGGTCGTGGAGGAGTTGGCCACCAGGAACGCCGACGACGTCGTCGTGTTCGGAGGAGGGGTGATCCCCGAGTCGGACATCGCATTGCTCACCGAGAGTGGAATCGCCATGATCTTCACGCCAGGCTCGCCACTCGACGAGATCACCACCTGGGTCGACGAGAACGTAGGGAAGGACACATGAAGATCCACGAGCACCAGGCCAAGCAGCTCATGGCGGCGCGGGGCATCAGTGTGCCGTTGGGGCGTGTGGCGCGCTCGGTCGACGAGGCGGTCGCGGCAGTCCGGCCCCTCATCGAGGAGTCGGGCAACCCGGTCGTCGTCCTCAAGTCTCAGATCCACGCCGGTGGACGCGGCAAGGGGACCTTCAAGGAGCACCCGGAGGTCCGTGGCGTCAACGTGATCACGGACGGCATCGACGGAGGGCCGTCAGCCGCGGAGGAGAGAGTGAGGGAGCTGGCCCAACAGATGCTGGGGAGCACGCTCGTCACCATCCAGACAGGGGCCGAGGGCAAGGTGGTCAGCCGTTTGTACGTCGAACAGGGCATCGACATTGCCCGTGAGCTGTATCTGGCGGTGCTGTTGGACCGGTCCGTCTCACGGAACATCGTCATGGCGTCGACCGAGGGCGGCGTCGAGATCGAGAAGGTCGCCGCCGAGACGCCCGACAAGATCCTGCGCGCCGAGATAGACCCGGCCATCGGGTTGGCGTCGTTCCAGGCCAACCAGCTCTCATATGGTCTGGGTCTCGCCGACGATGCGGCGAAGAACTTCGCCAAGTTCGTGAAGGCCCTCGCCGAGTCGGCAACCGAGCTGGACACCGATCTCATCGAGATCAACCCGCTGGTGGTCACGACCGACGGCCAGGTGATGGCTCTGGACGGCAAGATGGCCTTCGACGACAACGCCCTCTACCGGCATCCCGAAATCGCCGACATGCGTGACGAATCCGAGGAGGACTCCGCCGAGCTCGCAGCCAAGAACGCGGGGCTCAACTACATAAAGCTCGACGGGACCATTGGCTGTCTGGTCAACGGCGCCGGTCTGGCGATGGCGACCATGGACACCATCAAGCACATCGGTGGTGAGCCCGCCAACTTTCTCGACGTCGGGGGTGGCGCCACCGCAGACCAGGTGACGACGGCGTTTCAGATCATCACCAAGGACCCCAACGTCAAGGGAATCCTCGTCAACATCTTCGGAGGGATCATGCGTTGCGATGTAATCGCCACCGGGATCGTCGAGGCCGTCGAGAGAGTCGGGTTGGGCGTCCCGCTGGTGGTTCGGCTCGAAGGGACCAACGTGGAGAGGGGCAAGCAGATCATCGAGGAATCCGGTCTGGAGGTCACCAGTGCGGACAGCCTGAGAGACGGTGCGGAGAAGATCCTGGGGTTGGCGTCATGAGTGTCCTGATCGACAAGAACACGAAGGTCCTGGTTCAGGGTCTCGGCAAGACCGGCCAGTTCCACACCGACAAGGCCATCGCATACGGGACGCAGATGGTTGGTGCCGTCCACCCATCACGCGCCGGCACCGAGTTCCACTTCGAGGGGGAGACCGACTACTCGGGCGTCCCCGGGCGCGACGAGACGTACTCGGTCGACCTCCCGATCTACGCGACGGTCGAGGAAGCGGTGGGTGAGACGGGTGCCAATGCGTCCGTCGTGTACGTGCCGCCGCCCTTCGCCGCGGACGCCATCATGGAGGCCGCGGCTGCCGGCATCGGTCTCATCGTCGCCATCAC
>JASFVB010000265.1:0-3302 GCA_050050035.1 Acidimicrobiia bacterium | reverse complement strand
CTCGTAGTCGAGCGAGGCATACCCCTTGGTCTTCGACTTGAGCAGGTCGAAGAAATCGAAGACGATCTCTGCAAGTGGGATCTCGAAGTCGAGCTCGACCCGCTCCGGGCTGAGATAGCTCATGTTCCCAACGATCGCCCGACGACCGGTGGCCAGCTCCATGACCGGCCCCACGTACTCGCTCGGAGCGAGGATCATCGCCTTCACATACGGCTCTTCTATCCCGGCGCGGTCGCTTGGGTCGGGCAGATCCTGAGGTGAGTTGACCTCCCGGACCTCGCCGTCCGGGAGCAATACCCGATATGCCACCGAGGGTGCCGTCGCCACCAGGTCGAGGTCGTACTCTCGCTCGAGCCGCTCGCGGACGATCTCCATGTGCAGCAAGCCAAGGAATCCGCACCTGAAGCCAAAGCCGAGCGCCTTCGAAGTCTCCGGCTCCCAGATGAGCGAGGCGTCGTTGAGACGCAGCTTCTCCAAGGCTTCACGCAGCTTCTCGAAGTCGTCTCCGTCGGTCGGGAACAAGCCTGAGTAGACCATCGGCTTCGGCTCGGCATATCCCGGCAGCGGATCGGTGGCCGGGCGGCGGGCGCTGGTGATCGTGTCACCGACCTTGATGCGGTCGATCTCCTTGACACCTGTGATCAGATACCCAACCTCTCCCGGCCCCATCGTGTCGACAGGCTCGGCCTTTGGCGTGAGAAACCCGATCTCGTTCGCATCGTGGGTCTCGTTGGTGGCCATGAAGCGGAGGCTCTCGCCTGATTCGAGAACGCCGTCCACGACGCGCACGTAGCAGACCACCCCCCTGAAGGCATCGAAGTAACTGTCGAAGACGAGAGCCCGAAGCGGCGCCTCAGGGTCGCCGGCGGGTGGCGGGATGTCCTCGACCAGCGTCTCCAGCAGGTCTTCGACACCGTCCCCTCTCTTCGCCGACAGCCTCAACACGTGCTCCGGTGAGCCGCCGATTATCCCGACGACCTCGGTCGCGGCACGGTCGGGGTCCGCCGCGGGGAGGTCGATCTTGTTGACTGCGGGGACGATCTCGAGACCGGCGTCGATGGCGAGATACGAGTTGGCCAGGGTCTGCGCCTGCACTCCCTGTGATGCGTCCGTCAGCAGAAGTGCTCCCTCACAGGCTGCGAGAGATCGGCTCACCTCGTAGGAGAAGTCGACGTGGCCCGGTGTGTCAATGAGGTTGAGCACGTAGGTCTCTCCGTCCGAGCCGACATGCTCGAGTCTCACAGTTTGGGCCTTGATCGTGATCCCCCGCTCTCTCTCCAGGTCCATCGTGTCCAGCACCTGATCACGCATGTCACGCTCGCTGATCGTCCCGGTTCTTTCGAGGAGCCGGTCGGCCAGGGTTGACTTCCCATGGTCGATGTGGGCGATTATCGAGAAGTTGCGGATGCGCGATTGATCGGTCATGGGAGAGGGTGGATGAGGCTCATTGTACCTTGATGCGGGTGACTGCTACTCTGCCGACTCCCGAGCCCCCGATTCGTCGTTGCTCGGGGATCCCAGTCAATCGTTGAGTTTTCACACGTTCCCATGGCAAACATCAAGTCACAGAAGAAGCGCAACCGGCAGAACGAAACACGCCGCGAGCGCAACAAGTCGATCATGAGCGACCTCAGGACGAGCATCAAGCGAGTCGAGGCCGCTGCCGCTGCCGGTGAGCCCACCGACGAGCTGTTTCGCGCAGCCCAGAAGAAGATCGACGTGGCCGCCGCGAAAGGCGTCGTCCATCCACGGACCGCCGCCCGCAAGAAGTCACGGCTCGCTAGCTCGCTTCGCTCCTAGCTTCGAGGTATCGGGCACTTCGTGCCCTTGGGCATCGGGTATGGGGTATCGGGCACTCCGTGCCCTCGAGTCCTGTTCGAAACGCCTGACGGCGTTGCTGCTTTCCCAGAAGCGGCGCAGCCGCCCGATACTCCGTACACAAGGGTGGCGTGGCCACCCGATACCCGATACCGCGAGCAGAGCAAAGCTCTGCTCGCTACGAGTACCACCGGCAGAAGGCGACAGTCAGTCTCTCCAGGGTCACGCGGTGGACTTCCTCGGGGTGGGTCTTCATTACCCGATCGGCCCGGACCAGCGCGTCTTGGGCGCGACGTAGAGAGGACTCACGGACACGACCCCTCTGTGACCAGAGCCTCGACACCTGACGATCGGATCCTCCCACCCAAGAGCGCAATGTCTCCTTGTCGGGAGCAGCCGCCGCCAGGGCCCGTCGCTTCAGGTCTGATTCCAGCGCGGCCAGATAGACCAAGGGATGACCGTGCACCAGGAAGTCCGACAAGCGACGGAGGGCCGTGGCCACGTCTCCCTTCCCGATGGCGTCGGTGATGGTCCATGTCGGCTCGTCGGGTCGGTTCTTGAAGCGATCCATGATCATGCTGGCGGTGATGCGTCCCGACGACTCCTCGAGTTGGTCGAGTGCCTGCCCCATCGACGCCGTATCTGTCCCGAAACGCTTCAAGAGGGCCTCTGAAGCGGCCTTGTCGACACTCATGCCCCGCGCCTCGACCTCCTTGCCGAGCCACTCGGAGGCCTGACGCTCGTACATCCTCTTCACCGAGAGCTTCGTGGCTGCGAGCCCCCCGATCGCCTTTGGGACCGCGCCGCTGTACAACAACACGATCTCGATCGCGGCCAGGTCGGCACTCTCGACGAGGGTGACCAGTGTCTCCTGCTCAGACTTCTGAAGGTTCTGTGCGTCGACCAGCTCCAGCCCTGCCCTTCCGCCAAACAGCGAACCGGATTGCAGGAGTGGGATCATGGGCTCCAACTCGACGCGGAGAGACCCGTCTCCGGATTCTCCAGCTCCCTTGCCGGGCACGTCGATACGGACGACGTCGTCACGAGACAGACCGCTCTCGGCCAGATGCCGTGCGGCCACCTCGAGCATCTGCTCACGCTCTCCAGGCCCCGGCTGTCTCGGGCCGGTGACGACGGTCAGCGACATGGCACCAACGTAGTCAGGGTGTACGACCGAAAAGACGCACGAGATCACAGGCCATCGCGACGTCGTGCACCCTGACGATGTCCGCCTCGTGCTCGAGCGCCATCCCGACGTAGACGGCGAGACGATGGCCATCCCGCTTGCGAGGTATCGGGATCAGCACCGGCCGGCCCAGCGAGCGCAGCCGCTCGGAGCCGGCGATCACCTGCAGCTGCATCCGCGAGTAGGCGTCGTAGTCGCCTCGGTAGTTGATGGCGATGCCCGGGTCGAGAATGACGTTCTCGATGCCGGCTGCGGTCAACTCCTCGAGGAGGTCTTCGAACGCTGTCGCCGTCGAGGC
>JASFVB010000264.1:0-3304 GCA_050050035.1 Acidimicrobiia bacterium | reverse complement strand
TCCTGGTGATCAACCCTTCCATCAACAGGTCGTTCCAGCTCGAGGTTGCGAGGTCGCCCGCCGCTACCTCAGCTATCCATGTCGTTCGGCTTCATGGGCGGCGAGGTGGGTGGGAAGCCACACGTGCTCTGCGGTCGCCGTGACGACAGTTGAGATCAGAGAGTCGGTCGGGCACATGGGGCCTACGGGCGTCTGATGGGAGGCGGGTCGGCCGCAGAGGATGCAGGTGTCCCTGGTTGTTGCTGAGACAGCATTGTCGGCCACACACGGAAAACGGCACAACGCGACGATTTCTTGAGTGTCATTGGCAGTCCGTCCATTTGGACTAGACCACTATGTCCCGGTGGGTCTAGGCAAGGAGGCTGATCTGCCAACCCAGCCAGACGGCGGTGACTGCCATCAGGGACAGCACCGCAAGAACGAGCAACACTCTGGCGTTCTTGGAGCCTCCCATTACCCGACAGGCTATGCCACCACCGCCCACTGTCCAGAGGCCAAGTGTCAGGTCATCCCTGGAGGGCTCTCCAGACCTTCTCGGGCGTGAACGGCGACTCCGTCATCCACACCCCGGTGGCGTCGTGTATTGCATTGGCGATGGTCGGGATCGGTGCGTTGATTCCGATCTCCGATATCGACTTGGCTCCCATCGGACCGGTGGGCTCATACGACTCGACGAGGATCGTCTCGATATCTGGGAGATCCAGCGGACCGGGGATCTTGTATCGGGCGAAGTCGGGCGTTTTGGGACGTCCTCGATCGTCGAAGATGATCTCCTCGCACAGCGCATATCCGATGCCGTTGGCGACAGCCCCTTCCATCTGCCCTTCAGCGAGCTTGGGGTTGATGGCAGTGCCACAGTCGATGGCTGCCACGTAGTCGAGGACCTTGACCCGACCGGTCTCCTCGTCAACGGCCACCTCGCAGAAGCTGGCCAGGAACGGCGGAGGCGAGATGTCGGGGACACATGAGCGAGTGGCCGCGATCTGGTGTTGGCCTTCGTTGTACAGGGTCCGAATCGCGATATCGCCAAGACTGACCGACCGATCGTCGGGCCCGATGACACGTTCGTCCTCCATGTCGAGCGTTGACACGTCTGCCTCGAGCATCTCGGCGGCTACCTCGAGGATTTGCTCCTTCACCGCCTCGGCGGCCCTCTGGGTGGCCATCCCCGACACATAGGTGGTGGAGCTTGCGTATGCGCCGACGTCAAAAGGAGTCACGTCCGTGTCGGAGGACAAGACGATGATCTTCTCCAGCGGAACCGCCAACACCTCGGCTGCTATTTGACCGAGCACGGTGTCCGACCCAGTTCCGAGATCCGTGGCGCCCACCAGCAGGTTGAAGGAACCGTCGTCGTTCATCTTGATCGTGGCGGCGGCCATGTCGATCAAAGGGATTCCGGATCCCTGCATATGAATCGACATACCGACCCCGTGTACCCACGAGCCTTCGCGCTTGCGTCTTCCACGTTTGTCTGCCCAGCCGATGCGATCTGCACCTTGGTCGATCGCATCCTCGAGGGCGGAGGATGTGATGGTCTGCTCGACGCCTTCGGTACCTTCACCCAGAGCGGCGAAAATCGGTGAGCCCTCACCCTGCCGGATGTGGTTGGCGCGTCTCCACTCGAGGGCATCCATGCCCAGCTCCTCCGCCAGCCGATCAACTGCGGTCTCCAGTGCGAAGTAGCCCTGCGTAGCCCCGTAACCCCTGTAGGCGCCACCGACTGGCAGGTTGGTGTAGACAGCGTCGCCGACGAATCGGAGATGGGGTGCTTTGTTGTAGAGCGGGAGGGTCTTCGAGCCGACGTTCGAGAGCACGGTGAGACTGTGGGTTCCATACGCCCCTGTGTTGGATAGGGCCTCCATGAGGACGGCGTGGAGTCTTCCATCCTGTTTGGCGCCGAGCTTTACCCGGATCCGCATGGGGTGACGTGTCCTCGAGGAGATGAATTCCTCTTCGCGGGTGTAGACCATCTGAGATGGCTGCCCAGTGCGGATCGTCACCAGTGCTGCGAGATCCTCGATCAGGATCTCCTGTTTCACCCCGAAGCCGCCACCGATGCGCGGTTTGATGACCCGGATTTGGTGGATTGGGATGTCGAGCAGTTTTCCGATGATCCGGCGCACGTGGAAGGGAACCTGTGTCGATGTGACGATCACCAGGCGGCCGTTGTCATCCAGGTAGCTGCTGACAACATGGGGCTCGAGTGGCGCATGTTGGGCGTACTGGGTCTCGGTCGTGACATCAACCACGACGTCTGACTCCTCGAATCCCTTTTTTATGTCCCCGGCGTTGGCCACGACATGGGCAGCGACGTTTCGGGAGGCATCCCAGACGTCGAGGCTGTCGTCTTCATCGTGAATGATGGGAGCACCAGCGGCGAGCGCCTGGTCGATGGACAAGACGGGCTCGAGAACCTCGTACTCGACATCGATCAGCTCGACGGCTTTGCGAGCGGTGGCCACCGAGTCGGCGGCCACCGCGGCGACGCGGTCGCCAACCCAGCGCACTTTGGTGTCGAACATGCGTGCGTCGTATGGGGACGGCTCGGGGTAACCCTGGCCTGCGGTGGTGTATCGCTTCGCCGGGGTGTTGCGGTGATCGAGGATCAGGGCAACACCGGGGAGCGCTTCAGCCCTCGTCGTGTCGATTGATCTGATGCGGGCATGGGCATGGGGGCTGGCCAGGAGGGCGATATGCAGCAACCCCGGGCGTTTTGGAAGGTCGTCGACGAAGACCGGCCTGCCGGTGACCAGCGACTTTCCGTCAACACGATGAAGGGAGACTCCGACCACGTCGAACTTGTCACTCATCTGTGTCACCTCGCAGGATTGCCGCAGCCATCTCAATGGCGTCGATCTGTTTCACATAGCCGGTGCAGCGACAGAGATTCCCTACCAGGTAGGTCGAGATCTCCTCGCGTGTCGGGCTCGGATGCTTCTCGAGGAGGTCGGCGGCCGTCAGGATCATCGCGGGGATGCAATATCCACATTGAACGCCGCCGGCATCGAGCATCGTTTGCTGGAGGGGGTGATAGGCCTCGTCTGCTCCTGCCAGCCCTTCGATGGTGGTTATCTCGTGGTCTTCGGCTTGTGGGGCGAAGAGAAGACATGACGCCACGGCTCGCCCATCGATCAAGACGGCGCACGAGCCGCAATCTCCGTTGGAACACCCGTCCTTGACACTGGTCACGCCCGCAGCGCGCAAGGCATCGAGGAGTGTGTCTCCTGCGGCCACCTCGGTTGACAGATCGCCTCCGTTCACGCTCAGGTTGATCTTCATTTCGACTCCAGACGCTCGGCAA
>JASFVB010000263.1:0-3318 GCA_050050035.1 Acidimicrobiia bacterium | reverse complement strand
CGAAGTCGGCTTTCGCTCTCTTCGCGAGCGCCGAAGCGATGACTTTCTCCTCATCACTGAGTAGGGCCGTCTCCAAAATGACCTTGCACACTGCGCCAACCTCGTGGGCAGCGTCGACCACCTTGGCGATGTCGTTGAACACGACCTCATTCTCTCCGGACTTCAACGCGCCGACGTTTATCACCATGTCCACCTCACGGGCTCCATCGCGCAGGGCTTTGCGAGCCTCCATGGCCTTGACATCCGTGGTCGTTGCCCCGAGAGGGAAGCCGATCACGGTGCAGACAGGGACGCCGGTTCCCCTCAGGTTGTTCGCAGCCCGCTTCACCCAGGTCGGGTTGATGCACACCGAAGCGAACCCATACTGCTCGGCTTCGGCACAGAGATGGTCGATGTCTTCTGCCGTGGCATCAGCTGTCAACAGCGTGTGATCGATGTATTGAGCAAGATCGAGAGGGACATCCGCGGCCTCTCCGTGGAATGCGACCCGGTCAGCACCGTTGGCCACCACCTCCCGGACCTTCTCCCCGGTTTCGGCCATATCGAATCTGGTTGAAAGTGCCTGAAGCACCTCGCGTGTTATCGCCTCGACGAGTGCTTCGCGATTCATGACCTGGAGTATTGCTGATCTAGAGCGTCGATCTTGGCAACCCGCCGTGCGTGGCGCCCCCCACCCCACTCCGTGGCGAGCCACTCGTTGACGATCTGCCACGCAAGCGCCTCACCGAGCAGCCCAGCACCAAGTGTCAACACATTTGCGTGGTTGTGCTCACGAGCGTTGCGGGCCGAAGAAAGGTCGTAGCACAGTGAGGCCCTCACCCCGGCCACCTTGTTGGCCACCATGGCCGAGCCGATTCCCGCTCCATCGATCATGATCCCCCACTTGCACTCACCGGAGGCCACCTTCCTGGCTACGGCCTGAGCAAAGTCGGGATAGTCGACGGACTCGTGGGACCCGGTCCCACAGTCTTCGACATCCCATCCAGCCTCTTTCAACCTGAAAGCAATCCTCTCCTTGAGTGGGAAGCCACCGTGGTCTGCCCCGATGGCGATCCGCTCATTCGACTCCTTGACGGGCTCCGACGGCGCAGTGGACGGTTCTGCAGCGGTCCGATCATCTGACGTCACGACGCCTTCGAGGATGCGCTCCACGAGAGAGCGGACCTCTGATTCTGAGGGGAGTTCGGTTCCTCTGGGTGATGTCATCGTGGGCGTGAGCCTCCTCGGCTCGGCCATCCTAGGGACGTGGTCTTATGATCCGGGCATGGCTGAAGGCGACTCCGCATTCCTCTGGGAGACGGAAGCATTGCGATCGGCGCCCCCTCGTGCCGAGCGCTCTGCCCCACGACGGAAAGACGCTGGAAAACACCTCGATTCCGACTGGCTGACTCTGCGCGAGGCCCACGAGATCACCGGAATCCCGATTCCCACGCTGCGAAAATGGGCCCGCCGGGAACACATCCCAACCTACCTGGAGGAGACCGAGACCGGACACCTGCGAATGGTCTCGTTGGGTGCGATCAAGGAAAGGGCGGCCGGATTGGGACGTGACGATCAGCCGCCAGCGCCGCCGGCACCAAGCCGGGAGACTGCCGAACCCGAGACACCACCCGGAACGATGCTCGTGCCGATCGACGCGTGGGACAAGATGCTCCTCCAACTCGGCAACCTGCATCAGGCCGGTCAGCAACTGGCCGAGGCCAGGGAACGCGCAGCAAAAGCCGAGACAGAAGCCGAGTTCCTCAAAGAGCGTCTTGCGGAGCTCCGCACCGAACGGGCCGACGCGAAGCAGGTCAAACGACCCGTTCGGCGCAGGGTGAACGACGAGGAGCCACCGGAGCCGATTTCCCACATCCCGATCGAGTCCGATGACGACGCAGAGCCGGAGCCGGAGCCCGCCGCTGAAGATGGTGAGATCACGGTCAGGGACCTGAGCAGGTCTCAGGACTACGACGCACCCGGGCCGAGCCTGAACGAAGACGATATGACTCTCGCCGAGTATTCACTCGAGATGATGAAACACCTCTATTCGACCTGGCGTGGCCGCCCACGTCGCTGAAGGAGAACCATGGCTGCCTTCCTGATCGCCGATGTACTGCCCGACGACGCTGCCGGCTACAGAGAAAGCGGGTACCTCGATGCTGCGGTGCGCACATCGAGTGAGCACGGAGGGGTCTACCTGGCACGTGGCGGGAAGATCACAGTCCTCGAGGGTGACTGGGTGCCGGAGCGGATGATCGTCATCCAGTTCCCATCAATGGACCATCTGCGATCCTGGTACGACAGCCCCGCGTATCAGGAGTGGGTCGCGGTGCGACGCAAGTTCGCGCCCGACTCGAAACTGATCGCACTCGAAGGAGTCTGAGACGCGTTCACTCACCGAAGACCGACGAGGACTCCTTCTCGATCCACTCATCCACCTGCTCCCACTGGTCGTAGAGCCAATCCACCATCTCGGCCCGTGACGTTTGGCCGGGTTTCCTCTCGGCATACCAATAGGTCGCCTGGACGGTCCGATTGAGCGGCACGTTGTGCCAGATGTCCGAGAGTGAAAGCAGATCGTCCAGGCCTACGTGTGCAACAAACAGGATGTGCGCCGTCATGGCGGCTTCCAAGGCTGCCAGCGTGCCCCCGGTTCGCGGTGGAAGGACATGACGCATCTTCGCTGCCCTCTCCAAGTGGTCGTCGCCCCGCTCAGCGAGACGATCCAGCGCGGCCTTCTGGCGACGGGGCGTGAAGTTGCCGCCTTCAGGGAAGATGATCATGGCCCCGTCTTCCTCGATCGAAGCGACAGCGCTGCGAAGCTCTCTCAGCTGATCGGCCGGGTCGCGTGGGTTGGGCTCACAGAAGTAGAAAGGGAGCCGATTGACCAGGTGATTGAAGAAGGGGTCCCACAAGAGCTTCGTGGTACCCAGCATCCGGAGTCTCCGTCCGTGATCACGGGTCAACGAGCGGGCCACCAGAAGTGCATCTCCAGGACCGGCATGTCTCGAGAACACCAACACCGGACCTGTCATCAGGTCATCAGAAGGGAAAGCGAAGTCGAAGCCGATGAAGGCACGGATGGCTCTGGTGATCATCTCGAGCCACATGTCGAGGACCCACATGTTGAGTCGGCGAAAAGGCTCGGTTCGCATCCACAGGCCGAAGCCGCTGCCAACCCAGATGATGAAGGCCATTGCGAGCCCGAACACTTCAACCACACAAAAGGCAATGCCCAACCCGCCGACACGTGTGAAACGCCAGTTCCTGCGGTCGACGAGATCGACCATGGCCAGGAACAGGTGGAGCAGGGGCGACAGAATCGTGATTGCGAGC
>JASFVB010000262.1:0-3331 GCA_050050035.1 Acidimicrobiia bacterium | reverse complement strand
AGCCGTCGGAGTAGTAGGCGAACCGGACCCCATCCTGGTCCTCGTATTGGTCGAGGAGCTCGAAGCCCGCAACGACCGTGGGGAGAGCTGAGGTGTCGAGCACGGTCGGGGCTATCGCCTCCGAGCCCTGCGTGGTTGGGCGTGGCGAAGGATCGACATCCAGGTCGAGTGAGACGAACCGACGCTCGCAGTAGACATCACCCGCGATCGTGTATGTGACCGCGTTGACCAGGACACCCGTCTCGTCGTCGAAGACGAGCTCGGCGCGGGGTGTACCGTCGCGAATCAGGAGATACGACATCGCCGCCCGACCGAGGTATTCGACTGTCTGCTGCTCCCCGACCGTGTACAAGGGCTCGGTCTTGCCCTTGCCCTCACCCACGGCGGCCTCGGTCACGACTTCTCCGCCACGACGTAGAGACCAGGTTCCCGCTCCCGCCGCCACTTCGACGTCGTCGGTCAGGTTGGAGGACACTCTCAGCTCGCCACCGCTCTGTGTCACACGCACGACCGCGTCCCGAACACCGTCTGGTGTCGAGCAGCTCACGATCTGCTCCGCGGTGTAGTCGGCGCCCCTCGACTCGTCCATCAGCTCGTCGAGCTCGGCAGCGACTGCCGTCTGCACGGGCAGGACCACCAGGATCATTGCGAGCGCGGCAAGTCTCTTCACTCGATGCCCTCCAGCGAGGGGACCACGAGCTTCGCCGGGCTGAAGGCCGGGTCGATCGAGCTTCTGGCCCCGAATCGGCTGTTGAGAACGTCGAGCGGGTACTCATCGGCGGGTGGGGTGACCAGCGCGGCCACAGTGACCACGATCACGAGCACTGCCGCGGCCACGCCCGCCCACAGACCCTTGTGAGACCGAAGCGGCACCACGTCGGCGTCGGCCTCGGGAACTAGCCCCACCGGCAACTCGAGGACCGGCAGGGATCGAACGGCTGCACGGACACGCTGCATCTCCTCCAACTCGGCGCTACAGGTTCCGCAACCGGCGAGGTGCTTGATGAGATCGATGCGCTCGCGGTCGTCCAGCTCACCGTCGAGATACGCGCTGATCATCTCGGATGGGTGACTCATGTCAGCAACTCCCGCAGCATCCGCCTGCCTCGGTGGATGCGGCTCCGCACCGTGCCGATCGGAACCGCGACGGCTCGAGCGATCTCCTCGTAGGAGAGCCCGACCACGTCACAGAGCACGACGGCCTCACGGAAATCCACCGGGAGCTCGAGAAGCGCCTTCTGGATGTCGTCACCGAGGGAGATGCGGTCGTACTCGACGTCGGCGGAGTCGCTCGACGCCCGGTCCCAACGGTCGACCTCGTCAGGCATCGGTGAGGTCGGTCGCCGCTTCTTGCGTCGCACATCGTCGAGGAAGGCGTTTCTGGTGATGCGCCACAGCCAGCCTTCGAAACTCCCCGGCTGGTATGAAGCGAGCCCACGCCGGACTCGCAGCAGAACCTCCTGAACGAGGTCGTGGGCGTCGTCGGCGTTACCGGTGAGCCGGTAGGCGAAGTTGTAGATCTTCCGTCCGTGGACACGGGCCACCTCTTCCCATGTGAGCGGGATGGACTCCATAGCTCGGAGACCTACTCGGGAAACGTCGCCCGGAGAGGTTCAGTTCCTACGAATCTGAGGTTTCTGAGGAGTTCGATCGCTGGTCTTCCGCCTCGTCGGAACCCGCCTCGTCGGAACCCTCCTCGATGCCCTTGCGGAACTCCTTGGCCGACGCACCGAGCGACCGAGCGAGATCTGGCAGCTTACGTGCGCCAAAGATGAGCAGCACGATCAAAAGGATTATCAACCACTCTTGTCCACCGAGTCTCACAAATGACCTCCTGGGCCCCTCAGGGTATCAGGTACTTGGTGCTGAGTACGTGGTACTTGATGCTGGGTACTGGGTGCCCGAAACCCAGTATCCCAGGGCACGAAGTGCCCGATACCCAATCAGCCCAGAGCCATCGAGTCGATGAATCGCTGGACTCTCTCCCGCGTTACGAAACGCACCTTGGGCTGTTTCGCCTCGATGTCGTAGATGGAGAAGGGGCTGTAACGGTCAGAGACCAACATCCCGCGGTCGGCACCCGACGAGCCGAAGTCGGCCAGAAAGCGACGGATGATCTTCTCATCGAGCTCGGGATAGTCGCCTGCGGAGTAGGTGTCGGTCTCGATGTAGGTCGAAACACCACCCTTGACGGCCATGAAGCTCCCGGCGTATGCCTGTTCAGTCACCCCGTAGCCGAACATCCTCAAAAGAGTGAGGACGAGATCCGGTGCGCTCAGCTGGGCAGGGTCGGTGCCGAGGGCTCGCATCCCCCGGTTGAGACCGTCCGGGATCTTCAACTCGGAGGCAATGGGGCCCAACTCGTCTGTCGGGGTCTCCGACCGCGTCTCGTAGTGGACCGAGTGATCCGTTTCCCCTTCGAAGGGAGCCGCGAACGGGTCGTGGGCGAAGTGGGAGAAGCTCATGCCGGCGTCCGGCAGCTGATCGGGCAGGACACCGGGCTCGTGGAGCTTGCGCCGCGCCACCTCCCTCACGTCACCACGTCCGGCGAACACGACGATGTGGGCGACTTCGTCGATCGGAAGCGAGTGTCGCTTCTGCCGAACAACTTCGACCGCTTGATCGGCCAGCAAGTCATTGAGGACCTCGTCGGGTCCGTCGCCCAACGGGACGTCGAAGGTCACACGAGCCTCGTCACCAACGACGTGGAACGACTCGAGAGGGGCCTGAACGCCCACCTCGGACTCGAAGAGGTCGCGCGCGACGGCGAGACCCGAGGCAACAGCCGTTTGCGACTGTGCCTCTGCCTCCTTCATTCGCCTGCTGCGGCTCCGGAACAAGTAGAAGAGCATGTACCCGGCCGCGGCGAGGATGAGGATGATGAAGAATGTGTCCAATTCCTGGTCCTTGTCGTTCGGTCGTCGAGTCTATTCGGGGGCTTCGTCGTGTCCCTCATCGGCTTCGTCCGTCTGCTCGTCGAGGACGATCTCAGCGGTTGGCTCCTCCGCACCGGCGTTGAGACGTTCGATCATCCGTTGTCGCGAGCTCTCGGTGCCGAAAGCGGTCACCACGTCCCCTGCGACGAGGGTGGTGTCTCCGGTGGGCACGATGACGTCGCGATTGCGACGGACCGAGACGAGGGTGGACCCCTCCGGCCACGTCACCTCGCGGACCATACGCCCATCGGCGACCGATCCGACCGGGACCCGGAAGTCGTAGTAACCGGCACCGGGTTGGGTCCGCTGAGCCAGGCGAAGCCGATGGAGGTGATGGTCGGTTGTCGATGAGAGCGCCTCGTGATATGCCCGCACCGCCTGCTCACGGCCGAAGA
>JASFVB010000261.1:0-3337 GCA_050050035.1 Acidimicrobiia bacterium | reverse complement strand
AGGACGGCAGCCCGCTGCCAGATGCCAAAGGCGCCGCTGACGTTGGGGAGACACGACATCGCCGACCACCCGGGACGACTGGCCAAGAACGTTCGCAGATATTCCAGGATCTGCATGCGGGGGATGATCTCTTTGGGGACTCCCGCTGAGATGAGATGCCCCAGCTCCACGTGGCTCCCGTTCAAGGGACGGATGTTGCCGCCCACGGCAACGGTCCGCTCCCGATCCTCAACCACCCGCTGCATGCCCCGGAGCAGACACGACGGGTCGAGGATCACGTCGGCGTCGGTGCAGAGGGCGTATGGGTATCGGGCTGCGTTGATGCCGGCGTTGAGGGCGTCGGCGCGACCACCGTTCTCCTTGTCGATGACGGTGATCTCCACCGCACCACGCCCTCGGTAGATCGCACGGACGGGGGCGGTGGGGATGTCGGGGCGGTAGGGGATGCGCACCTGCTCGAGGTCGAACTCTTGTATCAGCTCTTTCAGCGTCTCGTCGGTGGAGCCGTCGTTGGCGATGACGATCTCGAACCGGGGGTAGTTGACGATCGACATCGACCGCACCGAGTCGACGATGCCCACGGCCTCGTTGTAGGCGGGGATGACGATGGAGACCGGCGGGCTGGTGCGTGAGCTGAGCATCTCGGTGATGCGCCCGAACCGGCCGATGTGGAAGTTCTTCCGCAACTCGTTGCCGCTGACCACCGCCAGGAAGACGTTGTAGATCTGATACACCACGAAGTAGGCGAACGCGCCATACCCGAACACCCTGACGACGTCGATCACCCAGCTCATGTCGTCACCGTCATCTGCTCTTCGATGAACTCGATGAGCTTCTGGTCGTCTTCGGAGGCTTCGCCGATGAGGAGTCGGTGGCGGGCGCCGAGCACAGCACCCTTGTCGGCCAGTGCCTCGGCCGCAGCGTCACGTGCGAAGACGTCCTCGGAGTCGAGAGCCTCGTAGAGCAGCTCCTCACCTTCGGGAAGCTGGGCGAGCGCGGCCGCCGAGTTGCGTCGGACCCACCAATTCTCGTCGGTGAGACAGGACGCCAGGGTGGGGCCTGCGGCCAGATCGCCGATCTCACCCAGAGCCGACGCCGCCTTTGCCCTGATCCGCCAGTCGTCGTCACGGGTCACCACGCGGAGGGGACGGATCGCCAGCGGGCCGGAGAGGATGCCGAGAGCCTCGATCGCCGCCAGCCGCACCTCGAGGTCGCTTGCCTCGGTGAGGATCTGGATCATTGGCGTGACCGCCTGGTCGTCGCCGATGGTTGCCAGGGTTCGGATGGCCGCGACCGGGCCTTCGGTCTCGAATCGGTGGTTGATCTTGACGTAGGCGACGAGGGGCCAGGTAGCGGCACGGTCGAACCTGACCAGGGTGTCGGCGAACCTGGAGCGCACCCACGGGGTCTCGTCCCGGAACCGTTCCACGATGGCGTCGATGGCCGGTGTCCATCTCATTCGGCCGAGCCCCCGGGCGCATTGGATGCGGATGACGGGGCTCCTGTCGGAGAGATGCGTCATGAGCACCTCGGCTGAGGACTGGTCGGCCAGCTCGGCGAGGGCGACCGCGGCACGGAGACGGGTGGTGAGGAGGTACCCGCTCTTCAACCTCTTCACCGCCTCGTGGACTATCCCGAATTGATCGACGAGGTTGCCCAGGGCATCTGCCTCGGGCCCGATGACCGTGTTGCGAACGTCGATCAGGGCGTCGAGAAAGGCCGGGTCACCGGCGACCCGGCGCCCGAGCTTGACGTCCTCGTCGGGCAGCGCCAAGTGACGGCTGAGGATGGCGATGTAGGCCGATCGTCGCCGCTCGGCACTCGTCGTGACCCGTCGGTGAATCGCCTTGCCCACGATCAGAGCCAGTAACAGCAGTGCATTGAGGGCGAAGACGATCAGGACGACTACGCGTACGAGCTCGATCCCTTGCATGTGTTCTCATCTGATTGATCGGAACACCAAGGGGCCTCATTGAGGCGTTTCGCCAATTGCTAATTGACTCTTTGGCGGATCCGGGCCATCAACTCGGGTAGTCGGAAGGGTTTTCGGACGAAGTCGAGGGCGCCGAGGTCGAAACTGGCGACAACTGTGTGATCGTCGTCGACACCCGACAGCATTATCACTGGGGTCTCCACACCCTCTTCACGCCATCGCTCGATGATTTCCAGACCCAGCAGACCGGGCATGAGATGATCGAGGATGACCAGGTCGAACTCCTCGGCCACCCCCTTTTCGTACGTCTCCACACCATTGGTGGTGACTACTACTTCGTACCCGCTGGTTTCGAGCGCGGTCATCAACAGACTCGTGATGGTTTCCGCGTCGTCGGCAACGAGGATTCGCTTGCTCGTGACGGCGTTCAATTGGGGACCTCGGACAGGACATTATCACTGCGCTGGGGCCCGGCGATGACTTCAGATCTTGATCTGTCGTGCTCCGAGAAACGCCATTGCGTAGGCGGCGTAATTCACCAGAGCGGCGATGATGGTCCAGGCTTCGTCGTAGAACCCCTCTTCCAGGGCGGAGATGATGAAGATTGCTCCGACGATGGCGATGGCGTAGCCGGCGACCTTCATGATGACCGGCACGGAGCTGACCTTCTCCACCAGCTCCTTGTTCAGACGGGGGACCACCACCACGGTGACGGCAAGTAGCAGCTCGACGACGTTGAGACCGTACTCGTCGATGAAGACGTCGAAGATCACCCAAATCGCGAGGAGCACGATCCCAGAGAACGCCACCAGGCCCTCTCCGCTGGTGAAGTCACCGGCGCCGGCGGTGACGGCAGCCATGTCATGCTCGGTGGACGGAGTTGGCTCGTCGGGGACGTTCTCGTCTGGGCCGGGCGGCGGTGTCTCGTCGGTCATGTCGGTCTCCTTCTGTGGTGTGCTCCGACGTGCCGACTCTATCGGGTAGAAACCCTCGATGACCGGCTCTGGTCCATCGAACCTCCGGTAGTTAGGCCCATATCCGGGCCTAACTACCGGAGGTTCGCAAGATCGGTCGGGTGTGCGCCCGGCTTGATATCGAACATATGTTCGATATAGTGGTTCGCCCTCAGATTGGAGTCGTCATTGGGAATCGAGGGTGTCACCACCGCTGGTCTAGAGACACCTCTACCCCGGCAGCGAGAGGGTCTTGGTCTTCTGGATCTTCAACCGGGGCGCATCGTCGAGTTGTCGGGGACACCGGGTGCGGGGCTGACCCGCATCGGTCTCAGACTGCTCGCACCTCACTCACGTCTGGCTCCCGTCGTCGCACTCGACACCAGAGGGTGGATATCGCCCGAGGCAGCATGGGAGACCGGGGTTCTCCCCGAGCGTCTCATCATCGTCC
>JASFVB010000260.1:0-3410 GCA_050050035.1 Acidimicrobiia bacterium | reverse complement strand
TTCCAGGGACGCGCTCTCGCCCTGAGCCACCCTGACGATATGGTCACTGGGTCAGGCCACGAGCCGGTCACACGAATCTCGGGTGCCACGGCTCTGGAGAGTATGAAGATGGATGTCATAGTTGCGAGTCACCCGTCGGCGGTTCGTCATGAGACCTCGCCGAACCACCCCGAGAGACCTGCCCGCGTGGAAGCTGTGCGATCCGGGATCCTCGATTCCGGGCTTCCGGTGGTCGACATCACCTCTCCATCGATCGAGCGCAGTGAGCTGGCGCTGATCCACGACCCGTCCTACATCGCGATGATCGAGATGTTCTGCGAGCTCGGTGGTGGCGCGCTCGACATGGACACGTTCGCATCGCGAGAGTCCTGGGAGGCAGCCCTGACCGCCGCGGGCGGTGTGCGCGCCCTGGTCGACGAGCTCGAACACGCCGGTGACGCCACCGGGTTCTCCATATCTCGTCCGCCCGGGCATCACGCCTTGCGGGATCGCGCCATGGGCTTCTGCCTCTTCAACAACGTGGCGGTGACTGCCGCGTACCTGCGATCGCGTGGTGAGCGCGTCGCGATCCTCGACTGGGACGTACATCACGGGAACGGCACCCAGGACTCGTTCATGGACGATCCCGGGACCCTCTATATCTCACTCCACCAATCTCACTTCTATCCATTCGAGGGCTATATCGAGGACATCGACGAGGGTGAGGCAAAGGGGACGACCGTGAACATCCCCTTGCCCAAGGGAAGCGGAGGCGATGTCTACCGGCGCGCTTGGGGAGACTTGGTCGTGCCCATCGTGTCCCAGTTCGAGCCGACGTGGGTGATGGTGAGCGCCGGCTACGACGGTCACGCCGACGACTACCTCGCGGGAATGCGTCTCGTAGCCGCCGACTATGCCTGGATGGCGTCCAGACTCGGACAGGTGCAGCCGCACAACCGAACCGTGTTTGCCCTCGAAGGGGGCTACGACCTCGCGGCTCTCGAGAACTCGACGGCAGCCACTCTGCGCGGGCTGGCCGGCGACTCCGACACGATTGCGGGGCCCCTCGTCTCACCGAGTGAGGCATGGCCGGCGCTGAGCGCGGCTCGGGAGGCGATATCCCGATATTGGAAGGTCTGAGCAGGCGATTCTCCTCAACCCCAGCACCAGAGACGCCGATAGACGTTGTCGGAGCTAGGCGAGGTAGCGAAAGCCGAAATGGAAACCACCGTTGACGAACTCTTGAAGAAGGCGGTGTCTCACGACGCCTCCGATATCCATCTGAAGGTTGGGTCCGCACCGATAGTGCGCATCGACGGTGAGCTGCGCAGGATCGACGGCTACGAGCCTCTGACCCCCAAGGACACAGAGGCCTTCGCGGAGGCGATGTTCACCGAGAAGGCCGCGAAGGAGTTCTCCGCCACCGGCTCGACCGATTTCGCATACGGGAAGCACGAGCTCGGCCGGTTCCGTGCCACCGCCTTCCGTCAGCGAGGCTCGGTGTCTCTCGTCTTGCGTCGTGTCGTGCCCGGCGCCAAGTCCTTCTCCGAGTTGGGCCTGCCCAAGGCCATGGAGAGGATCGCCGCCGCCAAATCGGGTCTCATCATCGTCACCGGCCCGTCCGGCTCGGGAAAGACAACGACGATCTCATCGATCGTCGACTGGATCAACTCAAACAAGGGTCGTTCGATCATGACGATCGAAGACCCGATCGAGGTTCTCCACCCGGACAAGAGATCGGTCGTGGTGCAAAGAGAGGTCGGTGTGGACACCTCCGACATGGCGGAGGCGATCTACCGGGCGATCAGACACGACACCGATGTCCTCATGGTCTCCGAGGTCACCAAGCTCGACGTGGCCCGTGCGGCCATCGACGCGTCTGAGACCGGTCACCTCGTGATCACCTCGATGCGGACCAGCGATCCTGCCGACACCATCAATCGGTTGGTCTCGATGTTCCCCGAGTCACAGCACGACGTGGTCAGAGCGCAGCTTGCCGCTCAGATCCAGGCAATCATCAGCCAGATCCTCGTCGATGCCGGTCAGGTGGGCCAGGTCCTCGCTTGTGAGGTCCTCACCAACAACGAACGAGCCCAGGAGTGGATCATCGGTCGCGAGGAGGTCTCCTTCCTCGTCGAGGTCATCAAGGAAGGTGGCTTCCATGGCATGCAAACGTTCGATCAGGCCCTTCTCAATCATGTGCTCGGGGGCGCCGTCGGTCTCGAGGAGGTCCTACCCCACGTGCGGAACACCCACGAGATCAAGGCGAAGGCGCTGGCCGCGGGCATATCGGTCTGACGGTCACCCCGAGGGGAGCGGTCTCCGTCGATAACCTGACCTGGTGATCCCAGAGAGGCTCGAGTTCCTCAACGACCCCAGACTTCCACCGGCGCAACTGTCGCGCCTCTTCTCTGAGGCAGGAGAACAGCTCTACCTGGTAGGCGGCTCGGTGCGCGACACCTTCCTCGGCCGACAGCTGGAGGATTTCGACTTCGCCACCAGTGCCCGACCGGACCAGATCGTCAAGATCCTCAGACCCTGGGCCGATGCTCTCTACGAGGTGGGGGTGCGCTTCGGGACCGTGGGAGCGCGCCACGAGGGCCACATCGTCGAGATCACGACGTTTCGGGACGAGATATACCGGGACGACTCTCGCAAGCCGCATGTCAGCTACTCAAACGACATCGAGACGGATCTGAGCCGCCGCGACTTCTCGGTGAACGCTGTCGCGCTGTCGTTACCGAGCCTGACGGCGGTCGACCCGCACCAAGGTCTCGCCGACATCGCCAGAAAGGTGCTGCGGACCCCGCTCGACCCCGAGGTGTCGTTCGGCGACGACCCGCTGCGAATGCTCCGTCTGTTCCGGTTTCAGGCAACGCTCGGCTTCGAGCCGGACCCGGCCGCTCTCGCCGCGGTCAGTGAGATGGCGTCGCGGCTTGAGATCGTGGCCGCCGAGCGGATACGTGACGAGTTCGCCAAGCTCATGGTCGCACCCAGACCCGGGGCGGCCCTGCTGTCGATGGTCCGCTCGGGTTTGGCCGACCAGTTCATACCCGAGCTGGCTCATCTCGCGATGGAACAGGATCCACATCATCGGCACAAGGATGTGCTCGCCCACACGTTCGCGGTGGTGGACAAGGCGAGTCCCGATCTGGTTCTGCGGCTGGCCGCCTTGTTGCACGACGTTGGCAAACCGGAGACGCGGGAGTACGGCCCGGACGGGGTGAGTTTCCACCATCACGAGGTGGTTGGTGCCCGCATGGCGAAGCGACGTCTCCGAGCGATGCGTTTCTCCAAGGAGATCGTTGACGATGTCAGCCGTCTCGTCTTTCTCCACCTGCGCCCACACACGTTGAAGCTGGGGTGGACAGACTCAGCGGTTCGCCGCTATGTGCGGGATGCCGGCGACTTGCTCGACCGTCTGAACGAGC
>JASFVB010000259.1:0-3412 GCA_050050035.1 Acidimicrobiia bacterium | reverse complement strand
CCATCCCCAAGCCACAGGCGAACAGGGCGTGGTGTGTTGTCTCGGTCTGTCCGCGTCCCAAGGTCAGCCGCACCGTCCCGGTCGATTCGGGCTCGCGTGGCCTCGAGATCAGCTTCGTGGCCTTGTTATGCCGCTGCGGTATCCCGAAGAGCCTTGCCAACACGTTGGTCGTGCCGGCCGGGATGATCCCCAGGGCCGCGTCCGTGCCGACCAGTGCCTGGGCTACGTGGTGCACGATTCCGTCGCCTCCCATCGCCACGACCACGTCGGCCCCGTCGTTCACGGCCTCCGCTGCGGCCTCGGTGCCCTCCGTCGCCGAGGCGGGCCATTTCGCCTCCACATTGTGCGTCTTCGCCAACTCTGCCATCACGTCGCGGTGGGAGCCACCGGTGAACTGCGAGGCGACGGGGTTGGCAATCACCGCGACACGTTCCATTGTGTCGTGACGGTACAGATGTAGCCTGCCAACCCGATGCCGGAACTCGTGGAACCGACAGGTGAGACACGGAGCGAGGCGCTGTTCTCGGTCATGGCCGGGGAGGGTGACGGCTCGATGCTGGGTCTCGTGGCCGGTGACGCGGCCGGGGGAGCCTGGGATCTGGGCTATTCCGCCGTCTCGGAGCAAGCGACGCTCATCGCGTACCAGCTGATCACTTCCGAGACCCTCGACGAGCGTCGGCTGATGAAGGCCCTCCTCGAATTTGACGGGGCAGACGACGACGAGCCGGTGTATCGAGCCGAGAGCCCTGAGTTCAGAGCCTGGCTCGACAGGGCCGAAGCGGGCAAGCCCGCCCCTGGCCACGAGCCCTCACTCGATGCAGCGGCGCGTTCGGTGATTCTGGGAGTCGCATTCCGCCGCGACCCCGCTGCCGTGGTTGGCGCGTCCGTCCAGCTCGGGACCATGTTTCACACGGACGCTTCCACGGTCGCGTCCGGTGTCGTGTCGGCAGCGGCCGTCGCGGCCTCCTGTTTCGCCCAGTCGGGTCTCGACCTGATAGCGGGCGTCGCCGAGACCGTTGGCAGGGCCAGCCCGGGATTCGCATCGGAGCTCGGTGGAGCCGAGCGCGTCAGCTCACTTCAGGCTGAGATCGAAGCCCTCATGGCGCATGTCGGCGTCGGCACCGCT
This sequence comes from Acidimicrobiia bacterium, assembly GCA_050050035.1. GTDB lineage: Bacteria > Actinomycetota > Acidimicrobiia > Spongiisociales > ZC4RG35 > JANQRA01. Next base: position 2,286 of record JASFVB010000259.1, on the reverse strand, counting down.
GATGAGGCAATCGAGGTCGTGGGCGGCGACGAGACCGACCCGATACCCGCCGTGTTGGCGTCCCTGCTTCTCGCCGCGCCCGTGGTCCGCCGACATCATGTGCCGATCGAGCAGGCAGCGAAGCTCGGTGGCAGCAGATTGGGCGCCGTTGCCGGTGCGATCATCGGCGCACGGGTCGGGATTAGGGCCTGGCCGTGGGCTTTCGCCAACGACACCTGGTTCGCCGAGATCGGTCGACGGTTGGTGCGTGGGCCGCGTGAGGTGGTCGACCTGCCCATTCCGTACGCCGTCGAGCAGCACCTCATGTCGGGCGGGCGTCCCGGCTTTCATTGACGACAAGGCGATCCTCGTCCGGCCACGAGCGTGGCTCGTCGTCGACCCGGCCGAGGATGATCCAGCCGATCGCCACGAAGACACCGAGGGCGCCCATGGCGAAGCTGCGGGGGAGACCGGCGAGATCGACGATCAAAGCCCACACCAGGGGCCCGCCGATGGTGGCGAAGCGTCCCACGGTGGCGTACAGACCGTAGAACTCACCGAGATGACGTGGTGGTGAGACCCTGATCATCACCACTCTGTCGGCGGCCCAGGTAGCCCCGAGTGACGCGCCTCCCAGTGGCCCTATCACCCAGGCGATGTCGGTGAGACCGGTCACTGCGGCCGTTATCCCGGCTGCGATGGCCACGATCCAGACGACGAGGACCATTCGAAGCACCTTCAGGGGGCCCCAACGCTCGATGAGCCGTCCGGCACCGAAGCCACCGATGATCGCGGCACTGATGGCAACCCCCATGAGTGCGGTGAAGAAGCCGCGATCGAGACCGAGCTCGTCGATGACGAAGATGGCGAGAAACCCACCTATCAGCGTGTTGATGGCGTCGGTGTAGAAGAACCTCCCGACCAGGAACCGCACCACGCCGTCATAGGTCCGCGCCTTGCGCCAGGAGTGGGCGAGCCGCCGGGCGATGTCGCCGAGGGATGGCAGCGGCTCGCCGGCGACACCGGGTCGCTCATGGACGAACAGGAACGCCGGGATGGCGAAGATCAGGAAGGCCACGGCGATGAGGCGGAAAGCTCCCGGGTAGCCCCAGCCAAATACATCCAGGGCCAGCAGGCCCAACCCCAAGCCGATGAACGATCCGACGTAGCCAATGCCGATGCCCTGCCCGGAGACACGGCCACGCGTCTCCTCGGTGCTCACGTCTACGAGCAAGGCGTCGTAGACGACGGAGCCGGTGTTCACCGAGATCACGGCGACCCACAGCATTCCGAGGGTGAGCCACACCGGCCCAATCGCGAGCAGGGCGGTTCCCGCCACGGCGATGATCGTCGTGACCTCGAGTGTGGGAACACGACGGCCGAGGACGTCGCTGCGGGCACCGGCCCAGGGGGCGAGGAAGATGACGACGGCAGCTGCTGCGGCCTGCACGGCGGCCAGATAGCTGTCGGGGTGGCCCTCCGCGACGAGCCAGTCGGAGAAGTAGAGACCGACCACACCGAGGGCGAAGATCGTGTTGGCGAGGTCGTAGACGATCCACGACACGGTCGCCAGCCGGGTTGGGCCGGCGTGGCTCACTGATCAGAAGGTGACGGCGACGGAGATCAGCTCTTCGCGTCCCAGCAAGCCTGCGGCGGCCTGGAGGGCGCGGGCGGACTCGGAGAGTGGGAACTGGTGAGAGACCAGGTCGTCGATGCGCGGGTCGGTCTCGAGTTGATTGGTGGCCCACTGGTAGCCGACGCTGGTGGCGCCCATAGCGCCGCGAACCATGAGCTGTTTGGCGACGATCACGTCGGAAAGGAAGTGAAACGCCCGGTTTCCCTTGGTCGACGCCAGGATCACCCGTCCGCCACTGCGGACCAGGTCGAGGGCGGTGAAGACTGCCTCCGGGTCGTCCGAGGTCACGTCGATGACTACATCCGGGCGTCTTCCCAGGTTGTCGGCGAGGGAGGCAACGACGTCCGATCGCTCGATGTCGATGATGGTGTCCGCTCCGAGACGCTTGGCCAGCTCGAGACGGTCCCGGTCGTGACTCAGCCCGGTGATCCCCACCCAGCCCGCTCCGGCCGCCTTGGCGGCGATCAGACAGGCCAGGCCACGGGGTCCCGGGCCGAGGATCAAGACGTCCTCACCCGTCTTGAGAGCGGGAAGTTCGACCGCCCAGGTGTGACCCGATGCCAGCGGGTGGACGAACGTAGCCACCTCTGAGGGCACGTCGTCTGTCACCGGGTGGAGATGAGAGTTGGGGTCGAGGTACAGGTATTCGGCAAGACCACCCCATAGCCCGG
>JASFVB010000258.1:0-3428 GCA_050050035.1 Acidimicrobiia bacterium | reverse complement strand
CAAGAACAGACTGCTCAACGACCTAGCCGAGTTTGTCTCCTAGTACCTCGCTCTAAGCAGCGAGTACCCAGCAGTCAGTACTGAAGACCCCAGATCTTGATATCGGAGGTTGCGTAGGCCGCGAGCTAACGCACCCGCCCCGGTTTGTGTGCTGGACTGCCGGGCGTGGACCCGTTTCGTGGCAATGAGATAGTCCCCATACTCAATACTCGATACCCGAGCGAGCGCAGCGAGCGATACCTCATATGATCGGGGGCTGATATGCGTCTCTATCGGGCCGGTGACCACGGCCCAGCCGTGCGTGACATCCAGGACCGGCTATCGGCGCTCGGATTCGACTCCGGCGGGGACGAGAGAACGACGTTCGGTGAGGGGACCGAGCGCGCCGTAGCTCAGTTCCAACGGGCCAAGGGCCTGGATGTCGATGGGATCGTCGGCCCGGACACATGGCGGTCGCTCTACGAGGCTGGATATCGTCTCGGTGACCGTCTCCTCTTCATGCGGCGGCCGATGATTCGAGGCGAGGACATCGCCGAGCTTCAGTCACGTCTCAACTCGCTTGGCTTCGACGCCGGGAAGGTGGACGGGATCTTCGGGCCTGACACCGAGGCGGCGGTCATCGACTTCCAACACAACCGATACCTGGCAGAAGATGGAAGGGTCGGCCCCCAGGTCGTCACCGAGATCCATCTCGTCACCCGTGGTGAGATGAAGGAGGGCCGGGAGTCCATCAGGGAACGTGAGTGGTTGCGACTTCTGCCGGCCACGATGGCCGGTGCCCGGATCTTCCTCGACGCCGCCTGTCGAGACCCGGACGAGACTCATGACGCCTGGGAGGCCGCCTCGGCTGCGGCGCTGGCCATACAGGACGCCGGTGGCGTGCCGATGATGTCCCGGAGCAGCGACATCAGTCTGCCCGAGCGGCTGAGGGCCCGTCGGGCCAACCGTGTCGGGTCCGATCTCATCGTCGCGTTCCGGCTCAACCGCCAGGACGGAGACTCGGTCTACTACTTCGCCTCCGAGCACAGCATCTCACGCGCCGGGGAGGAGTTGGCGCGTGCCCTGGCCATGACCGTGGGGGCCCGTGTCGAGGGTCGTGCCAGCGCGATGCTGAAGGAGACCCGTGCTCCAGCTGCCGTCGTCGCCCTACACCGTCTCGACGAGAAGACCGGTCAGGCGGTAGCGGAGGGTCTCAGTCAGTTCTTCGCTCTCCCCCACGACGGCTGACCACACCCTCGCGGTGAGATCACGAGAGGTTGTGGTAGATGCGCTCCAGATCATCGAGTGAGCTGAAGCGAATCTCGACCTTTCCCTTTTGGCTCCGATAGGTGATCTTCACCTTCGAGCCGAGACGTTCGGACAAACGCTTCTCCAACTCGATGATCTCGACGGGTCGCACCTGAGTGACCCGGGCACGGGCCGGTGCATCACCTTCCATCGATCGACGTGTGCGAACGGAATCCTCGATCTGACGGACGCTCCAACCCTCCGAAGCGGCCTTTTCGGCCAGATACACCGCATACTTGGCGTCCTCGAGACCGAGCAAGGCTCGGGCGTGACCCGCGCTGAGCGTCCCGGAGTCCACCATCACCTGGACCGGACCGGGCAGTGCAAGGAGACGAAGTGTGTTGGACACGGCCGGTCGTGACTTCCCCATCCGCCCCGCCAGCTCCTCCTGACTCATTCCAGTATCTTCCAGGAGTTGTTGGTAGGCATGTGCCTCTTCGAGTGGAGTGAGATCCTGTCTCTGCACATTCTCGACAAGAGCCTCCACCAGGGTGGACTCCCCGGTGCTCCCACGCACCACGGCCGGGATGGTGTCGAGACCGGCCCTGCGGGCCGCACGCCATCTCCGCTCGCCGGCGATCAGGTAGTGATTGCCGTCCTCGTCACGACCCAATACCACTGGTTGTAGGACACCGACCTCCCGGATCGACGCAGCCAACTCGGCCATCGTGTCATCGTCGAAACGACTTCTGGGCTGATCGGGGTTGGGTTTGATGGCATCGACGGAGATCTCGACATACGTCGGTCGTTCGATCTCGCCTTCCGTCTGGGTCGGGATCAGCGCCTCGAGGCCACGACCCAAACCGGGTTTTCGTTTCGTCGTCACTCCAACTCCTAACCGAGACGCTCTATCACTTCATGACCCAGGTGACGGTACGCGATCGCACCACGACTCATCGGGTCGAAGGCCTCAATGGGCTCGCCATAGCTCGGTGCTTCCGACAAACGGACCGATCGAGGGATCACGGTGTTGAAGGCGACATCTCCGAAGTACTCTCTCACCTGCTCGGCCACTTCTCTGGACAGCTTGGTCCGTCCGTCGAACATGGTGAGGACGACACCTCCAACCTTCAACTTTGGGTTGAGATTGGATGACACCAGATCCACATTGGTCAAGAGTTGGCTGAGCCCCTCCAATGCGTAGTACTCACACTGGATGGGGATCAGCACCTCCGTCGCCGCGGTGAGTGCGTTGACCGTGAGCAACCCCAGTGACGGTGGACAGTCGATGAGAATGATGTCGTAGTCGTCATCCACCTCGTCGATGGCCGTCTTCAGCCGTGTTTCACGTGAAAACATCGACACCAACTCGATCTCGGCGCCGGCCAGATCGATCGTCGCCGGCACGACGAAGAGATTGAGCACCGATGTCGGTTCGACCGCATCCTCCAGTGGTGATTCCTTGAGAAGGACGTCGTAGATGGAGATGTCAATCGACGCCCGGTCGATCCCAAGCCCACTCGAGGCGTTGCCTTGGGGGTCGAGATCGATCAGAAGCACCCGTTGCTCCTGAAATGCCAAAGCCGCGGCGAGATTGATGGCTGTTGTCGATTTCCCGACACCACCCTTTTGATTGGCCAGAGCGACCACGGTGGCTTTGCTCATGCCTGACGCATCATAAGAAGCCAGATCGGGTGGTCAAGCACATGACGAGGTATTTCTACGGTCTCCCATCCCTCGTACTCGGGACGTGTCTGCCACGACCCACCCACCACCGCAGTGCCACCCGGGCGGAGTAGTCGATGAGCGATCGGGATCAGGGCCGGCGGGGGGAGACTCGCCCGGGAGACGAGCACACCGACGTGATCATCGAGATCCTCGATTTCGCCTTGAATCGTTTGACAATTCTCCAGATCGAGCATTCGACCGACACGTCGTAGGAGATCCACTCGACGTTGGGAGCGATCTACGAGGGTGAACTTTCTGTCCGGCATCGCGATCGCCAATGGCACGCCGGGCAGACCAAGACCTGTTCCCAGATCGACGACATCCCCGTCCCGTCTGGGCATCACCCCGGCAAAGAGCAACGAGTCGGCGAGATGACGTCTTTCGAGACGTTGCACTTCCCCGGGCCCGATCCCACCCGAACGTACCCCCTCGTCGGCCAGCCATTCCCGATATCGCCGGAGTCTGTCGAGTTG
>JASFVB010000257.1:0-3475 GCA_050050035.1 Acidimicrobiia bacterium | reverse complement strand
GCCACCGCCATGTAGGCATCTCCGATCGTCTTGATCTTCTCCAGGCCCCTTTCCGCCACCAGCTCGTCGAACTGAGAGAAGATCTCGTTCAACACCTTGACGACCTCATTGGCCGTCAGCTTCATGGCCATCGGGGTGAACCCGACGATGTCGGCGAACAGAACCGTCACATCTGAGAAGTCGTCGGCAATTGGGCTTTCGCCTCGTCGGAGACGTTTCGAGATGGTCTCAGGCAAAACGTTGAGAAGCAGCCTCTCCGACTCGGTCCGCTCGATGTCGATGGCGGCCTTCTGCTCCTCGATGACGAGGTTCTGATGCCACGACCGGCGCCGACTGCTCTCCAGCATGTGAAGTCCCACCAGGCTCGCCACCGAGGCTCCCAGAAACAGGAACCCGTCGAGAAGGAGACTGTTGGGACCGTCGTGGACGGCTATCACGACCGCGAGCCCCACTGCGATCACCACGGTGCGGGCGGCGGCGTAGACAAAACGGGTGCGGGAGACGAACCCAAACAGGAACAGCACCATGATCGCCCCGACCGCATAGCCCTCTACGAAGTCGCCGGCACTCGCCAACAGCAGGATCACCAGGCCATTGGCCGACGTGAGGGCGGAGGCCAGGAGGTGTTGGCGGTCCATGGATGGGGTCCATCTCGAGGCGACCAGGGCGATCAGCCCCACCACTGCCATCGAGGCGCCCGTCGTCGCCGCCATCGCAACGGGGATGTCGGATCCCATCGGGATGAGGACCGCCGCCATGGCCCACATCAGCGCAGTGGTGCCGGTGATGATCCTGTAGCCCGCTAGGCCGGCCGAGCCTTCCTCCCGTTGAAAGCGAGCCTCGAGGTCAGCATCGAGGAAGCGAAGTGTGAAAGGATGGGTGGCCCCTCTGTCGATCATCTCCCTCATGGAGGGATCGTACCGGGCGCCCTTCGGACGACCACGAACACCTTCATCCGAGGGCAGAACCGAGATCGCAGAGTCGCACTCGGCCCTTCAGCCTGATCCTTCACTGATCTCGACCCAGCTCAGCATTCTGAAGCTGACACGTCGGGTGGTCGGCGTCTCCACGATGACCAGGAGAACACTCTGACAGCCTGGGCATCGCACGACGTCTCCGGGCGCAACCCGATACACGTGCATCACGCCGACTGGATTGGTGGCCCCACAGTTGCCGCATCGGCCAACGGCGGCTGTCAGGTCACGTCCGAACACGTCATAGAGAACACCTCCGAGTGAGTTCCCATCGAGGAACCGGTCTTCGATCATTGTGTGTCTCCTGTCGGTCCGAAACGCTCCGTCTTCACCCGCTCCGGGCGGTATCCGACGTCTACGAGGGAGGAGCCGATCGCCTCCACGAACCCGGTCGGTCCGCACACGAAGCAAAGCGGGTCGTCCTGTGATGGCCAGGCGTGCTCCTCGAGCATCTGCCGGTCGATGCGACGTGTCGGTCCGTCCCAGTCGGGGGGATGGGAGCGGGTGAGGGCGTGAACGACAGTGATTCCCGGGTCGGCGGCCGAAAGGTGACTCAGCTCCTGCACGTACAAGAGGTCGTCGTGGCTGCGGGCCGAGCTCAGATAGCGGACGGGTGTCTCGTCTCGGACTCCGACCCGATGCCGCACGATTGCCATGAGCGGCACGACTCCGCTGCCACCTCCGATGAGTTGTAGGGGACCTCCTTGGGAAGGCTCCCACACGAAGTAGCCGCCGATCGGGCCCCGCACCTCGATCACGTCACCGATCCTCAGCTCTTCGACGAGGAATGTCGACACCTCACCGTCGGCAACCAGCTCGACTGTGATCACGAGCCTCTCCCCGTCCGCCGGCGCGGCCAGCGAATAGCTGCGCTGAGCCTGGTAGCCGTCTTCAGCTGTCAGCTGTATGTCGACGTGCTGGCCGGGCAGGTGCCCGTCCCAGCCGGGAACACTCAGGACGATGCTGCGGACCCTGGGGTTCTCCTCGATGAGCTCGACGACCTCCGCGGTGGTCCAGCTCAGTCGCCGTCGTAGCGCTGTTCCAGCCATGGGTCTCCATAGTTGTGATAGCCGTACGACTCCCAGAATCCGCGACGGTCGGCTTCGGACAAGGTGGCGCCCTGAACCCACTTGGCGCTCTTCCACAGATAGAGATGGGGCACCAGCAGTCTGACCGGGCCGCCGTGCTCAGGATGGAGGGGTTTGCCGTCGTACTCGAAGACGAGCCAGGCCTTGCCGCCGGTGACGTCGTCGACCGGAAGGTTGGTGGTGTAACCCCCGTAGGAGTGGAACAAGGCATGGGTACCGGTCGCGTTGATGTCCGCCATCAGGACGTCGAGAGAGACACCTCTCCACTCAGTGTCGAGTTTGGACCACTTGGTCACACAGTGGATGTCGACGGTCATCGTCTCGATAGGAAGCGCCTGGAGATCGTCCCAGGTCCACGTGGTCTCCACCCCTGACGGCGTCGTCAAGGAGAACTGCCACACGTCGAGGTCGATGTGTGGCGTCGGCCCCGCCGACAACACCGGGAAGTCGTCGGTCACATACTGACCTGGCGGCACACGGTCGGACGGCGCCGCAACGGCGTGCCGTCTGCGAAAACCCCTCGTAACCGGGCTCATTGTTTCACCTCTGTCCTGTGTCGCCTGCGGTCGCTCCCAAAGAAGGACACGCCGCAATCAGAAGCTATCGCAACGCGCTGGGCAGCGGGCAGGAGAATCGGCGGTGACCTCCTGCCCTATCAGCACCGCAAGGGCGGGGACGCCCAGGGCTTTCGCCCAATCACGCCGCCGCTGACCTAGGTGTTCGGCCCGAGTCGCCGGGCGTCTCGGTCTGGCCCTTCGTTGACTGTCGAGATAAGAAGGAACTCACTGCGTCGATTCGATGATCCGCTTGAGGTTCTCGCCCTCTTCCCTCATGTGCTCTGCCAGCGTGGACATTCGACCTCTGAACAGAAGCTCGGTGACGGCACCGAAACGGTAGGAGATGGTTGCAGTGAACCGGGAGACACCGTTGTGGGGCGTAACGGTGAACGCGCCACCGGGCAGGAGCATTGAGATCGGCCCACGTATCCGGTATTCGAACCGATGGGGAGGTTCGATCGACGTCATCTCGAATCGGAGCACCTCTCGGGTACCACCAAGGTCCTCGACGGCCCGCATGATCGACCCGACCTGATTGGGTTCCCCTAGTTCCCATTCGGCCGATACATGATCCGGATGCCACTTGGTGTAGCGAGTCGCCAGATTGGTCAGCCATTCCCAGATCGGCTCCGGTGAGGAATCGATCACGATCGAGTCAACCAACTGCCGCACCATTCGTCACCGCCTCCGACGGTCTTCATATCCATTGTGCTGCGGAAACATCGCTCTTGTCAGGGCCGTTGGACACCGATCATTCGATGCCCACCCATATACTCGCCGGATCGGCGACACACACGACTGGAGATCCGAGACGCTGTCCAGCGTCCGCGGTCTCATACTCGAGACCGACCCCGAG
>JASFVB010000256.1:0-3510 GCA_050050035.1 Acidimicrobiia bacterium | reverse complement strand
TTCGAGACGGCGTTCCAGTCGGTACTCGAGCAGTTTCGGCCGGGGGCGCCGTACAAGATCGTGGAGACCTCCGGAACCGGAACCTCGGGAGAGGCCATCATCGAAGCCTCTGACGGCACTCGACTCCGTGTCGTCGCTGAGATCGACGAGAGCCAAGTCATCACCACGCTTTTCATCCAGCCGACCGAGCAACCCGAGCTGGAGGACCCACCCGAGTCCGTCGAGGAGGCATTCACACGGCTCTCAGAGATAGGGGACGTGCGCGCCATCACCGCCGAGGTCGTAGACGGAGCATGCGTGACGATCAACGAGTTGTCGTCCGACCAGCCCGCCCCACTCGGCTCCGTGTTCAAGCTCTACGTGCTCGCCGCCCTCGGGGAGGCGGTTGCCGACGGGGACGTGGCTTGGGAAGACGAGCTGACCGTTCGCGACGAGCTGAAGAGCATCCCGACCGGAACACTCCAGAATCGGCCGGACGGTGACGTCGTCTCGATTGGCGATGCAGCCTCGCTGATGATCTCCATCTCGGACAACACGGCGGCCGACCACCTGATCGACCTGCTCGGGCGTGAGAGTGTGGAGAGCGTCCAGGCCGAATACGGGAACACGATGCCTGAGCTGAACACTCCCTTTCTCAACACGCGTGAGTTTGCTGCACTCAAGATCGGTCCTGGCTCCGGTCTTCGCGATCCTCAGTGGATCGACGGCGACGAACCGACCCGACGGGCGCTGCTGGACCAGCTCGCCGACATCTCAGCAGACGATCTGCCGGTGGCCGAGTGGGTGGAGCCGATCGACCCCGACGTCGTCGAGTGGTTCGCCACTCCTTCCGACCTGTGCACTCTCGCCGTGAGAATCGTCGACCTGGCCGGCGTAGTGCCTGAGATCGGCGACATCCTCGCGGTCAACCCGGGAGTTCTGGCGGCCGGTGGAGTCTGGGACAACATCTGGTTCAAGGGGGGCTCAGAGCCCGGCCTGGCTGCCGCATGGTGGGTCACCTCGGTGAATGACAGAGTCTTCGTGACTGCTGGATCCGTCGTGGACACGGATGCGCCTATCGACACAACGGAAGCCATCCTCCTCATGGCGGCCGCTCGCGATCTGCTCGAGCCCTGAGATCAGTCTCCAGACCAGTCCGGATCTCGCTTCTCGATGAACGCAGTGACCCCCTCCCGGGAGTCTTCGGTGAGGGCGACTTCGGTGAGTCCCGCCTGAAGGCGGTCCAGCGCGACATCCAAACCGAGGTCGGTCATGCCGAAGAACGAGTCCTTCCCCATCATGATCGTCGCCGGGCTCAGCCGAAGAAGCCGGTCGACCACTTCGTCCACCACTCGGTCGAGATCGTCGCGAGGGACCACACGGCTGATCGCCCCCAACCGGAGGCCCTCCTCAGCCGTGATCAGCCGACCGGTGAGCATCAGATCGAGGACGGCCTTGCGTGGCATGACTCTGGCGAGCACGGCCGAGATCATCATCGGCCACAGACCCACCTTCACCTCGGAGGTGCCGAGTTTGGCGTCGTCGACGCAAATCGTGATGTCGCACGCAACAGCCAGCCCGAACCCACCGGCGATGGCGTGGCCGTTGACCCTGGCCACTGTCGGCTTGCCGCCTCGCATCATCTCGCGAAAGAGTTGAGCGATGTCTCCGCGACTCTCGTGAAGGCCGATCGGGTCGTCGACGAAGTCCCCGGAGAGGTCACCGCCTGCGCTGAACGCACGGTCGCCCGCGCCGGTGTAGACGACGACTGCGACGCCCGGGTCTGCCATTGCCCGCCGCGTGTGTTCGAGGAGACCGCGCATGGTCTCGACTGACATCGGATTGCGACGCTGGGGCTCGTCGATGGTGATCGTCGCCCGCCGATCGGCAACCTCGTACGTCACCATGGGTCATCACTCTCTCGGGTAGCCACATTCGCTCCACTAGGTTCGGCCGCCATGCTATGGCTGGCTCTCGTCATCTTCGTTGCTCTGGCCATCGCAGTGGTCCGGGGAGGGAGACTCGTCAACCTCGGCGAGATCGAGCTTCGTGCTTGGTGGCTGTTGTTCGCGGCGCTCGCACTCCAGCTGGGGACGAGGTTTCTTCCGGACGATCCGGACATCGAGTGGGTCGGAGTGGCAATGGTGCTGGTGTCGTTTGCACTCCTGATGGTCCTCGTCCTGCTCAACCGTTCCAAGCCAGGGATGTGGATAGCCGGGGTCGGAGTGCTGATGAACTTCCTCGTGATCGCAATCAATGGCGGGATGCCGGTCCTCGCAGAAGCGGCAGAGGTGGCGAGCGGTTTCACTGTTGCCGAGCCCGACCTCACCGGGTCCTTCAAGCACATCCTGTTGGATGATGAGTCGCAGCTCACCTTCTTCGCGGATGTGATACCGCTCCGACTCCTTGGCATCGGCGAGGTCATCTCGCTTGGCGACATCTTCCTGGCGATGGGTCTCGGGGTGTTCCTCGAGCACGAGCTGCGCAGACCGAGACGCTACTTCAGAAGGGGTGCCCAGGCTCAGCCGGGGTCGGCTTCGCAACGCTGATAGTTGCTGACGGGCGCTACACGCGGGTGGGTCGGAGGACCCCGCGGGTCTCGAGAAGCCTCCGCAGGGAAGCCACGACCTCCGGATCGAACTCGTAGACGGTGCCGCCGTGCAACTCCTCGAGGGCCGACAGCGGAGACATCCCTCCTCGATGGACGTTCCAGTCGTAGGCGGCGGCAACCCGGATGATTCTCGACACGATGGACACATCGGGATCCTCGGCGGCGCCCGGCTTGCGATACGCCTCGTATTGGTCCCGCACCTGAACCGCCACCCGCTCGAGATAGGGCGACTCGGCGATGATCTCCGCGCTCCAGCGAGCGATGTCATCGTCGGTGTATCCCGCCTTGAGGATCTGTGGCTCACTGAGCGAGACACGCCCGATGTCATGCATGAGTGCCGCGTACTCGACATCCTCGACCTGCGTGGGGCCGAGACCCAACTCCTTTGCGATGGCAGTCGCGATGTCGGTCGTCCGGTCGGCATGCCCGTCGATCCCGAGACCGGACACCTCCGGGATACGGGCCAGGGCGCGGATGGTCTGGCGATAGGTCGTCTTCGTCTCCTGAAAGCGTTTGAACGCGGCGTGTGCAAACGAATATGGGACCAATGCAATCGGAAGGGCCCACCATCCGATCCCTCCACCGAAGAGCTCGCCGAACAGTGCCCCAGTCAGTGCCAGACCGACGAATACGTTCAGGTCGTGGATCATGGCCCTGGCCAGGTAGGTGCGGGACAACTCCCTCGGGCCAAGCACGAGCAAGGCCCTGATCAGGACCTCCACCGTCAGCCACGACACCAACGCGACACCAAACGGGAACAGATCCTCCCATCCGCCTCCTACCGTGGCGAACACACCGACACGAAGCGAGGAGTAGACGACGGCATAGACGACATAGCCGGCGAGCCTCCTCACCAAGACCGGGAGCAGCTCGCTGTGTGACTCGCCCCGCGAGTGGCGGAAGGCCCAGACCCCGGCGAG
>JASFVB010000255.1:0-3518 GCA_050050035.1 Acidimicrobiia bacterium | reverse complement strand
ATCGGTCTCAGACTGCTCGCACCTCACTCACGTCTGGCTCCCGTCGTCGCACTCGACACCAGAGGGTGGATATCGCCCGAGGCAGCATGGGAGACCGGGGTTCTCCCCGAGCGTCTCATCATCGTCCGATGTGCAGAGGCCTCCCTCTGGCCAAAGGTCACCGCAGCGCTGCTCGAGGGGGTGAGGGCGGTGTACGCGGAGGTGCCGGCACGGGTGAGAGAGCGCGATCTGAGACGTCTCGCCGCACTGGCCAGGGCACGACGGGTTGCCGTCGTCTTCAGGTCGACCGGGGGAGGTCTGGCGGGTGGTGTCGCCTATCTCCGGTTGCGAGCCCTCGGTGTCACCTGGGAGGGGGCCAACTCGGGGCATGGCAAGTTGACACGACGACGCATCCTGCTCGAGGCGAGCGGCAAGGGGGCGGCAGGGACGACGAGACGGTTCGAGGTCGAGGATGAAGGTACGGACACTGTGCGTGTGGTTTCCGATGTGGTCGCTGACCAGGCCGGACACACCCTTGGATGAGCCGCTGCTGATCGTCGACGACCGTGTCGCTGCTGCAACCGATGATGTTCTCGATGCGGGTGTCACCCTGGGCATGCCCCGCAAGGAGGCAGAGGCACTGGCCCCGTTCGCCACGGTGATGAACCGTGACATGGCCGACGAGACACGACGGTTCGAGTCGGTGGTCACCGCCGTGGAGGATCTGGTGCCACGGGTGGAGGTGGTCGGTCCCGGTCTTCTCTACGTGCCCACCGAGGGGGCCTCCCGCTACTACGGGGGCGAGGCGGAGGTAGCCAGACGGGTCGCCAAGACCCTCGACAAGCTGATGGGCAGCAGGACAGGCGGGGAGGCCTATCTCGGGGTGGCCGACGGACCCTTCGCCGCCAGATGGGCCGCGGCGAGTGCGACACCGGGGCACCCGTGTGTCGTCGAGGACACCATCGGGTTCCTGTCGAGGCTCGACCTCGGCACACTGCGTGAGTCGATGGGGGGCACGGAGATGATCGACACCTTTCGCTGGCTGGGCATCACCACACTCGGTGATCTGGCTCGTCTGCCCCGGGAGACACTCGCTTCCCGGTTTGGCAATCCCGGCCTGGCCGCACACCGTTTGGCCAGTGGTGAGGACCGGGCGGCCGTCCCGCGCGAGGTCCCCGTCGAGTTGACCGCACGGATGTCCTTCGAGGACCCATTGGAGACTCTCGAGATGGTGGCAAATGCCGGCGCCGACCTCGCCGAGAAGCTGATGCGTGGTCTGCGAACCGGGGGAGTGGCGCCACACACCGTGACCATCACCGCAGAGTCGGCGACGGGTGTGGAGAGGACACGGGTGTGGCGTTCTGCCGACCCCTTCGATGAGAAGACCCTGAGCGATCGCATCGGCTGGCAGCTCCGAGCCTGGGTGGAGACTTCTGGGATCCCAGGGGGAATCGCCGGCCTGAGCATCGTGCCCGACGACCTGTCCGGAGAGGGGAGGCAACTCGGTTTGCTGACCGACGAGTCGTCGGTCTTGGAAGCAGAGCGCGCCCTGGCGCGGGCTCAGGCGATCCTCGGGCCCGACGGTGTGCTCAGCGCCCGCTCGCAGGGTGGCAGGATGCCCGGCGAGAAGGTGATGTGGTCACGTTGGGGTGAGCCCGATTCGGGAACGGAGCTCGACCCGTCCGCACCCTGGCCGGGCACGACACCGGGGCCGACGCCCGCCCTGGTGCATCCGGAGCCACGCATCATCGGTTTGGAGTGGGATGAGGGCATGCCGTCGCGGGTGCGTGTCGGCTCGAGATGGGAGCCGGTGCTCACCTGGAGTGGCCCGTGGCGGCTGAGTGGTCGCTGGTGGCTGGGTGAGCCGAGCTCCGACCGTTATCAGATCGTCACCTCGGCGGGCGCATTCCTGTGTGTCGTCAGCGATGGCCAGGCCTATGTCGTGGGTGTCTACGACTGACCCTCGGTGGCTCTGCGAACCTCGGGTTCGCAGAGCACCGGGGTCCTCTTCTCGTTCCGGAGGTAGTTAGTGCCATATATGGCACAAACTACCGGAGGTTCGGAGGCCCACACGACGGGGCGTCGAGGCGTCCCGTGGTCTCACTCGTTGCCGAGTGAGACCACTATCGGTTGAGTGTCGTCGCGACTCTCCTCCTCGACGTACTGGAGGAGACGGAGCGAGAACACGCTCCAGCCGTCCCTGTACTCATAGTCGAGGTCGCCGCCCATCAGCCTGGCGAGGTTGCGCGACACGTGGAGACCGAGACCGACCGAGTCGGCGACACTCGACGTGTCCGCCTGGCCATACGCCTCGAAGATCTTCTCCAGAGCGTCCACGGCGATGCCCTCGCCGTTGTCCTTCACCTCGAGGATGGCGACGTTGCCGTCGACGAGAACCTCCACCTCGATCTCGGAGCCGCCGTAGCGGAAGGCGTTGGTGACGAGGTTGCGCACTATCTGACGGACCCTGGCCGGGTCGCCCACAGCGTTCCCCTCACCACCGGTGTATGTCACCGTCTTGCGGCTGCTTGCACTGGTTGCCTCGATGACCTGCCGGGCCTGAGCCGCCAGATTCACCCGAACGGCCGCCATCTTGAGCGTCCCCGCCTGGGCACGCGCCGACGCCAGCAGGTCTTCGATGAGGTTGAGCACGTCCGTCGCCTGCGAGGAGACCGTCTCCAGCATCTCGGCTCGCTCGTCTGGGTCGAGCTCCTCACCCGACATGTTGACGATGTCGATGAACCCGATCATCGCGGTGATCGGCGAGCGCAGCTCATGGGAGACGCCGGCGAGGAATACCTCCTTGTCGTCCATGACCTTCTGCAGCTCGGCGTTCTTGGTCTCCAGCTCCTCGGTCCTCTTCTCGATCTTCTGTTCGAGATCTCCGGTCAGCCCGTCCATCTCTTTGACCATCGTGTTGAACGAGTCGACCAGACGGGTGATCTCGGAGTACTCGGTCTCGACGGTGAGGTCACGGCGACCCTGTGTGACCTGCTGGGCGTTCTCGGCGACCTGGACCAGAGGGGCGGCGATCGAGTTGGCCACACGCCGGGCGGCGAAGAAGGCGAGGAGGATTCCGATCACGACAGCTGAACCGATCACTGCGGTGTGTTTGTTGAGCGGATTGACGATCTCGTTGGAGCGCTGGAGGACGACCATCCCCCAATCGGCGCCGTCGATGTGTCTGGAGAATGCAACAACGGAATGGCCGTGGTAGTCGGTCGCTTCGGTCGTCGCCGTTTCGACTCCCGTCACGGCGTTGTCGAGGAGCGGGCTGTCCAGCACCTGCACCTCGCCTGGCTCCAGCTCGACGCCATCGACTCGGAGGGGGGAGATCGGCACTATCTCACCGGCGGTCTCCTGGGCGAGGATGGTTTCCCCGGTGCCGGCCAGCCCCGTGGTGTCACTGGTTACCTCGTACAGGGCTTCCATCGACTGGCCTGCCACGGCGACGCCGATGAGCTGGTCGTTCAGATAGAGCGGCCCACCGACCAGGTTGACGAGCTCCTCGCCTTCGGTGTCGGTCACACGCCCATAGG
>JASFVB010000254.1:0-3520 GCA_050050035.1 Acidimicrobiia bacterium | reverse complement strand
CGTGGGCGAACATCAGGGTGTTGCCTTCCTCGAGGTTGGGCTCGACGTCCTTCCGGTAGATCTCGCCCATCACCTGATCGGGCACCAGCATCATCACGACATCGGCCGCGGCGACGGCCTCCGGGACGGGGAGAACCGTGAGACCTGCCTCGGTTGCGGCCTCGGCGCTCGAAGATCCGGGACGGAGACCGACCACGACGTCGACGCCCGATTCCGCGAGGTTGCGGGCATGAGCATGGCCCTGGCTCCCGTAGCCAATGATCGCCACCTTGCGGTTCTTGATCAGATCCGGGTCGCAGTCACGGTCGTAGTAGATGGTCGCCATGCGTCGATTCTTGTCGGTTTTGGCGACCCCGGCCAACCGGCGTCTTAGGATTCGACTATGACGATGAAGACGAGATCGACTGACGTCACCGAGGGCCCGGCGAAAGCTGGTGCCCGTGCAATGCTCCGTGCGGTCGGGTTGACAGACGACGACTTCGCCAAGCCCCAGGTCGGTGTGGTGTCCGCCGGCAACGAAGTCACCCCGTGCAATCTCACCGGCCCGGAGCTGTCCCGCCATGCCAAGACGGGTGTCACCGAGGCCGGGGGAGTGGGGCTGGTCTTCTCGACGATTGCCGTGTCGGACGGTATCTCGATGGGGCATGAGGGGATGCGTGCCTCTCTGGTCTCACGGGAGGTGATCGCCGATTCCGTCGAGCTGGAGATGCATGCGGAGCGTTTCGACGCGTTGGTGACCATCGCCGGGTGTGACAAGTCGTTGCCCGGCATGTTGATGGCCGCGGCACGACTCGATCTTCCGTCCGTCTTCCTCTATGGCGGCTCGAGTCTCCCGGGCAAGTACCACGGCAAGGACATCTCGATCGTCGACGTGTTCGAGGGCATCGGCGCCGAGTCTGAGGGCCGCATCACAAGCCAGGAGCTCACCGAGATCGAGAAGGCGGCGTGCCCCGGTGCCGGGTCTTGCGCGGGGATGTTCACTGCCAACACCATGGCTTCGGTTGGCGAGGCCATTGGGATATCGCTGCCGGGCTCGGCAACGGTGCCGGCGATAGACCCGAGGTTGTCCGATTACGCCCGGGAGTCCGGCCAGGCGGTGATGAGCCTGGCCGAGGCGGGCATAACCGCCCGTCAGATCATGAACCGACCTGCATTCGAGAACGCCATCACCATGGTCATGGCTCTCGGAGGGTCCACCAACGCCGTCCTCCACCTGATGGCCATCGCCTATGAGGCCGGCGTGGATCTCGAATTGGAGGACTTCGATCGAATCTCGAGGAGGACGCCTCATATCGGCGACTTGAAGCCCTTTGGTCGGTTCCACATGGTGGACATGGACCGAATCGGCGGAATCCCGAGCGTGTTGCGCGCCCTCCTCGACGAAGGGCTCATCAATGGCGACGCTCTGACCGTGACGGGCAGGACCGTCGCTGAGAACCTGTCAGACGTCCAAGAACCGGAAGGCTCCGACGTCATTCGTCCCGTGGGCCAACCTCTCGCGCCGGAAGGCGGAATCGCGATCCTCCGGGGCAACCTCGCCCCAGACGGGGCCGTCGTGAAGCTGGCCGGAATCGAACTGGAGAAACGTGAAGGCAGGGCACGGGTTTTCGAGGGAGAGCAGGGCGCATTGGCGGCCCTGTTCTCACATCAGATAGAGCCTGGGGACGTGGTGGTCATCAGGACAGAAGGTCCCAAGGGCGGTCCGGGTATGCGCGAGATGCTCCAAATAACGGCAGCCATCAAGGGAGCGGGTCTCGGCAAGGATGTGTTGTTGATCACCGACGGTAGGTTCTCGGGTGGCACGACAGGGATGTGTATTGGGCACGTTGCGCCTGAGTCGGAGGTCGGGGGACCGATAGGCCTGGTGGAGGAAGGGGACACGATCAGAGTGGATATCCCGGCGAGGAGCCTCGACGTGCTCGTCGACGAAGAAACGCTCGCACGTCGGCGCGAGACTTGGGCGCCGCAGGAGGTCCGTTACCCAAGTGGTGCCTTGGCAAAGTACGCCCGGCTCGTCGGCTCGGCGTCCCAAGGTGCAGTGACCGGTTAGCGACCAGACGATGGCACGTTCCGACCATCAGCCTGCAAAGGGTCTCCTGGGGCGGATGGCCACCGGGGCGAGCGATCGCGTTCTCGAGATCGTCGACCCCAATGTCGTCCTCGATCACGTGGACGTCGATGCCCTACTCGACAAGGTCGACGTCGACACGCTGCTCGATCGTGTGGACGTGAATCGTCTGCTCGATCGCGTGGATGTCAACGCACTCATGGATCGGGTCGACATCGATGTGCTGTTGGATCGGGTCGATGTGCAGGATCTCGTGGAGCGGGCTGGCATACCCGAGATCGTTGCCGAGAGCACGAGTCACCTGACCGGGTCGGCCCTCGACTTGTTCCGCAGACCCATCGTGGGTCTGGACGAGATCGCGTATCGAGGAGCAAACCGGCTCTTCCGCCGCGACGTCAGTGACTATCCGCGTGGTCCCGGAGATCTGATCGAATGGGTCGACGACCAAGGTGGCCGCAAGGATGTGGTCAAGACCGGTCGCTATGCGGGACCCCTCACCAGGCTCTTGGCCGTTCTCGTCGACACGGTGGTTGCCACCTTCGGATTCACGCTTCTGGTGGCGGGAATCGTCTTCGTCATAAGGCTGTTTGCCCCAGAGTTCGAACTTCCCGAGTCGACGGGTCTCGTGTACGGCGTCTCCCTCTTCGTGTGGGCGTTCGTGTACCTGTGGGCGAGTCTTGCGGTGTTCGGCAAGACAGTCGGGAAGATGCTTCTCGGTGTCCGTGTCGTGAGCAGCGACGGGAAGATCGTTCTCAGCGGCCGCCAGCCGCTCATTCGTGTGGTCACCTACCCGCTCAGCTTCCTCATCTTTGGCCTCGGTCTGCTTGGCGTCGTGTTCAATCCGGAGCGTCAGGCTTGGCACGATCGGTGGGCAAAAACCGCCGTGGTCTACGACTGGGGCTCGCGAACCGCCACCATGCCAACACCGTTGGCCGACTACCTGGCGCGCAAGGGCGCGACCACCTGAGTCGAGTCGACCTCCCGCCGCATCACCGAGATGTGGTTGGCCCTTTGCTCAGCGGAAGCGGGCCGGGTCTGTGTACACCGGGTCCACACCGGCAGCGGCAAGATCGGCTGGCATCGGGGTGTCTAGAGCGAGACTGGCCAGCAGGGCACCATAAGCCGGCGAGGTTTGGATGCCGATGCCACCCTGGCCGACGAGCCAGAGGAACCCGGGAGCCGTCGGGTCCCTGCCGATCACCAGATCGCGATCGGGGGCGAACGTCCGTAGCCCCGCCCATTGGGAGTTGACGGTGCGGATGCCAAGCGACGTAGCGGCGTTGATGCGCTCGATCGCAAGGGCGACATCCTCCATTCTCGGCCGGGCATCCTCGGCTTGCGACGGATTCTCTTCGGCCAGTGAGCAGAGGAGCTGGACACCGTCGGGTCTGAAGTAGAACTGCTCGTTGGTCTCGACGACCATTGGCCACTCGGCCGTTTCCGCGCTGGCCG
>JASFVB010000253.1:0-3557 GCA_050050035.1 Acidimicrobiia bacterium | reverse complement strand
TTCCTGCCGAGACGGTGGTCTCGATAATCGTGTCGATCCTCATCGGAGCGATCACATTCACGGGGAGCTTCGTGGCCTTCGGCAAGCTCCAGGGCGTACTGCCCGGGCGGCCCCTCACTTTCCGTGGCAACCAGGTCATCAACGTCCTCGTGGGGCTCGGCCTGGTCGGCGTCGCCATATGGGCCGCGATCTCGGGCATGGAGACCGCCTACTGGGTCGTGGGTGGGCTATCGCTGCTGATTGGAGTCCTCGGTGTCATCCCGATCGGTGGAGCGGACATGCCGGTGGTCATCTCGCTGCTCAACTCGTTCTCCGGTCTCGCCGCCGCGGCAGCCGGGTTCGTCATCGAGTCCAACCCACTGATCATCGGTGGTGCCCTGGTCGGTGCCGCCGGGCTGATTCTCACGTTCCAGATGACCGAGGCGATGAATCGCTCCCTGGGCAACGTCCTCTTCGCCGCGTTCGGCACCGAGGGAGGCGGTACCGCGACCGAGATGTCGGACCGACCGGTCAAGCGGGCAACACCCGACGACGCCGCGATCAGCCTTGGATACGCGGACTCGGTGATGATCGTGCCCGGCTACGGGCTCGCCGTCGCCCAGGCCCAGCACGCAGTGCGAAAGCTGGCCGACGCTCTCGAGGAGCGCGGCACGACTGTTCACTACGCCATTCACCCGGTGGCGGGACGGATGCCTGGTCACATGAACGTGCTGCTCGCCGAGGCAGACGTCCCCTACGAGCAGCTTCTCGACCTGGAGCAGGCCGACCCCCAATTCGGCCAGACCGACGTGGTGCTGGTGATAGGTGCCAACGATGTGGTCAACCCGTCGGCGAGAGACGATTCGAGCTCGCCGATATACGGGATGCCGATCCTCAACGTCGACCGCGCAACCACCGTCATCGTCGTGAAGCGGAGTCTTTCACCGGGTTTCGCGGGCATCGACAACCCGCTGTTCTACGACGAGGGGACCATGATGCTCTTCGCCGACGCCAGAGACGGTCTCGAGCAGACGATCTCGGCGCTCAAGGCCCTCTGACCTCCATGCGGGCCGCGCTCATCACCGAGTACGGCAAACCGCTGAGCGTCGAGGAAGTGGACGACCCGACACCGTCCGACGATGGTGTCATTCTGAGGGTGGAGGCCACCGGAATCTGCATGAGCGACTGGCACTCGTGGGTCGGTCATGAGGATCTGCCCGGTCTGCCTCACGTGCCCGGGCACGAGATGGCCGGGGTCATCGAGGAGGTTGGCTCTGATGTCGGTAGGTGGAGGCCCGGTGACCGGGTCACGGTTCCGTTCTCCATCGGCTGCGGTGAGTGCGAATCTTGTCGGGAGGGACACCTCAACACCTGTGACCGTGTGTTCGCCCCCGGTTTCACGCACTGGGGGTCGTTCGCCGAGTTGGTCGCGATCGATCACGCCGACCTCAACCTGGTCCGCATTCCCGACGACATGCCATCCGTCCATGCGGCCGCGCTCGGGTGCCGCCTCGTGACTTCGTTCAGTGCCGTGGCCGACAAGGGCAGGATCCAGCCAGGAGAGTGGCTCGCGGTACACGGCTGTGGTGGCGTCGGTCTCTCCGCGGTGATGATCGGTGCCGCATTGGGCGCCAGGGTCGTCGCGGTGGACGTCAACGACGCTGCCTTGGCCATGGCGGCCGATCTCGGTGCCGAGACGACCGTTGACGGGAACATCGACCGTCCGCCACGCGCCGTCAGGGAGGCCACCGACGGTGGTGCCCACGTGTCCATCGACGCGGTCGGCACCAGGGTCACGTCCAGCAACTCGATCAGGTCGCTGCGCAAACACGGTCGTCATGTGCAGGTCGGGCTGATGCTCGGTGACGAGGCCAACCCGTCGATCCCCATGCAACGGGTGATCATGAACGAGTTGGAGATCTACGGGTGTCGGGGCATCCCCGCGACCGAATATCCCAGGGTTCTCGACCTGATCGGCTCCGGGGCCGTGGACCCGGGCCGACTGGTCACCAACACCGTCGGTCTCGGCGAAGCCTCATCGGTGCTGGAGCGAATGGCCGACTTCCAGGGTGTCGGTGTGACCGTGATCGACGCGTTCTGACGTCATGAGCGAGCCGAGGCTGCAGCGAAAGGGATCACCGAAGGGCTTGCAGCGTCTTCTGTTCAGGGCGCCGGTCGGTCTCTATCGAGCCAAGCTCGGGTTCCTCCTCGGCAAGCGGTTCCTGATGTTGGAGCATGTGGGGAGGAAGTCGGGTGAAACCAGGCGGACTGTCCTGGAAGTCGTCTTCGACACCGACGAGGCAACCTACGTCGCGGCTGCATGGGGCAGCAAGGCGCACTGGCTCCAGAACATCGAGGCCAACCCCGACGTGACGTTCCACGTCGGAGCGAAGCGATACGAGACCACCGCAGCCATCGTCGACAACTCGGAGGCAAGGGACGTGATGGCGGCCTATGCCGCCGCCCACCCAAAGGCGTTGGGCCGACTCGCCTCGTTCATGCTCGACGACCCCGAAGACACTCCCGAGGAGCAGGCAGCACAGGTCGCCGACTCCATCCCCATAGTCCGTCTGCCCAAGGGGGACTGAACCCGAGGCTCAGGCTTCGTGGTCGAGCACCACGTTGCCCATCTGCTCCCCGGCGTCCAGGAAGTTGAGGGCCTCGGGCAGTTGATCGAAAGGGAACGTGCGGGCCACAGGCGAGCTGGCCTTTCCCAGCCGGATCCAATTGAGAGCCCGGGCGAACTGGGCGTGGTTGCCCATCGACGAGCCGATGAGCTCCAAATGCCTGAAGAAGAGCACGGGGAGGTTGAGCTCAAACCTGGGCCCGCTGGTGCCACCACAGATGACGATGCGGCCACCCGCCTTGGCGGCGCGCATCGACTGTTTGAGCGTGGCCGCTCCAACGTTGTCGACTACCACGTCCGCACCGCCGAGAGCCGCCATCTCCTTGCCAAACTCACCGTCGCTGAGAAAACCACCCTCGGCTCCCAGACCGAGTGCCCAGTCGACCTTCTCCTGGCTGCGCGACGTGACATACACCGATGCGCCGAGCGCCTGGGCGAGCGTCATCGCGGAAGCCGACACTCCACCGCCGATACCCACGACCAGGACCGTCTCCCCCCTCTGAAGTCTCGACTTCTCGAGCATGCGCAGCGCGGTGACGCCGGCGAGCCCGAACGACCCGGCCACATCCCATTCGAGTGCGGGAGGCTTGGGCAGTACGTTGATCTGAGGCACCACGATCTTCTCGGTGAACGTGCCGGGGACGTGCTCACCGAGGATGGCGAACTCATTGCAGTACACGATGTCGTCCCGCAGACACGCCTCGCACTGACCACACGAGAGCGAAGGGTCGATCACCACCTCATCTCCAACGTCGTGACCACTCACCCCGTCCCCGACGGCGTCGATGAGACCGGCACCGTCGGCGCCGGTCGTGTGGGGGAGGTGTTTTGGTGCGGGCAGTCCCATCGACGTCCAGATGTCGAGGTGGTTGAGACCTGATCTCTTCAGTGCGATGCGAACCTGCCCCGGTGCCGGATCGGGCTCGGCCACGTCGTTCAGGACGTAGGAGTC
>JASFVB010000252.1:0-3563 GCA_050050035.1 Acidimicrobiia bacterium | reverse complement strand
TCGGTCGGCCGGTGCGTAGTACGGAGGCGCCTCCATGTTGTTCCGGGGAAGGAACGAGAGCAGGTAGCGCACTGCTTCCAGGGCGTCGTTTCCGTTCGGGTACACGAAGTGGGTGACCCCGGACTTGGCCGCATGCGCGCTTGCTCCGCCCAGTTCCTCCATCGTGACCTCCTCGCCGGTGACGGCCTTGATCACGTCAGGCCCGGTGATGAACATGTGCGAGGTCTGGTCTACCTGGAACACGAAATCGGTCAGCGCCGGGGAGTAGACGGCTCCACCGGCGCAAGGGCCCATGATCACCGAGATCTGGGGGATCACACCACTGGCGCGGACATTGCGCTCGAAGATGCGGCCGTACCCGTCGAGCGAGGACACACCCTCCTGGATTCGGGCGCCACCGGAGTCCTTGAGCCCGATGACGGGCGCCCCGGTCTCGACGGCAAGGTCGAGGATCTTGCATATCTTGTCGGCGACGACTTTCCCGAGAGAGCCTCCAAACACCGTGAAGTCCTCGGCGAAGACGAAGACCGGGCGTCCGTCGACCGTACCGTGCCCGGTGACGACGGCGTCACCTGGTGGCTTCTTGTCTTCGATGCCGAAACCACTCGACTGGTGTTTGACGAACTGGTCGATCTCGTTGAAGGAGCCGTTGTCCAGGAGGGCCTCCACACGTTCGCGCGCGGTCAACTTGCCGGCCTCGTGCTGTCGGGCGACGGCGCGCTGGGTCCCTGCGTGAAGGGCTTCTTCCCTCAGAGTCCTCAGTTGGTCTATGCGAGCCTCGGTGCCCACGGCTCCTCCATATCCTCAGATAGGTAAGACTTGGTCTGAGACATGTTGGCTACACCCTATTTCCAGGAGCGGTACGACAGCGTCCCATCGACTCAGGATGTGGCGAGGGAACGCTACGACTCACTTCCTTTGCTCGTGATCGCCTCTTCCCAAACCCAGGGGAGGGGGAGGTCCGGTGCACACTGGGACAACGCCGATCGCGCCGTGGCTGTCTCCCTCGTCTTTGCGAGCAAAGCGGGCGACAAACGCCCTATCTCGCTGATGGCCGGAGTGGCCGCCACGAGAGCCGTGGACGGCTGCTTTCTCAAGTGGCCCAACGACGTGCTCAACGACCGGGGCAAGGTGGGCGGGATCCTGGTGGAGAGGAGCGCCGGTCTGACGGTGGTTGGGTTGGGGCTGAACCTCTTCTGGGCGGACCCCACGCCGGGCTCGGCCTCGGTCTTCGAGTCCGATCCGGGAGAATCGGCTCATGTCGCGATCGCGGCGCTCTGGGGGGCGGAGTTGATGGAGATCCTGACGAGAGATGGCTGGCCGAGAGATGCCTACCTGGCCGCTTGCTCGACGCTGGGTCGATCCGTCACATGGGAGCCCGACGGCGCCGGCTTGGCCATCGACGTGGCCGACGACGGTGGTCTCGTCGTAGAGAGCAGGGCTGGTGTCGAGACTCTCTACTCAGGCGCGATCAAACACATCCGCCACTGAGTGCCAGGTACCAAGTACCGGCTACCCCAATTCTTCGATCTGAGGCGTGGCGAGTGTGGCCCCGAAGAAGGCCAGGATCCTGGCGAACGCATCGTCGGCAGCCGACTGGTCGAACCCTTCTCCATCGATGTCGAGGAATCCGTGCGCGGCGTCCTGGTACAAGAGCCATTGCCCGTGCTCGTTGCGTCTCTGTGCCTCGTCGACTGTCGAGCTTGCGATCAGGTGGTCGCCCATTCCGTAGAGCCCGAGGACCGGGATGGGCAGGTGATCCAGGTAGTCGGCGATCTGATGCTCCCGGTCCTCGTCACCGGTCAGGGGCGTGTAACACAAGGCGAGGGAACGCACCCATGGCCGTGTCGCCGCCTTGATCAATCCAAATCGACCCCCGGTGTCGATGCCGAGAACGCCCACGACGTCCTCGGCGTTCCATTCGACGTCCTCTGAGACGAGGAACTGGTGGAGCTCGTCGAGGACCAAGAGCGCAGCGTCGTCCGTCATGGCGTTGTACAGATCGAGACCATCCCCATCGGCTCCGTAGAGGTCGATGGAGATTGCCGCGAACCCCTCCCGTGCCAGCCGGCGGCAAAGGTCCTTCTCCAGGCTGCCCAGACCGTCCAGGTCGGGAATCACGAAGACGACCGGGACCTTTCCGGCCTCGTCGGGACGGGCCAGGTAACCGGTGCGGTGTCTGGCACCAACCGGGATCGGCAAGCCTCCGTACATGATCGGATAGGTCCCTTCGTGGGACAGCACAGCCAAGCGAGAACCTCCGTGCGCTCGGCGGAGACAATAACTCGTGGAGTCGCGATAACCGGATACGGGTAGCCGGGGAACCTCCGGTAATGTCACATCGTCTAAACCCTCGATGGCGAAGTCTCCCTCCTCCTCCACTCGCTCCAGGCTGCCCAGATGGCTCAAGGTCACGACGATCACGCTGTTGGTGGCCGCCAATCTCGCCGTGCTCGGCTTGATCTGGGTCATCCAGACGGGAAACAGGTTCTTTGCCGCCGCCGGTACCGACTCGGAGGTCTCCGAGGTCCTCGACCCGTCATCCGGTGGCGAGATGACGTTTCTGATCGTCGGGTCCGATTCTCGGGCAGGTCTCGACGATCTGACCAACTTCGGCAGCGCCGGTGGTGCTCGTGGTGACGTCATCATGTTGGTGCGGCTCGATGCCGGCTCATCTGTGGCGCAGATGTTGAGCATCCCGAGGGATCTCTATGTCGAGATTCCCGGAAATGGCAGCGGCAAGATCAACGCTGCTTATGCGTACGGTGGACCGTCGCTGATGGTCGAGACGGTCAAGGCCAACCTCGGTGTCGAGGTGAACCACTATGTAGAGATCGACTTCCTCGGGTTCCAGGCGCTCGTGGACGAGGTCGGTGGAATCGAGATCGCGTTCCCTTACCGGGCCCGCGACTCCAAGTCGGGTCTGGATGTCGAAGCAGGCACACAGGTGCTCGATGGGGCTCAGGCGCTCGCCTACGCCAGATCCCGGCACTACCAGGAGCTCCAAAACGGCTCGTGGGTCTCTGTCGAGGCAAACGACTTCGGGCGGACTCAGCGACAGCAGGAGGTCATCCGCGCCATCCTCGCCGAGCTGAAGAGCCCCGGGTCGGTGGCAGAGGCCGGTGACATCGCCACCGCCATGGCTCAGCACATGACGATCGACTCCAATCTCGCGGAGATGTCGGTTGCCTCCTTGATATGGGACTTCAAGGGCATCCTCACCGGGTCGATCGAGGGCGCCACCCTCCCCGGCGACGTCAAGAGCATCGGTGGCTCGTCGGTGGTGGTGGCGAGAGAGCCCGAGGCCGGCGACATGCTCGCCAACTTCATCCGTGGTCAGGCACTTGCCGAGCAACCGATCCGTCTCGAGGTTCTGAATGGGAACGGCACGTCGGGCGCAGCCGGCGAGATGTCACAGAGACTGGAGGACCTGGGTTTCCGTGTCGTCTCCATCGGGAACGCCGACACGACCTCGTACGAGGACACTGTTGTGATTGTCCCTGAGGGCAGCGACAAGGGCGTCGAGATCACGGCGGCCCTGGGTTTCGGTGTAGTTCAGTTCG
>JASFVB010000251.1:0-3582 GCA_050050035.1 Acidimicrobiia bacterium | reverse complement strand
TTGACCGGCGAGCCGGGGGCCGACTCCGTGTCGGTTTCTGATATCCGGAACAGCCTCGAGGCCGTCGTCCGATCGAGATCAATCGGGACGCTTGGGGCAATCCACGTTCCTCCGCCACCCAGGACGACGTGATCGAATTGCAGGTCGGGAGTCCGTCTGTCGTCGAAGGTCACCATCGGGTAGCCGTCGACAGACCACATCGAGGCAGGGCGTGATTGCCAGAGCACCGTGGCTCGCTGCTCCCGCTCGAACCGCGCCAGCACCTGTCGCGCAACCATCGAGAGCCTCTCGAAGGAACCCGAGAAGGCCAGCACGACCCGGGCACCTCTCTCCACAAGTGCCGACGTGAGACTCCCCACGCCATCGCCGCTGCCCACCACGAGAACGTCGCAATCCTCGGGCTCGAAGTCAATCGAGGAGTGAACCCGTTGCATCGCAGTCGGTGGGATGTCGAGACGATGTTCCTCATACGACGGGTCGAAGTCGATCAGACAGACTCTGGTGGCGAGGGTGCCCTCGGAGGTGTCCACCGAGAGATGCTCGGGCCCATCGGCGGTGATCTTCTCGACGGAGTCGACGTTTCGTATCGTGAGATGATCCACGTCGACGTGCGTCGTTGGCATCGAGATCCCGCGAAGACCGAGAACGGTGACCCCGGACAAACCGGCACGCCGAGCCTGGACCGCCACCGAGAGACCGGCTGGAGACCCGCCCACAACGATCAGATCTTGGATATCGTCAGGCATTCACGAGGTATATCTAAAATATACAATCCAGGATATACATAAGTACCCACGTTGCACCGCCTACGGGCGTGGATTGATCGTCACGACCCCGAGCAAGGAATCACGACGACACTAGATATGCTCGCCTGCGATGAGCGAAGACAAGCAGTATGACGCCGTCGTCATCGGTGCGGGGATCATCGGGGCGAACCTCGGATTCGAGATGTCGAAGGCCGGCTACAAGACCCTCAACATCGACAAACTCCCCGCAGCCGGATACGGGTCGACGGCCAACTCGTGTGCAATCGTCCGTTGCCACTACTCGACCTGGGCCGGCGTGGCCATGTCCTATGAGGGCTTCCTCTACTGGAAGGACTGGGCGAATTACCTGGAGACCGATGACGAACGCGGGATCGCCGGCTTCATCCAATGTGGCGCGGTCTACGTTGGCGACGATGAGCGTTACTCGAAGAAGGTTCTGCCTCTCTTCGACGACATCGGCATCGAATACGAGGTCTGGGATGCGAACACGCTCGAATCGAGAGTGCCGTTCCTCGATGCCGGAGACTACGCGCCGCCGAAGCGACCCGAGGACGACGCCTTCTGGGCCGACCCGCCCGGGAAGATAAGGAGCGTCGTCTCCACTCCGGTCTCGGGATACATCACCGATCCCCAGCTGGCGACACACAATCTGCAGCGAGCAGCGGAGGCCAAGGGTGGCGAGTTCATGTTCAACACCGAGGTCGCCGGCATCCGCATCGCGGATGGCCGTGTTGCCGGCGTGGACCTGGCCGACGGCACGTCGATCGTGGCTCCGATCGTGGTCAATGTGGCGGGGCCACACTCATTCGTCATCAACGAGATGGCCGGCCTCAGCGACACGATGAACATCAAGACGCGAGCTCTGCGTCACGAGGTTCACCACGTTCCCTCACCCGACGGTCTCGACTTCGAGAAGGAAGGGATGCTGGTTGGTGATGACGACATGGGGACGTATTTCCGGCCGGAGGTGGGCAATCACATACTGGTCGGGAGTCAGGACCCCGACTGTGACCCCCAGGTGTGGGTGGAGAGCCCCGACGAGTTCGATCGCGATATCACAGATGCCCAGTGGCGGGCCCAGGTTCTACGTCTGGCTCGCCGTCTCCCGGGTCTCGGCGTCCCCAGTGAGAAGAAGGGTGTGGTCGATCTCTACGACGTCAGCGACGATTGGATCCCGATCTACGACAAGACGGACCTGCCCGGGTTCTACGTTGCCATCGGCACCAGCGGCAACCAGTTCAAGAACTGCCATGTCGCGGCCTATTGCATGACCGAGCTGATCAAGGCCGTCGAAGCCGGTCACGATCACGATGAGGACCCGGTGAAGGTGAAGATGCCCCATACCGGGCTGGTCATGGACATGTCCGTATTCGGCCGTAACCGGGAGATCAACGAGGACTCGTCGTTCAGCGTGCTTGGCTGACCGACCTGCTGGACCAGCCTCGGGCCCGGCCCAGTTCGACGACGGCGACGATCGCGGCTGCCAGGAGGACTACCGCTCCACCCGTGATCGACAGCCTGCCGAACTCCCCTCCGGCCAGGGCAACACCACCCACGAGCGGTCCGAACACCCTGCCAACCGCCATGATCGCCTGAGCGTCACCGACCCGCTCGACCGGCGTCAATGCCTTCTTCTCGATCAACCTGAAGATGGCGGGAACCGCCATCCAGAAGGCGAATCCCCAGATGGTGAGTGCGAAGAAGAAGATGAGCCCCGACCGCGTGATGCCGACGAGGAGAGCCGACGCCGAAGTGGCAACGAGCCACGCCCACGCCGACCCGGCTCGTGCGTGCCTCCTCGTCGCCGCCACTCCGGCGATGGCGTTCATGCTGAATGCCCACGCCACCGAGCCGGGAGTGAGGCCGTGCAACTCCTGAGCGGCTGCACCGGTGAAGACGAACACAGAGGAACCGCCCAAGGTCAGGGCCATCAGCCCGAGGAGAAGGAAGCGGTTGCTGAGCGAAGCGCTGACACTTCGCCCGACTCGGGGAAGCTCGCCGAAGTCGACGGACAGGAGCATGGCCAGAAGGGCCACGACGGCCATGGAGGCAAACACCCAACGGAACCCTAAGTGCTCGGTGATCCACCCCAGTGGCGGTGATGCCAGTGTTGCGGTCAGAGGCGCAACTGCCGCCACATCGCCCATGCCCCGCGCGAACCTGGTCGCATCGGCCCAGGCGATCCAGGTCAGTGTGCCGAGCCCAACACCGGCCAACACCCGGCTGGCCATCAGAACCACGAAGTTCGGAGCCAGCGCGGAACCGATCGATGCGACCGCGACCAACCCCAGTGACCCGTAGTGGAATCGTCTTCGTGGCCGGTACAACCGGCCCGCGACGAGGCTGGCGAGAGCGAAGCTCCCAACCTGTGCCGCGCTCAGCATCCCGGTTGTGCCCAGAGGCACGTTCAGACCGGTCGAGACGTCGGGCAACAGGAGCGGGGTGGCCGCGAATACCGCTGCGACGACAGCCGCTCCTGCCATGACACCGGGCGAGGCCTGCGGCCGGACCGCCCTGATCACGCGTGCTGGGAGAGTCATTGGCGGGAGTATGAGTCGCCCGATGGCCAATCGGAAGGCAAAAGGGAGTTAGGCCCTACCGCCCTGCCGCGATCGTGGGGACACTCGGAGTGAGGGTTGAGATGAAGATCCTTCTCGCGGTCGACGGATCGGAGCACTCGATGCGGGCGGCCGCATTCGCCGGCGAGCTCTCCAAGCATCTCAGGATGCCGGTCGTCGTGCTCAATGTGGTTCACGAGACACGGATGATCACTCCAACCGTGGTTGCCGAATTTGCCGAGTTGGAGCACACGTAC
>JASFVB010000250.1:0-3604 GCA_050050035.1 Acidimicrobiia bacterium | reverse complement strand
ATCGACCCAAGGCTATACGCACCCGACCGAAGCCGAAACCCGAACCACAGTGGTTCTAGGCTCCGAGCCGATGCCCCGATTGATCGCCTCCTGGTTTGGATCCGGCCTGATCCTCGGCAGCGTGCGCGGAAGCGACTCCGGGTCCGGCACGGTTGGCTCCGTTTTCGCAGCCGTCGTGGTGATCGTCGCCGGAGTTTGGTGGGGTTGGGCGGCCCAGTTGATTGGCACGGTGCTGGTCGTAATCGCGGGTTATTGGTCGGTTGCTCCATTCACCGACACGGAAGGTGATGCAGGATGGATCGTGGTCGACGAGGCAGCGGGAACGTTCCTGGCCTTGATCGGCCTCACGACCTGGCCCGCAGTAGTTGTTGGCTTCGTGGTCTTCCGTGCTGCTGACATCTTCAAGAGAGGGTTCCCCGGGGTTGCCGCGACAGAGCGGCTGCCCGGCGCCTCTGGTGTGATCGGCGATGACCTGGTCGCTGGTGTCTACGGCCTGCTGGCTGGACACATCGCCCAGTCCTTGCTCTAGATTGGCGTCTGGAGGTAAAGATGGACTGGCAAGTTTCAACATTGGTAGTGGGTGTGGACGGCTCCGATGGGTCCAACCGAGCGGCTGAGACTGCAGTCGCCATAGCCAGGCATTGGAAAGCCAAGCTCCTATTGGTGACCGTCGTGCGAACCCCGGAAGGTTGGTGGGGCATCGGTGGCGCTCCACCGTCGCCGGAAGCACTCTCAGCTGCGCTCATCGAGGGACAGCAGAAGGTACTGGCCGATGTCGAGGAGCATCTGAATCTCGAAGGCGTGGACTATGAGTTGCTGCAGGAGCTCGGAGATCCGGTCGGTCGCCTCATCTCGGTCATCGAGGACAAGGATGCCGATCTGGTTGTTGTCGGACGACGTGGTGCCGGTCTGGCGGAGCGAATGATCCTTGGCTCCGTCGCCGACAGGTTGTGCCACCTGGCCCCCTGTCGCGTGATGATCGTCCCCTAGGGCTGTATTTCCACTCGACCGTAGAAGGCCACATGGCCCTTGATCGGCTCAGCGGCCTTGTTTGGTGTGGGGTAATACCAGGCACCATCTCTGTATCTGTCCTCACCGACAACCACGTCGTAGTAGCTGGCCTCCCCCTTCCAGAAACAACGTGTCCGTCGATCGGAAGCCTCGAAGTACTCGGTGTTGACCGAGTCGGGTGGGAAGTAGTGGTTGCCCTCCACTACGACCGTCTCCTCGCTCTCGGCGAGAACAGTTCCGTTCCAGACTGCTTTCGGCATTCCAGTGGCCCCTTTGTCGATTGACAGTCCGAACCAGACCGGCACCTGGAGTATTCCTCCCTACCCTGCTTCGCTGTGCCAACAGTCGGGATCATCCCAGTCAAGTCATTTCGCTTTGGAAACCAGCGACTTGCTTCCACGCTGGCTGAGAACCATCGAATCGGCCTCGGCCAGGCCCTGGCAGGGCACGTGGGCGAGACTGCCGAGCGAGCCGGCCTCCTGCCGTTGTTCGTCACAGGTGATGGTGAGGTTCTGGAATGGGCGACCTCAGTTGGCTTCCCTTCGGTCCCCGACCCGGGGGCAGGGCTCGACACGGCGGCGGCGGTGGGTGTTGAGTGGGCTGCAGCCACAGGGAGCAGGTGGATCGTGATCCACTCCGACCTTCCGTTGCTCGAGGTCGACGAGCTGCGTGAGCTCGAAGGGTCAGGCCCGGTGGCGATTGCTCCGTCCTCCGATGGAGGGACTTCGGCGATCGCAGCCGATGTGCCGGTCCAGTTCTCGTTCGGGAGGGGCAGCTTCCACCGACACCTCTCCAGGCTCGTCGATGCGAAAGTGATCGCGAGTACCGGCCTCCTACACGACGTGGATACCGCCTCAGACCTCCGTTCGGTTCTGTATCACCCACGTGGTGCCTGGTTGCGTGAGGTTGTCGGATGGATCTGAGGGAACGCCGCGCACTCGTGAAACGCTGGCTGCATGCAGGTGTTGCAGCGGTCGATCCAGAACAGCTCACTTTCGAGGCCCTTCGGGGGTCGGATGGCCCGGCCACGGTTGTCGCAATCGGGAAGGCCGGCGCAGCAATGTGCCGCGGAGCGGCACGAGCGCTGGGAGAAGTGAGTGGCGTGTGCGTGACGAACGCCGTGGGAGATGTCCCAGACGGCATACGTCTGCTCATCGGCGACCATCCGGTGCCGGCCGAGGGCAGTTTCGAAGCCGGGGATGTGGTCCTCGACGTGGCCGCCGGTGCGGGAGGAAGACTGATTGCACTCATCTCAGGGGGTGGTTCGGCCCTGTGCGAGACTCCGCGACCCGGCGTCGACCGGGTCCTCATACAGCAGGTCAACAGCACGTTGCTCGATGGTGGAGCATCCATCGACGACACCAACCTGGTGCGTCGTCACCTCTCTGCAATCAAAGCGGGTGGCGTTGCGAGAGCGGCATCCGTACCGGTGGAGACATTGATTGTGTCCGACGTCGTCGGAGGAGGGCCGGAGGTCGTCGCATCCGGGCCCACGATCCCTGTTTCGCCCGACCCCGACGGCGCCATCGAGATCATGTGTCGCCACGGGATCAATCCGTCCGAAGACGTCGAGTCGGCCATTAGAGCGGCATCAGACTCCCACGAGGCTGGTCCCGTGCGTGTTCTTGCCGACGGCCGGACAGCTGCCGGAGCAGTGGCGGAGGCGGCTACGTCGGATGGGTTCGCCGCTGGAGTTGCGGACGGCTGGTTCCGTGGTGACGTGGAGTCATGTCTCGACCAGTTCCTGTCTCGAGCCCAGCCGGGTGTCCTTGTTGCCGCCGGCGAGCCCAATGTCACCGTCTCGGGCATAGGCACGGGTGGGCGCAACTCTCATGCCGCATTGCTCGCAGCCCGGCGAATCGAAGGCACAGCCGACGTCTTTGCTGCGTTCGCCACTGACGGTGTCGATGGCCGCTCCGATGGAGCAGGAGGGCTGGTGGACGGGACCACCATCAGCCGGGGTGGGCCGCCAACCGAGGCGCTCGGCACTTCCGACTCGGCCACATACCTCGAGCGGATCGGCGACCTGATCAGAACCGGCCCAACCGGAACCAATGTGAGCGACCTATGGCTCCTGTGGCGCATCTGAGGTAGACAGTCAACGTATATTGGTCCGGAATCGTCTAGAAAGCGCCACGTGGAGAAGACAGTCGTAATCACAGGTGGAACAGGCGGCCTCGGCACGTCCCTGGTTCGACGGCTTCAGGCCGAGGACTTCCGTCTTGCAATCACCTATTTGCTGCCCGACGAGGCAACATCCTTCGAGAACGAGTTCGAGGTCGACGAGGACCGGATCCTCCTGACCCGCGTCGACGCTACCAACCCCGAGGCTGTTGCGACTCTCTTCAAGGACATCTCAGAGAGTTGGGGGCCAATACACGGTGTGTGTTCGCTGGTAGGCGGCTGGGCCGGGGGTAGGGATGTGGAAGAGACCGACGACATCAGGCTAGAGAGGATGCTCGACCTCAATCTCCGGTCGGCTTTCTACACAGTGCGTGCGGCAATCCCATATCTGAAAGAAACCGGGTGGGGCCGTATCGTCCTCGTTGGCAGTCGCGGGGCGGTTGACTGCCCCGAAGGTCAGGCGGCTTTC
>JASFVB010000249.1:0-3652 GCA_050050035.1 Acidimicrobiia bacterium | reverse complement strand
TCGCCAGACCGTCCATCTCGGGCGTCGAGCCGGGCACCAACCCTCCCCAGAAGGCGGCGTCGGCCCTCAGCTTGCCGTAGGCGGCCTGTTTCTTGAGACGCAGAGCCTCGATCGTCGTCGTGGGAGGAATCGAGTTGAGTGGCATGTCGACGATGGTTGTCGTGCCACCGACGATGGCGGCACGACTGGCAGTCTCGAAACCCTCCCATTCCGTTCGACCGGGCTCGTTGACGTGAACGTGGGAATCGACCAAGCCCGGCAGCAGTACCAGGTCACCGACGTCGTCATCCGCGGAACCATGGCCGATCGAGACGAACTCCCCGTCCTCGTAGCGGACCGTCGCCGGCCTGACCTCGGACCCCAAGACGACACGCGTGGAACGGATCGTCGGCATCGGCACAACCTACCGGTGTTGGGGACGTGTAGGTTCGCTTGACATGATGACCGTGACTCCACCTGACAAACTCGTCAACTACGCATTCCTGCTCGGTGGTGTGACCGCCCTGATCTTCGGGGTGATCCTCCTGATCCGTCAGGATGAGGCGATCGGGGTCGTGGCGTTGCTGCTCGGTCTCTGGTGGCTCATCCAAGGGGCGTTTCTCATCTTCTCGGTGTTCGTCGACAGCACGGACGGATGGTGGAAACTCCTGATCGGGCTCATCGGCATAACCGCCGGGATCGTGGTGCTGGCCAATCCCGTCCAGGTCGGAGAGTTGCTCGGAACGACGCTCGCGATTGTCCTCGGAGTGCTCGGAATCCTCTCCGGTGTCGTCTCGATCATCGGTGGGCTCCGTGGCGGGGGACTGGGTGCATGGGTGTTCGGGCTGGTCAGCGCAGGAATCGGGGTGCTTCTGCTGGTGTACCCGGAGGGATCGTTCACCACACTCGTGACGATTCTCGCCGTTCTGCTCATCGCCGACGGTCTCGCCGGGATCGCCGTCGCCATCGCCGTCAAGTAGCCCACCGCAGTCGTCGATTAGGCTTGGGGTCATGCACGCCCAACTGCCTCTTGTTGCACGACGAGGCGTGTTCGCCGCGCCCTAGACCATCCCCACCTTCGTCACGTCATCCGCCCGGTCGCAAAGGAGTCACACAATGGCCGACCTTCTCTCTCGTCACAACGACGTTCTCGCTCCCGTAATCGCGTTCAACACCGAGATCCATGCCGAGTCGGCACAGGGCATCTGGGTCACCGACGTCGACGGGAACCGCTGGGCCGACTTCGCCTGTGGCACCGCGGTGACCAACCTCGGTCACAACCACCCAGCTGTCGTCTCGGCCGCCAGAGGTCAACTCGACAAGCTCACCCACTCCGGGATGATCGTCCGATTCGAGTCGCTCGTGGAGGCAGCCGAGAAGCTCCGGGATATCACGCCCGACAACATCGAGAAGTTCGGGTACGCCAATTCCGGTGCCGAAGCAGTCGAGGCGGCGGTGAAACTGGCCAGGTACACGTCGAAACGCCAGGGTGTCGTCACTTTCAGGGGTGGATTTCACGGCCGGACCATGGGGTCGGTCTCGTACACGACGTCCAAGGCCAAGTATCGCGACGGGTACCACCCGGTGCTCGGCTCGGTGTTCGTGGCTCCATTCCCCCATGCCTACCGATGGGGCGTCGACGAGGAGACAGCCGTGGAGAGGGCTCTACACGAGCTGGACCTCATGTTCAAGCACGTCGTATCGCCTTCTAACATCGCCGCCTTTCTCGTCGAGCCGGTTCAGGGTGAGGGTGGCTACATCCCGGCACCCCCTCGATTCCTCGACGAATTGAGGGCCCGGGCCGACGAGCACGGGATCCTTCTCGTCTACGACGAGGTGCAGACCGGTTTCGGGCGTACGGCCGAATGGTTCGCCACCGATCACTACGACGCGAAGCCGGACGTGATGGCGTTTGGCAAGGGAATCGCCAACGGGCTCCCCTTGTCGGCCTATGGGTCGAGTCGGGAGATCATCGACGCCTGGCCCCCCGGTTCCCACGGGACGACCTTCGGGGGGAACCCCGTCGCCGCCGCGGCCAGCGCCGCAGTGATAGACACGATGGGCGATCTCCTCGCTCATGCCAGGGAGCTGTCGAGCCACGCCTTTGACCGGTTTGGCGAGCTGGCGGAGAGGCACAGCACCATCGGGGACGTCCGCGGGCTCGGTCTGATGATCGGCGTCGAGTTGGTCGAGGATCGTGAGACGAGGGAGCCGGACGCACAGGCTATGAAGCACATCGCGGCCCACGCCTTCGACAACGAGTTGATCATCATCTCCTGCGGGCCCGACGGCAACGTTCTCCGCTTCATCCCGCCCCTCATCACGACCATCGAAGAGCTGAACTGGGCGATCGATCTCGTCGATGAGGGTTTGACGAGCTGGGAGTCTCGCTAGCGGCGAAACACCGGGACCGGTCACGCCGGTTCTGGCATCGAAGGGGCCATGAGACCGAAACACGACGGCGGATTTCGTTTCTGGGCGTAGAAAGCAGCGTTTGACGCTGCTTTCTACGCCCAGAACGGGTTTCAGCCGCCTGACACCGCCGGCACCTGACCCATCGCCTCGTCGATGGCGTGCTGTGGGTGCTCGTAGTCGACGAGCTCGCCGGCCAGGTACGCCGAGTAGGCGGCCATGTCGAAGTGCCCGTGTCCACTGAGGTTGAACAGGATCACCCTCTCCTCCCCGACTTCCTTGGCCTTCTCCGCCTCCATCATCGCCGAGGCGACGGCGTGAGTCGGCTCCGGGCCGGGGATGATGCCCTCGGCGCGGGCGAACTGGACTGCCCGTTCGAACGTCTCCGTCTGATGGAGTGCCTCGGATTCGATGAGACCCAACTCCTGGAGATGGGACACCAGTGGCGCCATCCCGTGGTAACGGAGACCCCCGGCATGGATCGGCTCCGGCACGAAGGCATGCCCGAGGGTGTACATCTTCATGAGCGGGGTCATCTGCCCGGTGTCACCGAAGTCGAACTGATAGCTCCCCCGAGTGAGGGAAGGCGCCGCCGCCGGCTCCACGGCTCGGATGACGGGGTCCATGGTCCCGGCGATCTT
Organism: Acidimicrobiia bacterium; assembly: GCA_050050035.1. Lineage (GTDB taxonomy): Bacteria > Actinomycetota > Acidimicrobiia > Spongiisociales > ZC4RG35 > JANQRA01. Next base: position 620 of record JASFVB010000249.1, on the reverse strand, counting down.
CTCCCGGACGAAGGGGAAGACCAGACCGGCGAAGTTGGACCCGCCACCGGCACACCCGATGACCACGTCCGGCTTCTCATCGACCATGGCGAGCTGCTTGAGGGCCTCCTCACCGATGATCGTCTGATGCAAGAGGACGTGGTTGAGCACCGAGCCAAGCGAGTAGTTGACGTCGTCGTGCGTCGCCGCCACCTCGACTCCTTCCGAGATCGCGATGCCCAGGCTGCCCGGGCTGTCGGGATCGGCCTCGAGGACCTTCCTCCCGTACTGAGTGTTCTCAGACGGCGACGGGTAGATGGTCGCCCCATACGTCTCCATTATCGACCGCCGGTAGGGCTTCTGGTCGTACGAGGCGCGCACCATGTAGACCTCGCACTCGATCCCGAACAGGGCACACGCGAAGGAGAGCGCCGATCCCCACTGACCGGCTCCCGTCTCGGTCGACAGCTTCGTCACTCCCGCCTTGGCGTTGTAATAGGCCTGGGCCACCGCCGTGTTCGGCTTGTGCGAGCCGACCGGGCTGACCCCCTCGTACTTGTAGTAGATGCGCGCCGGACCACCGATGAGCTTCTCCAACCCGTGGGCCCGGTACAGCGGGGAGGGACGCCACAGGCGGTAGA
>JASFVB010000248.1:0-3665 GCA_050050035.1 Acidimicrobiia bacterium | reverse complement strand
GGTGAACGTGTTCAGCCGAACTCACTACATGCCTTTCTTCTCGCGCGTTGGCGCATACGGTCGTGACGCCCTCGACGAGTGGGCCTGGCAGTCCCGGGAGCTGTTCGAGTACTGGGGTCACGAGGCAGCGCTGATCCCCGTAGACAGGCATCGTCTCTTTCGTTGGAGGATGAGACGACCGCTCAACTGGAGAGCGATGAAGCGTCTCGAAGAGGAGGATCCCGGGTACATAGAGGACGTGCTCCAGCAGGTACATGAGCGGGGCCCGCTCCAGACCAAGGAGTTGGCGGATCCGGGTGTGAAGTCCAATCGGTCGATGTGGAATTGGTCGACGGGGAAGCTCGCCCTCGAGGTTCTCTTCCTGAAGGGCCTGATAACAACGGCCGACCGTGTCAACTTCACACGTCTCTACGACATCACCGAGAGGGTGATCCCGAAGGAGCACTTGAACACATCTGACCCGGGACACGACGAGGCGCTCGCCGAGCTGATCATGTTGGCCGCGAGGTCACTTGGCGTGGGCACCGCCGGCGATCTGGCCGACTACTACAGGATCCGGATGCCTGCGGCCCGGCCCGTGATCCGTCGGCTGGTCGAGGCAGGCGACCTCACCGAGGTCGAGGTGAAGGGTTGGGACAAGCAGGCGTATCTCCACCCCGAGGCCATGCTTCCGCGGAAGGCAAGAGGGACCGCACTGCTCTCACCCTTCGACAGCCTCATCTGGTTCCGGCAACGAGTCGAGCGACTCTGGGACTTCCACTATCGAATCGAGATATATGTGCCCGAACCGAAGCGGGTGCATGGCTACTACGTGCTGCCCTTCTTGATGAACGGTGATCTGGTGGCTCGCGTCGATCTCAAGACCGACCGCCGTGACAACGCACTTCAGGTGCGGGGGGCGTTTGCCGAGCCGGATGTCGACAAGAAGGCCGTGGGGCGCGCCCTCCGCAAGGAGCTGGACCTGATAGCCACCTGGCTCGATCTCGACGACGTCGTCATCGCCCGCAACGGGAATCTCTTCGAGTATCTGTAGAGACCGGAGGAGATAGTCTCGACTGGGCTGCTTTGCGTGTCGTGGTGGGCGGCTTTGTGCAGCGGAGACGAGGGACCGGCCCAGATGGTTTCGATTGGGCTGCTTTGCGTGTCGTGGTGGGCGGCTTTGTGCAGCGGAGACGAGGCGTGGCGTGCCCGCCCGACGAGGGCTCAGCTGAAGGCGCTGATCCCGGTGAGCGCCTGACCCATCACCAGCGTGTGGATCTCGTTTGTCCCTTCGTAGGTGAACACCGTCTCCAGATTGGCCATGTGCCGGAACACCGGGTACTCCAGGGTGATCCCGTTGCCACCCAAGATCGAGCGTGCGGTCCGTGCGACCTCGAGCGCATTCCGCACGTTGTCGAACTTGCCGAACGAGATCTGCTCCGGTGAGAGTTTGCCCTCGTCCTTGCGTCGGCCGAGGTGCAGGGCCACGAGGGTCCCCCGTTGAACCGCCACCATCATCTCCACCAGCTTCTTCTGTGTCATCTGGAACGAGGCGATCGGCTGATCGAACTGCTCCCGCTCCTTGGCGTAGGCGAGGGCGGTCTCGAAACAGTCGCGTGCCGAGCCCATCGCCCCCCAGGCGATGCCGAATCGTGCCTCGTTGAGACAGGACAGTGGCCCACGCATGGAGGCGACGCCAGGCAGGACGAACTCATCGGGCAGGCGCACGTCGTCGAAGGCGAGCTCCGAGGTCACCGAGGCGCGTAGAGAGGCCTTCTTCTTGATGTCATGGGCCGAGAACCCGGGGGTGTCGGTGGGGACGATGAACCCGCGGACCCCTTCGTCGGTCCGGGCCCAGATCACTGCGATGTCGGCGATCGAGCCGTTGGTGATCCACATTTTCGACCCGTTGATGATCCAATCGGTTCCGTCGCGCGTGGCGTGGGTGCGCATCGCCGCCGGGTCCGACCCCGAGTCGGGCTCGGTGAGCCCGAAGCACCCGATGACCTCACCCTTCGCCATGCGTGGCAGCCATTCCTGCTTCTGCTCCTCCGAACCGAACTTCCAGATGGGGAACATGGCGAGCGACCCCTGCACCGAGACGAACGAGCGGATGCCCGAGTCGCCAGCCTCGAGCTCGAGACTGGCCACGCCGTATGCGGTTGCGGAGGTGCCCGCGCAACCGTATCCGTCGAGATGCATTCCGAGCATGCCCATCTCGCCGAAGGCCCGGGCCAGATCTTCGTGGGGGATGACACCCTCGTCCCACCAGTCGCCCACGTTCGGCTTGATCTCCTTCTCCACGTACTCACGCACGGTGTCACGCAGGAGGATCTCCTCGTCGGACAGCTGGGACGAGATGTCGAGGAAGTCGTGAGGGTCGGGTTTGTCGAAGGAGATCTCGCTCATCGTGCGTCCGATGCTATCGACTCATGGGGGAGTTTCCGTATGAAACTCCAACCTGCCCGCAGGGCAGGCGACGTCATCCGGCCAGGGTCTTCTCGGCGAGGGCTGCCCGGTAGCCGGCCAGTCGTTCCGTCAGGGCTTCGTCACCGACGGCGAGCATCGCCACCGCAAGCAACGCGGCGTTGTTGGCACCGTCGATCGCCACTGTCGCCACCGGGATCCCGGTCGGCATCTGAACCGTCGCCAGTAGCGCATCCATCCCGTCGAGGGAGGCGCTGATGGGGACTCCGATGACCGGAAGCAGTGACTTGGCGGCCATCACTCCGGCGAGATGCGCCGCTTTGCCGGCGCCGGCGATGATCACCGAGAAACCGTTGCCTGCCGCGTTCTCTGCGAAATCAATGGCCTGGTCAGGCGTCTTGTGTGCCGACAACACGCGTGTCTCGTGCTCGATGCCGAATTGCTCCAACATCGCACCGGCCTTGTCCATTACAGGCCGATCAGATCCCGATCCCATCACGATTGCGACTTTGTGGCTCATCGTCTTGGGACGGTAACCGAACTCGAGTGAACGTCTCGTCGACTCGCCTCTGCATAGTGAGTCGACGGGGTACGACTCGCGGTCGCGATCGCCGTCAGACTCCTGTCAACACGTTCGCGATCTCCCTGGCCCACTTGTCGACGCCGTCCTTGTCACGCCAGTCGCCGGTGGGCAGCTTCGTGTTGGACGCACCCGGCTGGAGACGTCCGCCGAACGTCATATGGCCCCTGGCACGGATTCGCTCCAGGGCCCTTCTCACGAATCGAACCGGCGGAACCGTCTTCTCGGCGGCTGAGTCGTCGAGGGGGCCACTGCTGAATAGCCACACGGGCATTTCCCGCAAGGCGTCTTCATGCCTTTTCACGAAACGTCGGGCGTCGCGGTGCCAGCGGAACGTGTACAACGCACCACCCACGATGACTGAGTCGTAGTCGGCAACGCCGTCGATGTCGCGGGCCCGACTCACGGTGACGTCGTACCCGAGCTCCTCGAGAGATGAGCCCAACCACTCGGCGAGACCCTGGGTGCCCCCGCGTTCGGACCCATAGGCTATGAGTACCCGCATATCAACCTCCTTTCCCTCGAGTATCCGTCTCATCAGCGCCCATGCGCCAGGGCAATTGGTCAGGTACGGCACACCGGCTGCATCGATGATGCGACGAGGTGGAGGGGTGGTCTAGCCGGTCGTGTCCCGCCAATCCGGGTTGTCGGGGGCGTCCGGTTCCCAGGAGCGGACGAA
>JASFVB010000247.1:0-3665 GCA_050050035.1 Acidimicrobiia bacterium | reverse complement strand
GCTGCTCCCGCTCGAGTTGTCTGGCTCGGGTGGCCACGCGGGGATGACAGGTCCCTTCACAGGCGGACCCTGTGAATCTACCGACGAGCGGGCCGGCTCCGGGTCATGGGCTCGGCATGAGGTGGCCAGCCAACAGGGCCGAGGTCCTATTGGGGTTTGTCCCTGCGGAGACCAAGCTCTAGGTCCTCGAGGAACTCCGCTGCCGCGATGGCATTGTGCTTCCTCCAGAGCTCCACATGATCCGTCGTGTGCCCTTGGGAGTCGTCGAGCGCCGCCAGTGTCGTCTTCAAGGCACGTCTCTGGGTTCTGACCAGATCGACAGGGGACTGCCCGGCACGTTCCAACAGCGTGAGCTTGAGGAGGAACTCGATGCGGAGATCACGGACGTGTCCCACCGGTTCTCCCAACCAGCGCCACAGACACTCCCGTCCGGAACGGGTCACACGGTGGACGACCCTCTTCGGACCGGCTGCCTTCTCCGTGCCCACCGGTTCGGCGTATCCGGATTCGATCAGCCGGTCGAGGGCTCGATAGACGAGAGGCCGCCGGACCGTGAACACACGACCCACCTCCCCTTCCGACGTCAGCTTCTTGGAGAGGGCGAACCCATGGGTGTCTCCCTCGGCAAGCAGACCGAGCACTGCGTACTCGGTGACCGACAGTCGGGATTCACCCATCAGCTAGCCTGACACGACTAGTCACATTGTGAATACTAGAGAGCTCACCAACACCGTCCAGGCTTCGGTCCTAGTCAGCGCAGTCCTGCTGGCTCTGGTGGCATGTGGGTCGAGCCCGGCTTCGGCCCAACGCGTCTACGTCTCGGCGGCAGCGTCGCTGACCGACGTCTTCGCGGCGATGGAGTCTGCCTTCGAGGAGGCGACGCCCGGAGTCGACATCGTCTTGAATCTCGCCGGCAGCTCCACTCTCCGAGATCAGATCCTGGAAGGTGCACCAGTCGACGTGTTCGCTTCTGCCGACCGGGTGAACATGGTGAGTCTGGCGAAGGCCGGAGAGCTGGCCGGCGAGCCCGAGGTGTTCGCCAGAAACCACCTCGAGATTGCCGTCCCGACGGGCAATCCAGCCGGGGTCCTCGGGTTGGCGGACTTCGCGGACCGGGATCTGCTGATCGGGCTCTGCATCGCCCAAGCCCCCTGCGGCGCCCTGGCCCTTCGGGCCCTGGACAACGCCGGCGTCACGGCGGCCATCGACACGAACGAGCCAAACGTGAGGGCATTGCTCACCAAGATCGAAGCCGGTGAGCTCGACGCAGGGATCACGTACCTCACCGACATCGTCGCAGCGGAGGGGGCCGTCGACGGCATATCCATACCCGACGAAGTGAATGTCGAGACCGAGTATCCGATAGCCGTCGTCGCCGGTGCGGCCAGACCCGCTCTCGCACGCGTCTTCGTCGACTTCGTTCTCTCCGATGAGGGCCAGGCACTCCTCGCCGACCACGGGTTTGCTATTCGATGACCCGGACACCTTCCCGACCACGCAAGACGACCGCCCGCCCGCCGCTGCCGTTGGTCGTCCTCGGAGGCCTGGGGCTCACCCTGTTCGTCGTGCCGCTCGCGGGGTTGGTCGCCCGGGTGCCGTGGGCCGACCTCCCCGAGTTGCTGACGAGCGAGATCGTCACCGACGCCCTGGTTCTGTCACTGGTGGCCTCGATAGCAGCCACGTCGCTCTCACTCCTCCTCGGCCTCCCCCTCGCCTGGCTCCTGGCGAGAGTCGAGTTTCCCGGTCGAAACTTGGTCCGCGGCGTCGTCACCCTGCCGCTGGTCCTCCCACCGGTCGTGGGTGGCGCGGCCCTTCTCTTCGCCCTCGGCAGGCGCGGTCTCGTGGGCGAGCCACTCTTCGAGACCACCGGGCTGGTCCTGCCCTTCTCGACATGGGGAGTGGTCTTGGCCACGACCTTCGTCGCCATGCCATTCTTGGTCATCACCGTCGAGGGCGCGCTCCGCGGCATGGATCAGCGGTATGAGAGCGCGGCTTCCTCGCTTGGCGCGGGGAGATGGACGGTGTTGCGCAGAGTGACCTTGCCGATGATCGGCCCTTCTCTGTTGTCGGGATTGATCCTCGCCTGGGCGCGTGCCTTTGGGGAGTTCGGGGCGACGATCACCTTCGCCGGGAATCTGCAAGGACGAACACAGACATTGCCACTGGCGGTCTTCGTGGCCCTGGAGAGCAACCGGGACGCTGCCGTCGCCATCAGCGTGCTGATGGTCGTCGTGTCGCTCGTCGTCCTCGTTGCGTTGCGTGACCGGTGGTGGAGGTCCTTGTGAGCAACGAAGGGCTGCAGGCTCACATCGTCGTCGCCCGGGCAGGTGGTTTTCGTCTCGACGTCTCGCTATCCATCGCTCCGGGGGAGACGGTTGCCCTTCTCGGACCGAATGGCGCCGGCAAGTCGACGGTCGTCTCGGCGATCACGGGTCTCGTCCCGATCGACTCCGGGCGGATCACACTCGGCGAAGATGTCCTCGACGATGCCGGGACCGGAACGTTCGTCACGGCCGATCACCGTCGGATCGGCGTTGTCTTCCAGGACTACCTGCTGTTTCCGCATCTCAGCATCGTGGAGAACGTCGCCTTTGGCCTCCGGTGTCGCCGTGTGGGGCGAACCGAGGCTTTGTCACGGTCGACGACGTGGCTGGCGCAAGTCGGTCTGGAAGGTCTGGGGGCACGCAGACCCGGCGATCTCTCCGGTGGGCAGGCGCAGCGGGTCGCCCTCGCTCGGGCTCTTGCCATCGAGCCCGACCTGCTGCTCTTGGACGAGCCGCTGTCGGCACTCGACGTGACGACGCGGGACGAGTTCCGGCACCGTCTCGATGACCATCTCTCCGTCTTCGCGGGCCCGCGGCTGTTCATCACCCACGATCCGACCGAGGCATTCCTGCTCGCCGACCGAATTCACATCATCGAGAGCGGAGTCATCACCCAGGAGGGGACCGCCGACGAGATCCGGCTTCGCCCGGCCACTCAGTACGCAGCCGATCTCGCCGGGTTGAACCTCCTTGCCGGTATGGCCGCTGACGGCGCCGTGGCCGTCGACGGCCATGCCCTTCGTGTCGCTGACGAGTTGGCCGACGGGCCCGTGCTGGTGACCATTCACCCGGCGGCCGTCTCGGTCCACAGACAACGACCCGCCGGCAGTCCCAGGAACGCCTGGGAGACGACAGTCGAGCGGGTGGAGAGTCTCGGGACGAGGGCCCGTCTGCGCACCGGATCGCCACTGGCTTTGACCATCGAGGTCACCGATGCGGCGAGGCGCGAGCTCGACATCCAGCCCGGCAGCGGAGTCTGGGTGGCGGTCAAGGCGACCGAGATCGACGTTCGGAATGACGAGGGCGCGGAATAACCCCACCCGTGATGTCGCGGTGACGGGGTGTCTACGAGTGGGCCTACTCAGTCCTTTGTCTTTGCCCGCCCCCGCTGTCGCTTCTCTATCACCACGTCAGACCCCGGATAGATGAGCCCTTCGTGACCGTCATCCGCCCATCGCACGATGTAGGGCGGCTCACCGGACTCCCCACGAACCTCGATCACCTCCGCCGTCCTCTCCTTCTGCCCGACACTGTGGGCCTTGACGACGAGTCGATCGCCGACGTGCGCCTTCATATGTCCTCCAGGTTTGGCTCTCTTGTGACCAGCGTGTCAGCCGGGAG
>JASFVB010000246.1:0-3705 GCA_050050035.1 Acidimicrobiia bacterium | reverse complement strand
CGAGACGCTCAACGACCTCGTCGGTCACCTCGTGGCACACCGCCACCGTGCGCACCTCGGATGCGGGATCGCCCAATTGGAGACCCGCCGGGTCCCATTCTGGGGTCTCGGTGGGATGTGTCACCGCCGCGATGGCGGTGGCGAGGTCATCGACTGTGGGCAAGGGCCGACATCGTAGGCTCTGCTGCGATGGACCCGACAAACGCCCTCGAATGGCAGGCGCCGGCCGAGTGGCGAAAGATCACCGTGATCGACTCACACGCGGGAGGCGAGCCGTTTCGCCTCGTTGTCGATGGCCTACCCGCCATCGCAGGAACGACGATCCTGGAGAGAAGACAGTACGCACGGGAGAAACTCGACTGGCTGAGAAGAGCGTTGATGTGGGAGCCACGGGGGCATGCCGACATGTACGGCGGCTGGATCGTGCCGCCCGAGACGCCCGACGGCGACATCGGTATCTTGTTCACACACAACTCGGGCTTCTCGACCATGTGCGGCCATGGCATCATTGCCCTCGCCAAGCTCGTGATCGAGACCGGGATGCTGCCCGCGTCAGGGCCTGAGACCTCGTTGCGCATCGACACCCCCGCCGGTCGGGTCTTGGCGACGGCGACACTCGAAGGACAGACGGTCACAAGGACCCGATTCGAGAACGTGCCGTCGTTCGCCGTGGACTTGGCCGCCACGGTGGGCACACCCGAGTTCGGGCCGATTCGATACGACCTGGCGTTCGGAGGCGCCTTCTACGCAATGGTCGACATCGAGACGGTCGGGCTGACCTTCGATGACACGGCTGCGTTGATAGCGGCCGGACGAGCCTTGAAGAGAGCTATCTCCGTCTCGAGGGAGATCACGCACCCCGCTGCCGACGACCTCGGGTTCCTCTACGGCGTCATCTTCACCGGCGCGGCCAGGGAAGCCGGCAGCCACAGCCGCAACGTGTGCGTCTTCGCCGATGGAGAGGTCGACCGCTCCCCGACCGGGACCGGGGTCAGCGCCAGATTGGCCATCCTCTCCGCCCGAGGCGAGCTCGATGTGGGTGAGGAGATCACGGTCGAGAGCATCGTCGGCAGCCGGTTCACCGGCACGATCGCCCGCAAGACCCAGGTCGGCGGTCACGACGCGGTGATACCGGAGATCTCCGGCACCGCACATCTGCTGGGACGAGCCGAGCTGTGGCTGAGCCCCGAGGACGTGCTCGGACGTGGCTTCCTGGTTCGCTAGAACTGACGCACCGGGAGCCGAGGCTTTGTCTCCGCTCTCACGACGCAGTTGGGGATGGTCAAAAAGAAGCACGCCCCTCCGAGACGCTTCGATCGCCGATACTGGGCTTGCCCGCCGTGCGCCTCGACGACGGCCTGGACTATCGACAGCCCGATACCCAACCCGGGCGTGGTCGCATCGAGCCTGTGAGCCCCGCGCTCGAACTGCTCCCAGATTGCGGTCTGGTACTTGGGTTGGATACCCTCACCATCGTCGTGAACCTCTAGGACCAGGTCGTCGCCCTTCGCCTCTGCGACCACGAGACAGTGACCTCCGCCATAGCGGATTGCGTTGGTGAGGAGGTTTCCGACGGCTTGCTTCATCCGATCCGGGTCAACCACGACGGTGGCGTCCGCTACGAGCTCTTCGTCGATTCTCGAGTCCCCGACATCACTCGTGCGGAGAACACCGGTGATGATGGACATCGCCGTGACTTCCCTCTTCTCGAGGTTGATGTAGCTCGTATCCCCGCGGGCCAACATCAACAGATCCGACACAAGCCTCGACATGTGACGGGCCTGGTCTGTCGCTTCCGAGATCATCTCGTCGCGCGCTTCGGCGGGGAACTCCCCCGGCTGCTCGTTGAGCAGGGCGAGATAGCCGACCATGGCGGTGAGCGGAGTTCTCAGCTCATGGCTGACCGATGCAACCAGCTCTGCGCGCTTCCGGTCGACATGATGGCGGTCCCTGTATATGACGTAGACCTGACGGAGGAACAGGATCACCCCGATCGCGATCACAGCGTCGAGTAGCAGCACCTCGCCCTGCCCGGGATCCAACGCCCGGTAGTTCTGGAGGTGTACCACAAGGAGCAGGGTGGCCATGAGGTATGGCCAGACGAGGGCCCAGATGGGGGTTGGAGCCTCTGCGAACTCACGCCGCTTCGGCACTATGTCGACTATCGCCGCGGTGGTCACCATGCATGCCACCGCGAGAAGATTCACCGCCCAGGCCGGCTCAGCAGCGGTGAAGTTCTCTCCAATGGCCCTGCTCATGTAGATGAAGTCGCCAAAAACCTGCGCGGTGAGACCAGCGGCCAGGAAACCGAGACGGGCATCCAGGTGGTAGTTGGACCGTCTCAGGATCATGATGAGCAGCCCGAACACGAGCATCACATCGAGGATCGGATAGAGAGCCGCAACGAAGACCTCCCAGCCAGGGGCGTTCGACAGGAGAACCATGAGCGGGTCGAAGAAGGACGCCCAGACCAGAGCTGCCATTGCGATGCCACCGACGAGAGCGTCGGCCACTGTGAGCGCCCATTCCCGTCCCCCACTGTCCAACCTGGCCATCCGGTACACGGCGACCAACATCAGCACGTATCCGACCAGGAAGAAGGTGTCGAATGGCCCGAACGCGTCGACGGTGAAGCCCAACTCGGACAGAACGCCGACGGTCAGGACACCGACGAAGTACATCGAGGTTGCGAGAGCGATGACGCGCCAGACGTTTCTCTCTTTGGGCGCGAGGTTGGTCGATCGCCGAATCAGGAGGACTGCCGACGTCGCCAGGCCCACCAGAAGACCTCCGAAGCCCCAGTATTCCGCCGTACCGGGCGCGCCAAGTGAAGACACAACCCCTGCCAACAGCAAGGCGGCGACTGTCCCTGGGACCCGCCATCGACGACGGTCTCCCAGAATCCATGGAGTACCCACAGGAGCTTATCGGCCCCCGGGACTGGCCTATTGAGGACTCAGTCCTCGGCCGGCGTTGTCTGCTCGGCGTCCTCCAAGGCTCGCAGGTCGACCACCTCGTCCGAGCCCGCGTGCTCGACCCTCAGGTCGTTGAGTCGCGTGAGCATCGACTCGATCTGATGCTTGTCGTGATATCGGGTCACAGTGAAGCGCACACCGCCACGGCCTCGTGGCACAACAGGGAAGATGGCCGCGTTAACGTAGAAACCACTCTTGCGCAGGGCTGCAGCTGTCGAGAGAGACGACATCGAGGGCCCTATCTCAACGAACCACAGTGGGGTTTCCTCGGCTGCCGCGAGGGGGAGACCGATCTCCTTCGAGAACGAGTTGACGAACCGGATGTTCTCCATCAGCTCTGCCTGGAGAATGGGCAGCTCGTCGGAAAGATGGATGTCGGCCGAAGCGATGCTGGCTCCCAGTGTCGACGGCGGCAGCGGGCCACTGAAGACCATCGGGCCGCCGGTCGACGAGACCAGCTCGATCAGCTCCGGATCTCGAGCGGCCACCACGCCCCCCATCGTCCCGAAGGACTTGGCCAGCCCAAAGGACATGACGAGACGATCATGCCAGCCGGCTCGTTCGAGGAATTGTCCGCGGCCCTTTGAGCCCGACCACCCGAGACCGTGGGCGTCGTCACAATAGACCCAGAGGTCGGCGTGCATGCCGAGCAGTTGGGTGATCTCCTCGGCCGGTGCGGTTTCGCCTCTCATCGAGTAGAGGCCATCGATGATGTACCAGGTTCTTCCCA
>JASFVB010000245.1:0-3753 GCA_050050035.1 Acidimicrobiia bacterium | reverse complement strand
GGTGCGGATGCCAAGCGACGTAGCGGCGTTGATGCGCTCGATCGCAAGGGCGACATCCTCCATTCTCGGCCGTGCATCCTCGGCTTGCGACGGATTCTCTTCGGCCAGTGAGCAGAGGAGCTGGACACCGTCGGGTCTGAAGTAGAACTGCTCGTTGGTCTCGACGACCATTGGCCACTCGGCCGTTTCCGCGCTGGCCGGCACCATGAAGGCCGTCCGTCGCTTGGGCTGAAGCCCGATCGGCTCCACACCGGCCAGCTCGGCCACCTCGTCTCCCCAGGCTCCCGCCGCGTTCACCAAGACCTCCCCCTTGAAAGTGCTCTCGCCTGCCGTGACATCCCAATGGGAGCCGACCCGGGCGACGGCGTTTACCGCAGCCCCGGTGACGATCTCCGCTCCTTCACGCTTGGCGATGCGAACAAAGGCTTGATGCAGCCCGGCCACGTCTATGTCGGCCCCCGAAGGCTCGTACAGACCGCCAACGAGCCAGTCGGGCCTCATGGCCGGGACATGTTCCAGTGCCTCCTCGGCACCGAGGACCACACAAGACGCACCAGCCTCTCTGGCCCGAGCCGCCCTCTCCTCCAGCACGCCCATCGTGCCCTTCCCCGACACCCACATGACGGCGCGATCGGAGAGCAGCGGGTTGTCTACGGAGCCTTCCGGTGGATCCTCCAAAAAAGGCCGTGCCGCCTTCACCAGGGGGCGGGCCCCGGCCGACCCGTAGTTCTCGACGAGCATCGCTGCGGAACGCCCCGACGTGTGATAGGCAAGCACCGGCTCTCGCTCGAGCAGGACGACACTGCCGTGCGGGGCGAGAAAAGCGGCGGCCGACACGCCGGCGATACCCCCTCCGACGACGACGAAATCGGTCAACATACGCTGCTCATGGGTTGACTACCACTCTCCCGATGGCCCGTCGGTCGGCGACCCACTGGAGAGCTTCGGCGCCGTGGTCCAAGTCGTAGGTCTTCTGGATGATCGGCTCGATCTTCCCTGCCGCGGCCCACTCGACGATGGTCTCGAGGTTCCTCCGACACTTCTCCGGCTCTTCCCTCGCGAACCGGCCCCAAAACACGCCGAGGATGGCGTTGCCCTTGAGGAGGGGGAGATTGAGCGGGATTCTGGGTATCTCACCTGCGGCGAACCCGACCACGAGGAGGCGCCCGTTCCATTTGGTCGAGCGCAGCACCTGCTCGGTCAGCTCGCCACCAACGGGGTCGAAGACGACGTCGACGCCTCCTCCTTCAGTGATGTCGGTGATGGCGTCCCTGATCGGGGTTTGGTCGTAGCGGATCACCTCGTGGGCGCCGGCTTGCCTTGCAGCCTCGGCCTTCTGCTCGGATGAGACAGCCGCCAGAACTCGGGCACCGAGGATGTTGCCGATCTGCACGGCTCCCATCCCCACGCCTCCGGATGCGCCAAGCACCAACAGCGTCTCACCGCTCTGCAAGCGCGCTCGATCCACGAGGGCGTGATACGACGTGCCATACCCCACGGGAAGGGTGCTGCCGGTGTCCGAGTCCATCTCGTCCGGCAATGTGGCGGCGCTCTGCACGTCGACGACGATCTTCTCTGCGAACCCGCCGTAGTGGGCATACCCACATACCCGGTCACCGGGCGAGAACTGCTCGGCCTGGTTGGAGACGACGACCGTTCCAGCCAGCTCGTAGCCCGGGGAGAAGGGTGGTTCGGGTCGTACCTGATACTCACCTTTGACCATCAAAGTGTCGGCGAAGCTCACGCTGACGGCCTCGACGGCGATGAGGAGCTCCCCTGGTCCTGGCTCGGGGTCGGGTAGCTCACCGAGTCTGAGCCCGTCGATCCCGGAATAGTCGTAGCAGATGAGTGCTCGCATGTCGGCACACTATGACGCGCTTCCGTCACGCGTCTGAGACAATCACGTTGTGCCCGTCGAGCCACCCCCCTCGAGATTCATCCTCCCCGATCCGCGGACCGCAGACGGCGACGTCGTCGCTGTCGGAGGTGACCTCTCCGCCGGCACCATCCTCCAGGCCTACCGCAACGGCATGTTCCCCATGCATCTGCCCGACGGGCACCTCGGATGGTGGTCGCCGGTGGATAGGGCGATCATCCCGCTGCATGATCTCCGGGTCACACGATCACTTCGACAGTCGACGCGTCGGTATCGCGTTTCCGTGGACGTCGACTTCCCTGGAGTGATCGAGGGGTGCGCTTCGGCCGATCGTCCCGATGGATGGATCACCGACGAGATCATCGATGCCTACACCGAGCTTCACAGGCTCGGGTGGGTGCACTCGATCGAGGTGTGGGACTCGGAAGCCTCCTTGGCGGGCGGGCTCTACGGCGTGGCGATCGGTGGGTTTTTTGCAGGCGAGTCGATGTTTCATGTCGCCCGTGACGCCTCGAAGGTGGCGCTGGTCCATCTGGTCGTGTTGATGAACGCCAGGGGCGGGAGACTGCTCGACGTCCAATGGCAGACCGAACATCTGGAGAGTCTCGGTGCGAAGATCGTAGGGAAGGACGCCTACCTCGATCTTCTGGAGGAAGCGCTGAACGGGCCCAGCCCCTTCTCGATGCGTGAGGAGGCCGACCGGGGTTAGAGTCGCTGCCGTGCTCTCGGGAACGGCACCGTGCGGGAAGTCGTAGCCGGCGTTGACCTCACAGCGATGGGGCGTCGCGTCGCCGACCGAGCCCGGCTCGTAGCCGGGGCTCACAATGCACCCCTTCGCCTGGTTCATGTCGCCGAGCCGACCGGAGAGGCGATGATCGAACCGGGTCTCGCTCGTCTCATGCGAGATCATCAGAAGGAGGCAGCCGCCGAGCTGTGCGAGTGGTGCCGCTCGCGAGCGGACACCGAAGTGACACTCGACGTGGTCAAGGGGTCGCCCTCGTGGGAGTTGGCATCACGTGCCAAGAAGGCAGATCTCATAGTGGTGGGCTCTTCCACCATCGATGCATTCACGGTTGGGCCAACTGCCCGGCGTGTCGCCGAGATGGCGACTTCGGACGCCCTCGTCGTCAAACGCCAACCGCGTGTGCCGTACCGGCGTGTCGTCGTGGCCGTCGATTTCTCCGAGGCGTCACGTGTTGCCGTGGAGAAGGCCATGGAGCTGTTCCCGGACGCTTCGGTCACGGCTCTCTTCTCACTCCCGTCCCGCTTCGACCCGTTGCTCGCCAAGGCGGGTCTGTTCGCGGAGGAGGTCGATGCATCCCGGGGATACCGATTGGAGGCCGCCGCCGATCGCATGGCGGAGTTCACTCACTCCTGGAATGGCGATCTGAGCACGGTCATAGCCGACGGGCCACCCACAGAGACGGTCGATGAGGTGGTCCGTCGTCGCGGTGCGGATCTCGTCGTAGTAGGGAGCCGTGGAGCCAGCGCAACGCGAATGGTCCTGCTGGGAACCGTTGCCGAGGGCCTACTGGCTCACGCCCCATGTGACGTTCTGGTGGCACGCTCCGGCGGTCAGTTCCGGCGTCCCTGAGCGGGGGCGCGTCGCGCGTCAGGGAGGTGTCTCTGGTCTCAGGGCGTCAGCGAACGAGGATGTCGTCCGCGAAGCAGAAACGCCAAAACTCGAGCGGCTCGATGGAGCGCATGAGGGGATGACCTTCGGTTTCCCAGTGCTGACGGGCGTGACGGTTCTTCGACTGGTCACAGCAACCCACGTGACCACACGTCAAACATGATCGGAGATGGACCCATTTGTCACTCATCGCGAGACATTCGTCACAAACCTTGGAAGACGGCTCGGCTTCTTTGGTGAGGGA
>JASFVB010000244.1:0-3789 GCA_050050035.1 Acidimicrobiia bacterium | reverse complement strand
TAGATGCAGCAGCAGACACAGTGGATGGTTGACGACGTCCCCACCGAGTCACCACTGTTCGCCGATCTGAACCCGACTCAGCGTGAGGCGGTTGCGGCGACCGAGGGGCCGGTCTTGGTCGTGGCCGGCGCCGGCTCGGGCAAGACCAGAGTCCTCACCTACCGGATCGCCCACCTGATCCGTGACCTGGGAGTCTCGCCCAACGGCATCCTGGCCATCACGTTCACCAACAAGGCCGCCAACGAGATGAAGGAACGTGTCGGCCAGCTCGTCGGTGGGGTAGTCCGTTCCATGTGGGTGAGCACATTTCATTCGGCATGCGTCCGCATCCTTCGCCGCGAGGTGACCAGGTTGGGGTATCGCTCCGGGTTCACCATCTACGACGATGCCGACTCGCTACGTCTCCTCCGCATGGTGATCAAGGACCTCGACCTCGACTCGAAGCGGTTCCCGGAGAAGGCGATGAAATCGATCATCTCGAACGCCAAGAGCGAGCTGGTCGACTTCGAGTCCTTCGCCGACCAGGGTGACGGCTTCTATCACGAGCAGGTCGCCGACATCTACCGTCTCTACCAGCAACGGCTCGTCGAGGCCTCGGCCATGGACTTCGACGACCTCCTCATGGTGACCGTTGAGCTGTTTGCGGCGTTCCCCGATGTGCTGGCCCACTATCAGCAGCGGTTCCGGTACGTCCTCGTCGACGAATACCAGGACACCAACCGGGCCCAGTACATGCTGGTCAAGCAGCTCACCGCCAGCCATCGCAACCTCTGTGTGGTCGGTGACTCCGACCAGTCGATCTACAAGTTCCGTGGCGCCGATATCCGCAACATCACCGACTTCGAGAAGGACTACCCCGATGCCCGGGTGATCATCCTCGACCAGAACTACCGGTCCACAGAGACGATTCTGGAGGCCGCCAACTCGGTCATCGCCAACAACACGAAACGGACACCGAAACATCTCTGGTCTGATCGGGGTCGTGGCGGCCCCATCGTCCGATTCGAGGCCGAGGACGAGCACGACGAGGCCGGATTCCTCGTGGACCAGGTCGAGGATCTACAGGGGGCCGGTTTCAACCTCGCCGACGTGGCCGTCTTCTATCGCACCAACGCGATGTCCCGTGTCATCGAGGATGTGTTCGTCAGACGTGGCATCCCCTACACCGTGGTGGGCTCGGTCAAGTTCTACGACCGCAAGGAGATCAAGGACGCAGTTGCCTATCTGCGGGCTCTGGTGAACCCGGACGACGAGGTCTCGGTCAAGAGGATCATCAACGAGCCGCGGCGGGGCATCGGCGCCACCACCGTGGCGCACGTCGACCGGTTCTCCCAGAGCGAGGGCATCACCTTCTTCGAGGGGCTCACCCGGGCAGCCGACATCCCACAGCTGACCAGCCGTTCCCAGAAGTCTGTCCTCGAGTTCGTGGCCCTCATGGGCTCACTACGGGACAAGGCGGTCCGTGACGGCGTCGAGAGGGCTGTCCAAGCGGTCCTCGACGACACCGGAATGGTCTCCACCTACGAGTCGGAGCGCACCATCGAGGCGATGGGGCGTGTCGAGAACCTGCGTGAGCTCGCCGGTGTTGCGGCCGAGTTCGAGACGTCCAACGAGGGCGCGGTGATCGGGGATGAGAGGTTCGACGATCTCGACAACTTGCGTCGTCTCGAGCTGTTCCTCGAGACGACTGCGCTGGTGGCAGACATCGACGAGTGGGATGAGGGCGCTGGTGCGGTGACACTGATGACTCTCCACACAGCCAAAGGTCTCGAGTTCCCGGTGGTCTTCATCGTCGGCATGGAGGACGGTGTGTTCCCACACATGCGCTCGCTCGGCGAGCCGGACGAGCTGGAGGAGGAGCGCCGTCTTGCCTACGTCGGCATTACCCGCGCCCAGGATCGTCTCTTCCTGACATCGGCATGGCAACGCATGCTCTTCGGTGGATCGAGCTACAACCCGCCGTCTCGATTTCTCCAAGAGGTGCCCGACGGGCTCATGGAGAACGCGCCCAAGCGGAAACGGACGAGCGCAGCCGACCGGGCCGCAGCCAGTGGGCCCAAGACGACGGTGTCACCGGACCAGATTGGGACCGGCGACCGGGTTCGTCACGACAAATGGGGTCTCGGAACCGTGCGCGAGGTGGTCGGCGCCGGTGACCGGGCCGAGGCCGAGGTCATGTTCGACACACAGGGGAAGAAGCGTCTTCTCCTCGCGTGGGCCCCACTCGAAAAGGCCTGACCCGGGCGCTGCGGGCCTCGAAGACGGAGGGGTGGTCCGCCGACTAGGCGGCGTCGACCCGATCGAGGAGCTCCTGCCAGCTCGCCTGGAACTTCTCCACACCTTCCCGCTCGAGGGTGTCGACGACATCCTGATAGTCCACTCCGAGTGCGCCGAGCTTGTCGAGGTCGTCGTTGGCGCGCACGATGTCCACCGCGTCGAACGCCGACGGCTCGGGGTCACCATGATCCTGATAGGCGTCGATCGTGCCCAACGGCATCGTGTTGACCGTGTCCGTGGCCACCAGACTCTCGACGTAGAGCAGGTCGCTGTATGCCGGGTTCTTGGTGGACGTGGAGGCCCACAGGGGTCGTTGCGGCCGGGCGCCCTGAGCCGAAAGCGACTCGAACCGAGGTGTCGAGAACTCCTCGAGGAAGAGACCGTATGCCGCCCGGGCGTTGGCGACGGCGAGATGACCCTTCAGATCGTGGGCGTCGTTGCTCGCCACGGCGTCCAGACGGGGATCGACCTCACTGTCGAAGCGTGAGACGAAGAACGAGGCGACCGAAGCCACCGAATCGAGGTCACCACCGATCGATGCGAGGTCCTCGAGACCCGCCATGTACGCGTCCATGACCTCGCGGTAGCGATCGAGGGAGAAGATCAGTGTCACGTTGACCGAGATGCCCTCTCCGATCAACGATCTGATCGCGGGCATCCCTTCCGGTGTTGCCGGCACCTTCACCAGCAGGTTGTCCCGGTCGCTCTGTTTGGACCAGTCGCGTGCCTCACTGACCGTCGCCTCGGTGTCCGCTGCCAGCATCGGCGAGACCTCGACAGACACGTAGCCGTCGGCGCCGTCGGTCGCCGCATGCACCGGGCCGAGGACGTCACACGCGCGTCGGATGTCCTCTGCCATCAGGCTCTTTACGATCTCCTCGCTGGGCACCCCTGCGGATTTGAGATCGGCGAGCTGGTCGGCGTAGTCATCCGAGCCTCCAATGGCGCCGGCGAAGATGGTGGGGTTGGACGTGACGCCGGTGACGGCGTCTTCCTCGACACGGCGGGCCAACTCACCTCCATCGAGCATCGCCCTCGAGATCTGGTCGGACCACACGCTCACGCCCGCTGCGGCGAGACCATGGAGATTGGATGTCGGCATGGCCTCAGGGTAGGGGTTCGGCGGCACTTGCCGGCGCGACATCCCGGCCTGTGCGAGAGTCGCTGTCACGTATCACCCTGCTGCGGTGTCTTGATGCTGTACGACATGGGGAGACCTCGTCTTGCCGACGCGAACAGAACTGGAAGAGGGGGAGCGGGAGCTGATCCGTCAGCTCTATCCGGCTCTGCGTCGCATCGCCGCGGTGGCAGGTCCCGTCGACGTCGAACCGGACGATCTTGTGCAGGAGGCGCTGGTGCGAACCCTTGGCAGCCGAGGGCTCGCCGAGTTGGACAACCCGCTCGCGTACCTCCGGCGTGTCATCGTCAACCTGGCGTCGAATCAACGCCGGAGCGCGGGGCGACGCCGCAAGGCGCTGCAGCGCCTCCGCGTCGACGAGGGGCATCTGCCGA
>JASFVB010000243.1:0-3815 GCA_050050035.1 Acidimicrobiia bacterium | reverse complement strand
CCAGCGAAAAGAGTCGTTCTCCGGTGCTCACAGGTTTCCTCCTCGTCGCGACCGTGCCGTCATTGGTCACTAGCGTATTGGCCAGGGGGACACGGTGAGCTCGAGCCGACCGGGAGGGACAACACATGGATGTCATCGCTTGGCTTCTCCAGAGTGACCCCTCGATCAGATGGCAGGTGAAGGCTGATCTGACTGACGAAGACCCGACCGACGTGGGCCGTGAGCGTGCCCGTGTCGCCGCCGAGGGGTGGGGCCGGGCCCTGCTCGACGTTCAAGAGCCCGACGGGCAATGGGGCGGCGGCTTCTACTCGCCGAAGTGGGTTTCGACTACATACACCCTCCTCCAGCTCCGCCACTACGGGATCGATCCGGGCGCGGATGCGGTGCGTCAGGCGATCACGCGTCTCGAGGAGGGTGGGCGAACCTGGCGTCACGGGGTCTCAGGAGGAGGGGGCGTCCCCTTCTTCGAATACATCGGCGAGACCTGCATCACCGCGATGAACGTCGCCCTGGCCTGCTACTTCGGCGTTGCCGGCAGTCGAACCTGCGACGCCGTCGAGTTCCTCCTCGACCAGCAGATGGACGACGGCGGGTGGAATTGCGAGGTGGTGCGCGGTTCAACACGATCGTCCTTCCACACCACGATCAGCACCCTGGAGGCCCTTCTCGAGTTCGAACGGACTCGGATCGAGCCCTCACTGGGCGAAGGGGCGGCTGCGGCCCGGCTGAGGGCACACGAGTTCCTGCTGGAGCGACGGCTGATGCGCTCGCTCTCCACCGGCGAGATCATCAACCCGTCGTGGACCCGTTTCTCCTTCCCACCCCGGTGGTGGTACGACGTGCTCCGTGGTCTCGAATACCTGTGTCTCGCCGCCGTGGAACCGGATCCGAGATGGGACGAGGCTGTCGAGTTGGTCGAGCGGAAACGAACCGCTGAAGGTCGCTGGAAGCTGCAGAACCATCACTCGGGACGCGAGCATTTTCGAATGGAGGAACCGGGGCAACCGAGTCGATGGAACACCCTCCGCGCTCTGCGGGTGCTCCGTCAAGTCCATCGCTGAGAGCAACGCGAGGAATGGCCTTCTGCCGGTTGGTGTCGACCCGGTTCTGGTTGGGGCTCGTGGGCTCAGCCGTGAAGTGCAGCTTTCAAATGCCTCACCATCGGCCAGGCACCATCTGTGGTGTTGGAGATAACCGTCCAAGTCAGATCGTCGTTGGGGTTGTGCGCACTGTGGAAGGAAACCCCGGCGTCACCTCCAACCAGGCTCACGGTGGCCCCGGCCGGTGCCAGCCAGAAACCGAGGCCGTACCGGGTCTCCTCCTCGGGGTTCTCACTGTGTGGTCGAATCATCTCCGCCAACCACTCGGTCGGCACGATTAGGCCGTTGAACAAAGCGTGCCAGAAGAGATACATGTCGCCGACCGTGGTGTAGACGCCGCCGTCGCCGTTCCCACGGACCGGCAGGTGGAACACGTTCGTTCTGAGACCGTCCCCGTGCAGGTAGCCCAATGCCATCCGGCCGGAAGGCTCGTCGGAGCGAAGGAATCCGGTGTCAGTCATCCCCGCCGGCTCGAGAACACGTTCTTCGACCAAGTCGTGGTAGGAAACGCCGGCAGCCCGCTCGGCGATCACCGCAAGCACGATGTAGCCCCCATTGCTGTAGGAGAACCTCTCACCGGCCCCGAACTTGGTCGGGAAGCCGTCGACCTCTCTCAGGAACGCCTCGGTGGTGTCCAGATCCTGCACTGGGGAGGCGAGCACGTAGTCGTTGAGATCCAGGTCTTCGCTCTCTTCGTCGAGATAGTCGCCGATCCCCGATCTGTGCGCGAGCAGATGCCAGACCGTCACATCCTCGGCGATTTGGGGCAGGTCCTCGCCGAGAACGGAACGAGCTGTTGTCTCCAGGGATAGAGCTCCCTCGACGATCAGGCTCACCACGGCCAAAGCCGTGAGCCCCTTGCCCCCGCTTGCGATGGCGAACTGTGTGTCGGCGGTGTTGGGTTGTCGGAGCCCGCGATGCGCCCACCCGAAGGCCTCGGAGAGACGGGTGTCGCCACGGTGGTCGACCCGAACCACCCCCGAGAAACCGGACTCGGAGGCGATTTCGTGCACGGATGCGGCTAGCTGGTCCATGGGTCGGTGCAACGACCGGCGTCGACCCAGGGAAAGTAGCAGGGCCCACCTCTGAAGACGCCCGGCCTCGGGGCCGCTGAGCCTTGGCGAATCATCCGATTGTCCTCTGCGATCAGGCCCAAATGCCCCTTGTCTTCTCCTTGCAGAAGTCCGACGGTGACCCTGAGTTCACATGTATCAGGTAGTGGAAGCAAGCGATGCCGGCCCCGGAGTGCGTCGGATGGTCGTCGATGCGCCTCACGTTGCCCGACATTGCCGCCCGGGCCAGTTCGTGATCGTCCGCGTCGATGAGACCGGGGAGCGCATCCCGCTCACGGTGGCCAACGCCGACACCGAGACCGGCACGGTCACCCTCTACGTGCAAGGAGTCGGCAAGACGACCCGCAGGCTCAACATGGTCGAGGGCGGCCAGACGATCAGCGACGTCGCCGGTCCCCTGGGCAGGCCATCCGAGATCCGTGACTACGGCACCGCCGTCGTGGTGGGAGGCGGGGTCGGCACCGCCATCGCCTACCCGGTGGTAGATGCGCTGGTCAAGGAAGGCAACGAGGTCATCGCCATCACAGGTGGGCGCAGCCGCGAGTATGTGATCCTCGAGTCGGAGCTCGTAGAGACTGGCGCGAGGGTGATGGTCTGCACCGATGACGGCTCCTACGGCTGGCCCGGCTTGGTGACGGACGTCCTCGAGGAGGTAGTCGCCAACGAACACGTGGACATCGTCTTCGCAGCAGGTCCGATTCCGATGATGAAGGCAGTGGCCGAGGTGACGCGCCCGGAGGCCATTCCCACGGTGGTCTCGCTCAACCCGATCATGGTCGACGGCACGGGGATGTGTGGCGGCTGTCGTGTGGACGTCGGAGGCGATATCAAGTTCGCTTGCGTCGACGGCCCCGAGTTCGACGCTCACCTCGTCGACTTCGATCTGCTCTCCAGACGCAATCGGGCGTACGCCGAGTTCGAGCAACTCCGGAACAGTCAGTTCGACGAGACGCAATGCCGGGCGGTGTCGATCTCATGAACAACCCGCTGACCAAAAAGGAGCGGATGCAGCTCGACCGTGTCGACATGCCGGCACGTGACGCCGCCGAGCGGTCAGGTTCGTTCGACGAGGTCAATCTGGGTCTTACCGCACAGATGGCGCGTCTCGAGGCCTCCAGATGTCTCGAGTGCAAGAGACCGGTTTGTGTCGAGGGTTGCCCCGTTGGCGTTCGGATAGACGAATTCGTCCGTCTCATCGCCGAGGGCGCAATCGAGGACGCGGCCGAGGTCATCCAGCGGGACAACCTCCTCCCGGCGATCTGTGGGCGGGTCTGCCCACAGGAGAACCAGTGCGAAGGCGCATGCGTCCTCGCCAAGAAGGGAAAGCCCATAGCGATCGGCCACCTCGAGAGGTATGTCGCCGACTACATGCGGGCCGAGGGCTTCGATCAGGTCACCGAGGTGCCACGCCCGTCCGGGAAGACCGTCGCCATAGTCGGCAGCGGGCCTTCGGGGCTGGCGTGTGCGGGGGATCTGGTTCGGTCGGGGCATTCGGTGACAGTCTTCGAGGCTCTCCACGAGCCCGGAGGAGTCCTCGTCTATGGCATCCCCGAATTCAGACTCCCCAAAGAGATCGTCCAGACCGAGATCGCAGCCCTCGACGAGCTAGGCGTCGAGTTCGAAATGAACGCCATCGTGGGTC
>JASFVB010000242.1:0-3826 GCA_050050035.1 Acidimicrobiia bacterium | reverse complement strand
GCTGCACGCCGTCCTCCCACCGGCCGCCGTCGGGCATCCGCTGGTGGCCATACGCCGCTTCACACAGCGAGTCACCAGCCTCGAAGAGCTGGTCGGCGTCGGAACTGCCACAGATGACCAGGTGCAAACCCTGGTCGATGTGGTTCGTGAGCGACGCACCATCGTGGTGTCGGGTGGGACAGGCACCGGAAAGACCACACTCCTCAACCTGCTCGGCGCAGAGATCGGACATGGGGAGCGTGTCGTGACCATCGAGGATGCCGCCGAGCTGAGTCTGCCCGGTCACGTCGTCAGGCTCGAGGCACGCCCGCCGAACGCCGAGGGCGCGGGTGAGTTGACCATCCGCATGCTCCTCCGCTCGGCACTTCGACTACGCCCCGACCGCATCGTTGTGGGCGAGGTACGTGGCGCCGAGGCCCTCGATCTGATCTCCGCGTTGAACACCGGGCACCATGGCTCACTCACCACAGTCCATGCCAACTCGCCCCGCGAGGCGATGCTCCGGCTCGAGACCCTGGCCATGAGCGCCGGTGACACATCTGAGTCGGCCGTGTCTCGGCAACTTCGCAGCGGTGTCGACCTCGTCGTCCAGATCGACCGGGTTGGTGGCGAGAGGAAGATCACTGCGATCGAACAAGTGGAGGACACAGCGTGATCGGCACGATTCTCCTCGCGATCGGGGTGGCGGCCGGGCTCTCGTGGCGGCGCGTGGCCATTCTGGCTCTTCTCCTCTTCGTGCCTCTCCTCACCGCCGCCGTCATCGCAATCGTCGCGTGGAGGAACCGCCCGCGTGAGGATGTCTCCGCTGTGCTCTTCTGTGAGGGCGTGGCATCGGAGTTGCGGGCGGGTGCAACGCTCCGCCAGGCGCTTGCGTCGGCAGCCACATCGGTGGGCGTGCGTCCTTCGCCGCTGGGGGCGCCAATCGAGGAGGTCGCATCCAGGTTGGCCTCGTCGCTCGCCGGGGTCGGCGAGGAGATGAGGTTGACGATCATCACCGCGGCTCGGTCCGGCGGTGGGGCGGCGGGGATCTTCGACGAGCTGGCGTCCTTCGCCCTCGCCCAGTCTGAGATCGATCACGAGTTGAGGGTCGCTGCGGCCCCAGGGCGGGCCACGGCTCTCGTGCTCGTAGGGGCACCTCTCGTCTTTGTCGTGAGTCGGGTCACCTCGGGTGACATCTGGTCACTTCTCGCTTCGGCACAGCAGCGAATCGCGACGCTCGTCGGCCTCGGCATGTTCCTCTTGGGTATCACGATCGCCACGACCATCGTTTGGAGGGCCAGCGCATGATCCCTCTTCTCGGGGCATCGTTGGGTTTGGTGGTCGGGGGACTGCTTGGAGCCGTGCTCGGTGCCTCCGCCCCCGTCGCGTGGAGACGGATCGCCAACCGCCCCGCACCGGACCCTCCGTCGACGCTGGTGCTCGTGCTTCTTCTTGTCGAGCTTCGCTCCGGGCTCTCTGTGCTGGCTGCATTGGCCGAGGTGGCCAAGACACTTCGGAGCTATCGCAACCTGAACGTGGTCGCCAGAGTGGCGCGGATCTCGGGGCTGGTTGGCTCGCTGCCTCACGCCGACGAATCCCTCCGTCCCATCGTGACCCAACTGGCGCGGGCCCAGCGGAGCGGTGCTTCGCTGAGTCGCGCCGTGGCGCGAATGCTCGAATCGGAGCTCGCCACCGAAAAGGCAGACAGGATCGCCAGGGCTCGGACTCTCCCTGTGAAGCTGATGATCCCGGTGACGTTGCTGATGCTCCCCGGGCTGGTCCTCTTCATGTACGCCCCGTCACTACTCGCGATGTTCGAGGACCTCACGGGAGTGCTCTCGTGACTTCCGCACTTCCTCCCGCACCGGTCGGCAACCGGACAATGGAAGGAGTGTCTCATGACACGTATCTGGAGCCGGGCCCTTGCCCGGATGAGCTCGGAGAGGGGGTCGGCGACAGTCGAGTACTTCCTCGTGATCCTGGCGGCGACGGCCCTCGCGATCATTGCCCTGAAGTGGTTTCAGTCCGGCAGCGGCGGAGGTCTGCTCGGCAATCTCTTCGGCAAGGTCATCTCATGGGTGGCCGGAGCTTTCTGAGCCGCGACGAGGGCTCGGTCACGATCGAGTTCTTTCTCGTTGTGCCTTTGCTCATCGCAGTGTTGGCCGCCGGGATCCAGGTGATCTCGGTGGCCCGCACCCGGATCGAACTGCTTGGCGCGGTCCGTGAGGGAGTGCGTGTGGCTGCCACGACCCCCGATCCCGCCAAGGCCGTGGATGCGGTTCGTAACGGATTGAGCCCCGCCGATAGGGATCGGGTCCGCGTATCCGTGACACGTCCCTCCGTCGTGGGCAAGCCGGCCAGTGTCACCGCGAGCTTGCGGCATCTTCTCGGCATACCTCTGCTCGAAGATGTTGGTGTGACAGTCTCGGCTTCGGCAGTGATGCGTGTCGAGCGGTGAATTCGGACGGAGGGTCGATGACTGTGGCCATGACCGGAGTTCTGGCCGTCGTCATCATCGTGGGGGTGGCGGTTGGGGCAATCGGTGCGCTCTACGCCGCCAGGACCCGCGCTGACAATGCCGCGGATGCCGCCGCTCTGGCGGCCGCCGTGGCCACCTACCCGGCCGCATCGGGGCAAATGCCGGTGTCATCGGCCCGGGAGATCGCTGCCGCGAATGGCGCAACTCTGACCGAATGTGATTGCGCCGTGGACACCAGCCTGACGTCCCGCGTCGTGCTCGTCTCGGTAGTCGTCGACGCACACGTTCCGGTGTTCGGGCCGGTTCGGGTCCGCTCCTCGTCGCGCGCCGAATTCGACCCGGGGAGGTGGCTGGGCCGGTAGAGATCGCAAAGACCGAGTTAATCGATGGCGACGCCGGGGCCACCGATATCCTCGGCTGATGCCGACGAAGTCCGAGGCGATACGCATGCTCGTCGAGCTCGCCAAGCTCACCTCGCTCGACGAGGGCTCACCACAGGCGTTCAAGGTGAGGGCGTACGAGAACGCCATTGCGGGCATCGAGGCGCATCCGGGTGAGCTCGACGGGCTGTCCAAGACGGAGTTGGTCAAGCTCAAGGGTGTGGGCGGTTCGACGGCTGACAAGATCTTGGAGCTCGGCGAGAAGGGAACGGTGGCGAAGCTGGAGTCCCTCCGCGAGAAGTACCCGCCGGCATTCGTCGAGCTCACCAAGATCCCCGGGCTCGGACCGAAGACACTCAAGATGATCCGGTCGGAGCTTGGTGTCGAGGACATCGATGGGCTCAAGAGCGCCGTCGACTCGGAGCGTCTTCGTGAGCTCCCCGGGCTCGGCGAGAAGTCCGAGGAGAAGATCAAGAAGGCGATCGAGCGTCTCGGTCTCCACGGCAAGGATCGCCGTACCCCGCTGGTCGAGGTCTATGGCTTCGCACACTCGCTGGCCAACCGGCTCGCCGCGCTCGACGGGGTGGATCAGGCAGTGCCTTGTGGCTCGATGCGCCGCTTCCTCGAGACGGTCGGGGACGTGGACATAGTCGTCTCCACGACGAATGCCCCACAGGTGCACGAGACCGTGCTCGCCATGCCGGCGGTCGCCGAGGTGATCGGCTCGGGTGACACCAAGACCTCCTTTCTCACCAGAGAGGGTCTTCAGGTCGATGTGAGAACCGTCACCCCCGACCAGCTCGGATCGGCGTTGCTCTATTTCACCGGATCGAAGACGCACAACATCCAATTGCGTCAGAAGGCGATCGATCGTGGCTGGCTCTTGAGTGAGTACGGGTTGTTCGATGGAGACGACGTCGTGGCATCTCGAACCGAGGCCGATATCTATGCCGCTCTCGGGATGGAGTACATCCCACCCACACTCAGG
>JASFVB010000241.1:0-3853 GCA_050050035.1 Acidimicrobiia bacterium | reverse complement strand
CGATCTCGTCCACCAGAAGCTGGGGTAGATGTCTCTCGAGCCTTGGGCTCGATAGATTGGGGTTTCTTGCTTCTGGGCGTAGAAAGCCTCGAAAGACGAGGCTTTCTACGCCCAGAAGACGGGGCCGGCTGGGATATCAGGGATGGTTAGCGACGATCGCGCCACTCGGCGAGACTTCGAAACACGAGTGCGAGCATCAAGGTCACTCCGATCGTGACCACGAGAAACGATACGACAGCGAAGAGCCCGGCCCACCCGTTGCATGACGTCACCACGCCGTCGGCGTCAGGTTGACGACAGCTGACGTCGGTCACCACCCAGCCCAGAACACCGGCAAGGGCTCCAAGCAGCAGTGCGGGGATCGCTATCCATGGGTTCGGGAGACGTCTCAACGCCGTCGGCCTCTGTCGTCTATCTCGGCAGCGTCCAAAACATCCGACGGCGCCAGCTCCGGAGGGATCGGTAGAGCGGTTCCCTTCTCCTGTGGTGGGTGATACGACGCCTTGGCGAGCGGGTGCCACGACGCCACCGCCACACCAACTGCCAGGGCAGCCGTCACGCTTCCGCAGAGCGGGCCGAGAAGGGGAGCCAGAGCGAGTGCGGCTGCCGGCCAGATGATTCTGACGGCCATGAGACCTCCGGGGAGGACCCGGGTGTACATGAAGGCAGCCACCGGGGCGGAGAGCCCCACTACGAGCAGCGCCCACTCGTCGGCTTCGGAGCCGGCGAGCCCGAGCAGTACCGGCGCGTAGAGGGCTAGCAGCGGGCCGGCGATTGCTCTCGGCGGAGGACCTGACGCTGACGGGAGTCTTCTGATGGTCCGGGTGAGTCCGGGTGAGAAGAGAGCGAACAGTGAGATCGCCGTTGCCCCGATCCCGAGCATCCACAGGACGTCGACGGGTCGCAACACGGCGACGACCGTCGTGGCCAGCACTGCTCCGAGAGCCAGGAGCCGCGCCCATCGCCCTCCTGTGACGATCATGCCCACCGTGGCCACCGACGACGTGGTGAGCAGCCCGGCGGCAATCAACGTCGCCGCAGCGGTGTCATAGGGCGACGAGTCGACCATCAGGGCGACCGTCCAGACGATTGCGGCCACCAGCGGAGTCGAGGCGGACAGGGATGCCCTCACCCGAACGAGTCTGCCAGCGAGTGTCTCCAACTGGAAGTCGCCGGGCCGACTACGGGCCGGTCAGGCCGGGCTGGGCCCGTCGGTCTTCCCCGCCTTCACGAGGCGGAGATCGGATTTCTCGCCAAACCGTGGCCTGTCGCTGGGCTCCCATGTCGTCTCCAGCCGCCAGGCCGGGCCAGGGCGGAGAGTGACGACCTCGCCACTCACCGGTCTCGCATCATGGAGCTGGCCCAAGTCGGCGCCGGTGAGATGAAGGAGACCCGCCTGAAGGGAGTCTTGGTGCGACACGATCACAACGTCGCCGTGGGGGTGCTCGGCGTCTAGGGCGCGGGCCACCCTGGCTACGCGAGCAGCCACCTCGGTTAACTGCTCCTCGACGAAGTCGAGATCGTCGGGATGGGCCAGGTACGCCTCGATCTCCCCGGGGAACAACTCGGAGATGGCGTTCCACGGATGACCCTTCCATCGTTCCATCAGACGCCAATCGGTGAGATCTTGGTGCACCCTTACCGGCACACCGGACCGTGCGGCGATCTCCTCGGCGGTGCGAAGTGCGCGCTCCTGGGGTGAGGACCAAATGGCCACCACCGGCCTCGGGCCCAGGTAGCGGGCAACCCGTCGGGCCTGTTCGATCCCATACGGGGACAACCCGAAACCGGGCAGGGAGCCGCATACCAGGTGGTCCGGATTGTCGATCTCCGCGTGACGGACGAGGTGAACAAACGCTGCCATTCGAAGTCAGTTTGGCTCGTGTGATGTCGAAACCGGGGTAACTCCTGCGGTGAGTGTGGATGCCGGAAGCGGGCTATCTTGACTTCCGTCGTGTGGCCCGAGCCCATTCTCCATGTCGACATGGACAGCTTCTTCGTGGAAGTGGAGCGACTCGCCGACGCGAGCCTGAGAGGGATTCCGGTCGCCGTGGGCGGCTCCGGGCGACGTGGCGTCATCGCCAGCGCGTCTTACGAGGCGCGCCGATTTGGCGTCCACTCGGCTCAGCCAACCGCGACAGCGTTGCGCATGTGCCCCGAGCTCCGGGTCGTCGCACCCTCCCATGACCGTTACTCCGAGGTCTCGGCAGCGGTGTTCGAGGTGTTCCGGTCCTACACGCCGGTCGTGGAAGGTCTCAGTCTCGATGAGGCGTTCCTGGATGTAGGCGGGCTTCGTTTGCATCTTCCCTCCGCGGTTGCAGTGGGGGAGTCGGTGAGGAAGAAGCTGAGGGACGACCTGGGGCTCCCCGCGTCGGTTGGGATCGCTTCGGTCAAGTTCATCGCCAAGCTCGCCTCCAAGGCGGCGAAGCCGGACGACGTCTTTCATGTCCCGGCAGAATCCCAGAAGGCGTTTCTCGCAGATCTGGGAGCCGAGTCGATGTGGGGCGTGGGCCCGGCGACGCTGGCTGCACTGGAACGTCTGGGTGTGGAGACGATCGGAGACATTGCCACGATGCCGGTCGAGACACTCGTCTCCGCCCTCGGCCCGACGAACGGTCGTCATCTCCACGATCTGGCCAACGGCATCGATCCTCGTGCTGTCGTCCCCGACGCCGAGGCCAAGTCGGTCTCGGTGGAGGAGACCTATCCCTACGACCTGGAGACCCGAAACGTGATGGATACCTCCCTCCTCGGTCTTGCTCAGCGGCTCTCCTCCCGTCTGAGGGTGTCGGGCCTCCGATGTCGAACTCTCACACTCAAATTGAGAAAGGCGGACTTCACCACCGTCACCCGCTCGACGACGGCCGAGACGGCCTTCGACGGCTCGCGACAGATCTACGGTCTGGCCGTCGGACTGCTCGACTCGATCGCCGATCCGCGGGCTGTGCGTCTTCTTGGCCTGGGTGGCACATCACTCGAATCGGCATCGGAGCCCGTGCAACGGCAACTCGATGCTGACGAAGATTGGGAGCGTGTCGAAGACAGCGTGGCGGAGGTCCAGGCCAGATTTGGGGCCGGCTCGGTCGGGCCCGCCCGTCTGCTCAAGGGTCGGATTTCTCGCAACAGAGGCGAAGAACCTCGATGAGTGTGTTGCCAAGCGGTGTATTGTCTTCGGTACGGCACACCGATCCGAGATGGTTACGAGATGCCCTTGGATGACAAAGAACAGCGGATTCTCGCTGAGATCGAGAGACAGTTCTACGAGGAAGACCCTGAGCTGGCCCGCGCCGTAAAGAGGGTCGAGAGACCTGCCCGTGTGGGTGCCCGGCTGTCGGCTATCGGGATTCTGGTAGGTCTGGCGATCGTCATCGCCTATGTCTCCAACACCTGGATCGCGGTTGCAGGATTCGTCCTCCTCGTCGCATCGGCGACTTCGTTGGTCAATGCGCTGAGACTGCGCGATTGGAGCCCGGAGAACGCCGAGGAGCACGACACCGCCGACGAATAGGACCCGCAACCACCTGAACTGCGGGCCGCCGAGGAAGTCGCTAGTGTTCCCGCCCCGTCGGCCATCGTCGTGGGCTCACGCCGACCGGGATTTGATCAACAGGAGCACCCTGGGGCTCTTGCGTAGAGGTTTTGGAAGGACAGAGTGGAGCAGGCATTCACCGCCGAGCAGGCTTGTCGGCTGAGCAACTGCACACATCATCAACTGCGCTACTGGGACAAGGTCGGGCTCGTCCAGCCGTCGCTTCAGGACACCGGTGGCCGTCCGGGAGTGAGACGTCTGTACTCGTTCCGCGACCTGGTGGCGTTGAAGGTGGTTCGCAGTCTCCTGGACAACGGGATGTCA
>JASFVB010000240.1:0-3886 GCA_050050035.1 Acidimicrobiia bacterium | reverse complement strand
CCTGGCGAATAGCCCTTGCCATGGCCGCAGCCGTCTTCGTTGCAGCTTGCAGCGTTGGGGAGCGCACAACGGGTGAGGAATCAGAGCCAAACGAAGCGTGTGCGGCCGCAATGGGTGAATATCCGCCCGACACCATTCTGATGAGAGGACCGCAGGATCTCGCCGTGCCCCACACGAGCTGGTCGTGTCCCGGGTTCGACAGTGACACATTCGCCGAGCGGCTTCCAACGCTTGTGGTAGCCGAGTCCCGGGAGGTGAGGATCGAAGTCGAGATCAGGGATGACCCAGTGTTCGACGTTCGCGCATTCACCGAATCCGAACAGGTCAGTCTTGAGAGCGAGGGAGAAGGAGACTCGCTCACCGTCCGACTCCCGAGAAAAACGCAGCGACTTCTCGTTCGGCTCTGCACGAGCGACGGCCGATGCGCCAACTACGAAGCCGAGGTTGAGTCCTAGACCATCACTCGAAGTGCCGATACCGGACGGCAAGGCGGGACGTGCGTTATCGTTCGGGATCAGTTGATCTCGTGCGGACTGCCAGGGCTGTGGTCAAATGAACTGGTGGCTGTCGATCGTCCTCGTTCCAATAAGCCCCACGTCTTCGCAACGCGCCAGATGGGCGGCGAGCCACCCGGCTGCCCTCGGCTTCTTGTCAGGCCTCGGGATGGCTGCGGGAGGCGTCTTCTTGTTCGACTAGTCGCTCACGATTGCTCTAGCAATCTCGATCGCGCTCGGAACGGCGGTTTGGTTGGGCTGGCGGCCAGGTGGGTGGCTGAGACGTATCGAAGAGCGCAATGACACGCTCGACATCGACTGAATTGGTCGTCCTGGCGGCCGTGGATCGACACTCGTTGCGCCCCGAAAACGAAGTGCCGGTATGCGTGGTTTCTGCGAGGTGCTCGCGATAGCTCGGGATCGACTGATCTGGGATCATCTCACAATGCCGGTAGAGACGAGATGTTCGGTGGCATCCAGAGTGGAACGTGAAGTGTGGGCCCGATCGTGAACGATCATCAGGATCTGAACAAGGCCGCTCTCGACAAGATCGAGGAGCTACGAGCGGACTACGCGAGCGTTGCCGGCAGGCCCTTTGAGACCTTCTACTGCCCGCTTCTCTACCGCGATGAGGAAGTCGGACTTTGCCGCGCTCACGTCATCAACCAGGCATTCCGCGATTCTCACCGAGGGTGGACGATCCAGCGCAGCGATGTTGACTCGTTCTATGGGTCTGTCTTTGAGGCCGACTTCCTGGCGCTCCAGGATGGCGGACAGCACGATCCGATCGATGTCCTGGCCGACCGCCATTTGAGTCGGCGTCTACGCCCGGCGATCACAGTCGAGGACCAGGAGGTCGAGCACTACCGTCCGACGGGTCCCGTTCCAGACCAACACACAAGGGTCGCCCTGGATACTCGAGAAGGCACTATCGATCTGGCCTTGAAGATGCGGCCGAACGAGCTCCTCGACAGCCTTGAGTTGCGTTGGGAGATCCAGATCTCCAAGGACATCCGCCTGCCTGCTCTGGTCTCTGTCTTGAAGGCCGCCCATCTGACCCTGTTCAGTCTTCTTGGCTACACCTACGCCATGTCTGCGGGTGGTCGCTTCCTGGGCCGGACGGTCCTTGGCGACTTCTTTGACGCCCATCATGGAGAGCCACGAGCGACAGTTCTTGCTGCTGGTGAGCGGCACTTCCCAAGGTTTGTGAACATGGTGCGGCCGATTCTGGGTGGAGCCGACGAGATGCAGGGAACCGCCTCGGACGGCCGCTTCTACTTCGTCGGTGCGGGGGCACCGTGGGCGATTCTCGTGATTGTCCGCGCGGCCGAGGCCCGGCACGCCGTCTTGGTGCCTGTATTCGAGGACCCGGAGAAGTCTGCCTACTTCCTCCGTTTTCTGGAGTCGCCGGCCAGCGTGGTAGCCATACGCCTTGCCGAGTGGAAGGAGGATCACTTTGAGGTGTCTACTCGCATTGACCGTTTCGACTGGCCTGCGGCCAACTACCAAGCCCAGAATGGCTAACTAGGCGCTGTCATTGCGGTGGCCAGCTAGCCGGCGCTTGTCTCGGGCTGGGCTGTCGAGGCGACTGGTTGGGAATGCGCTCACGCCTTCCGGCCGGCCCGCCCAGATCACTCAGCCGGCCGAGCGATCTCGCGCACCCTTGACAACGCGATAACCGGCATTCTGTGCTTCCTCTTGGGTTCTCGAGTCCTCCGGGGTGGTGGGGAAGAGGCCACCCCTAGCGTCTTCGTCTTCGACGTCGTTTCAGAGCCAGTCGGAGATGCTCGAGCGTGTGGTGGAATCGGCAGAGCAGCCTGCCCTTCGCCACGTCGGTTGTGCCTCCATCTGCCCAGTGGGTCTCGTGATGGATGTCGCAATGACGGGCTATGCGTTCGCAGCCGTCGCTGGTGCAATGGCGGTCCCGAGCGAAGATGGCTCGTCGCTGCGCCGCTGACCAGACCCTCGTCTTGCGTCCCGTGTCGAGGATCTCGCCCTCGGGGCCCAAGACGACACGGGAAACCGATGAGTCACAGGCGATCATGCGCAGCATCTCGACGTCGACGACATCCCCGTTGGTCGTCTCATGGGTCCCGCCGGCGATTCCCCGGAGCGCGGGGAGGTCGGTGACCAACGTGATCTGTGGTTTCTCGCCTCCCACCGTCGGAGTGTCCGCATGCTCCAGCCAGTCTCTGGCCAGATCCTCCAATGCGTCGTGACGTCGTTGCCGTGGCGTTCTCGGGTCGTGGGGTGAGGGTGGGGGCATCAATGCGTCCAGCGCCCTTTCGAGGGTCTCACCGGCGAGTTGGGTCAGCCATCCGTCGATGCGGCGCATCCCGTTGACCGTGCCAGAAAGCGAGACACCCCGTCGTGCCAGTTGCACGTCGGTGCCCAAGTCTCCGGGCCCGTCGACCGACTGACGCCAATACTCCAATGCCGTGCAGGTGGCTCTGACCGACAGTGGCTCGACGACCTCCACCAGCTTGTCTTCGGCATCAGGGAACTGGTCCGGTACCGACTCGGCGATCGTAAGGACTCTCCGGGCCTGGTCGGTGGACAATCGGCCATCCGACCATGCGGCGTGTGTCACCGGGGCGCGCTCGCGGGCATTGGCCATAGAGACAATGGTGCGGGCTCGGGATGCAGACAGACCGCCCCGGTCCATCAGGTACGACGTGGGCGACGGGTGGGCCAGACTGACATGGCCATCCCGGCCGCGAAGCTCATCTACCCGGTCGGCCAGCAAGACCTCAACTCGCTGATAGCTGTCGAGGAGCTCAGTGATCTCGGTGTCGAGCTCCGACAGCGACAAATCCGCGGCCGATGTCGCTGCCAGCTCGTCGAGAACCGATCGGAGCTGGCTCATCTCTCACTCCCCATACCGTCAACGTACAAACCACCTGTGACAGAAAACGGCTTCACAAAGCAGGATCGAGAGATAGTCAGAGAAATCGCGGGGAGTTCGGCGACTCGCTATCAGTCGGGGTCGTAGCCGACGGCCTCCAGCAGTCTTGACCGGCGCTTCCCGGACGCCGGCGCCGCCGGTCCCCGCTCCGGCACCTTCTCCGGGTCGTACGTGGCTCCGACGACGATTCCTTCGGCCATGTCGTAGAGCAGTGGAAGCGCCCCGGCGATCACGCCACCGGTGCGATTGACGTGCTCGAGGTTGCCCTCGATGGAGTCCGCATTCGCATTGATACGGCCCACGAGCTCGTTGCACTCCTCCAGGTTGCCTGCGATACGGGTGAGTTGTGTCCCCACGATCCACAGATACAGGGCGAGCCCGGCGATGAGCAGGACGATGTCGACGACTGTCAAGACGATGAGAGTGGTCATGAGCGCACCTGTCCGAGGACTCTGCCCAGGAACAGGTGATGTTCGAGACCTTCCTC
>JASFVB010000239.1:0-3905 GCA_050050035.1 Acidimicrobiia bacterium | reverse complement strand
GGCGCACGTGCAGAATCCGGTGACTGCAGTGTCGGTTGCGGTTCTACGCATCTCGATCAACGGCGCTCCTTCATTCGATTGCGACATGATGGCCGACTGTCCACGCTTGCGTCAAGGGAATAACCAGAAAGCTTCTCGCCGTTCAGCCGACCTCGCAGGCGAGCCTCCAGTCATAGGTTTGAAAACGGACCTCGGTCCGCTCCCGTAAGGATTCAGGTAACCACGGGCTCAAGGCCTTCACGGTCCGTCTCACCGAGACCGGGACAAACGAGGGCATACGGGCGGGACGCACGAAATCCGGCCCGTACCAAAGGAAGATCCGGCTCAGCAGAACCTCGTCATCATCCCCGGCCAGAGCTCCCCCATTGGCGACGAACGAGGTCATCTGCAACTCGAGGGTGTCTGCGATGGTGTCGCCGTCATACGGCTCCGGACGCAGCGTCGGGCACGACAGAGAGCCGCACACCAACGCGGCGTGGATGCGTGGGTCTCCGAAACGACGAACCTTGCCGTGCTCGATGGCGTTCAAGCTGAGCCGCTCCCCTGCCACCTCCAGCTCGGCACGGGAGAAGACGCCCGGGACTCTCAACACCGTCCATTCACCCCGGCGATACGCCTCCACCGCCAGTTTGATGGCGCATGCGTTGTACACGTTGATCCAGAAGGCAAGCGCTTCGTCGCGACTCAGACCGTCGGGGTCGGCCGAACCAACAGACGCGAGATACCGGGTGAGGTCGACTGTGTGCTCGGCAACACCGGAGAGCCCCTCCCGGGCGAGAGTGCCAAGCGTCGGGCGCAACCCCTCGTGGTCGAACTGCGCCGTCCCGGTTGGCACTGGCCTCTTCGTCCTCGCCGTCACCCGGATTGCATCCATCCCGAGACGGAGCGCATCGGCCTTTCCCACACAGCGCTCAACCGCAGCCGACGATCTGGTGTTCCCGAGTGCCGACGACACACGTAAGGTACGAACCGATGATCAAGTTCCTGTTCAGACTGTTCAGATGGTTCATGATCGCCTCATTGGGGGCGGCCCTGGCAGCCAAGTTCCTGTTGGAGTCCAACGCCGAGCCGACGACCGAGGAGATCGACCTGGTTTCGATATTCGACGGACGTGACCTCAAGTCGGTGGCGGACCCGTTCTACGGAGGGAAGATCTTGGCCATGTTCGGCGGAGTCATGCTCGACCTCCGCGGAGCGACACCCGCCCCGACCGGGGTGTATCTCGACGTGGCGGTTTGCATGGGTGGGGTGAGCCTCATCGTCCCCGAGGGCTGGCGGGTGAAATGCGACGCCAACCTCATGCTGGGTGGGTTCTCGGATGTGACGCGGACCACGGCCGACGATGAAGTCCCCACCGTCTACATAAGCGGCACCATCTTCATGGCCGGTCTGCAAGCCACAAACCAGTCACCGGTAAAAGCAACCGTCTCGTGACGACGCGAATAGAGGCAACGCGACTGATACCCGGTCGCGGAGAAGTCATCGAGCCCGGGGTGGTCGTGTTCGACGAGTCGATCAGCTACGCCGGCCCGGCCGCTGACGCACCCGAGACACCGGACGCCGACGTGGTGACCACCGACACGGTGATGCCCGGCATGTGGGAGTGCCACGGCCACTTCATCGGCATCTACACGGCCAACATCCCGGAGGCGTTCGTCACCAGACCGCAGCTATCGGCGATGCGGGTCACCGCCGATGCCAAACGAGCGCTGGAAGCCGGTTTCACCTCCGTGCGCGAGATGGGTGGAATGGGGACGTTCCTCGACCGATCGATTCGTGAAGGCGCCGTCGTCGGCCCCAACGTCTACGGCTCCGGGTCGATGCTCTCGATGACCGCCGGCCACGGTGACAGTCATTCGCTCGATCTCCCCGTCGCCAGGATGCTGCACTCCAACATCTGGGGTGAGAACAACATCGTGGACGGGCCCGACGAGTGCCGGGCCGGGGTGCGTCGCATGCTCCGTCTCGGGGCGAAGGTCATCAAGGTGCATGCATCGGGTGGCGTCCTCAGCGAGTTGGACGACCCGCATCTCCCCCAGTTCTCCCCGGAGGAACTGGAGGCGATCGTCGACGAAGCCACCCGCATGGAGCGTTTGGTAGGAGCCCACTGTCACGGCAAACGCGGGATCATGGCCGCCCTGGAGGCGGGCATAAAGACCATCGAGCACGGCACGTTCATGGACGAGGAGGCCGCCGACGCCATGGTCGAGACGGGTGCCATCGTGGTGCCCACTCGGTTCATCGTGGATCTGCTCGTCAATGAGGGCCAGGCCCACGGAATACCGGAGTTCGCCAAGAAGAAGATCCAAATGACTGCCGAGGCCCACGCCGATGGCATCGCCCTGGCCATCGAGAAGGGGGTGAAGGTCGCCCTCGGGACCGACATCTGGGCAACCGGCATCTGGGGTCGCAATGCCGAGGAGCTGACCCTGCTCGCCGCCTGTGGGATGACCCCGCTTCAGGCCATCGAGGCAGCCACGGCCAACGGCCCGGCGACTCTGGGCCCCCAGGCGCCCAACACCGGTCAGCTCGTCGACGGCATGGATGCCGACGTCATTTGCGTCTCCGGCGACCCGTCCTCGGATGTCTCGGTGCTCGCCAAGCCTGACAACGTCACTCACGTGTTCAAGGGCGGAGTCAAGTACAAGGGTTAGACGGCCGGTCTACTCGTGACGTGCGACAAACACCGATGAACAGCCCGCGGAACGCCACGGCGCGGTATGTCCTGCGTGCCCAGCGGCTCTTCGACGGGACCGAATTCATCGACGATCCAGCGGTGCTGGTCGAGGATGGCACCGTGGTCGCAGTCGGCTCCGATGTCCCGACGGATATCGAAACGCATGATCTAGGCAGGGTGACGCTGCTGCCCGGTCTCGTCGACTGTCACCAACACCTCGTCTTCGATGGCAACGGCGGTCTCGAGGACCAGGTGTCAGATCGCACCGACGAAGAGCTTCGTATCCGGGCGAGAGCGTCCGCGAGGAACGCTCTACTTGGTGGTGTGACCACGCTGCGCGACCTGGGTGACCGCGGCTTCGTCACGCTCGACCTGCGCGACGCGCCGGACCTGCCGACCATCCTGTGCTCGGGGCCGCCGATCACCCTGGTGGGCGGTCATTGTTGGTATCTGGGAGGCGAATGCGGTGACCGTGACGACCTCGTCGCCGCGGTTCAGGCCCGAATCGCACGTGGGTGCGACGTGGTCAAGATCATGGTGACGGGCGGGTTCCTGACCCCGGCGACGCCCATGTGGAAGTCTCAATTCGGGCCGGACGAACTGCGGCTCGTGGTCGACGAGGCCCATTCGGCGGGTCTCACCGTCGCTGCCCACTGTCACGGGTCGGAGGGGATCGGCCACGCGGTCGAAGCAGGCATCGACACGATCGAGCACTGCACGTTTCTCGACGAGTCGATGCAAGTGTCACCCGATGAGGAGTTGCTCGAGAGGCTGGCCGGCTCGACGACGACGGTCTCGGCGACCATGGGAACCACGCCAGGGGCGGTGCTGCCTGAGACGATCGGACAGATCATGCCCAGTGTGATCGCCGCACAATCTCGGGCCCGCTCCCTCGGTGGTCGCATCGTCGTTGGCACCGACGCCGGGATCAGCCCGTTCAAGCCCCATGACGTTGCGCGACATGCGATTCACGATCTCCTCGCGATCGGTATGAGCCCGGTCGGCGCACTACGTGCTCTCACACTCGACGGCGCTGACGCGTTGGGCCTTCCCACGAAGGGACGTCTCGCGGCCAGGGCCGATGCCGATATGGTCGCCGTCGCGGGCGATCCCGAGCATGAGCCCGAAGCGCTGAGCCGTGTGGTTCAGGTCTGGCGCGCCGGGAAGCCGGTCGAAAGGCAGCCGACCGAATCGATATGACAAGGCCCGGCGGATAGCGAAGCCGCAA
>JASFVB010000238.1:0-3907 GCA_050050035.1 Acidimicrobiia bacterium | reverse complement strand
ATGATCTCCACGCTGATGGCCGACGCATTCGCGGCCCTGGGTGTGGATGCGCGGGTTGGGGAGGTCCCTGGGGAGTACTGCCCGGGCGGTTGGTCTGTCAACGTCGGCGGGCTCACCAAGGTCATGGGTGTTGGACAACGTCTGGTCCGTGGTGCGGCACACATCGGGGGCGTGGTCGTCGTCGACGACGGGCACCGCATCCGTGACGTCCTCATCCCGGTGTACAGGGCGTTGGGCCTCGACTGGGATCCGCGGACTGCGGGATCCCTCGCAGACAGGTCTCCGGGCATCACTCCCAGACTGGTCTCCCAAAGCATCGAGAATCAGTTTGCCGAGCGTTTCGACGTCATCGAGGGCAGACTCCCGGGTGACGTGCTGAGCGAAGCCGACGATCTGGTGGAAGACCACCTGCCACGAGTGGCGTGATGCGCGTCCTGCTGATCAACGGGCCCAACTTGAACCTGCTCGGCAGCCGGGAGCCGGAGATCTATGGATCGACGACGCTCGCTGAGCTGGAGGAGAAGGCGGTGGCGTGGGGTGAGGCGCTCGACATCGAGGTCGAGTGCAGTCAAAGCAACTCCGAGTCACAGATCATCGAGTGGATCCAGCGATCCGACCACGACGGGATCGTGATCAACCCTGCCGCCCTGTCCCACACGTCGCGGGCGATTGCCGACGCGATAGAGAGCGTCGAGACCCCCGCCGTGGAGGTCCACATCTCCAACATCCGTGCTCGTGAGGAATGGCGCCGGCACTCGGTGGTCACCGAGGCCTGTGTGCGGACCATCTACGGCCGGGGGTTGGACGGATACCGGGCGGCCCTGCGTCACCTCGCCATTCGCGCCGCCATGGGCTTCGAGACTGTCCGATACGGCCCACACGACGAGAACATCGGGGATCTGCGGCGCGGCGGCGACAACCTTGCCGTCCTGGTGCATGGGGGTCTGTGGCGTCAGGAGCACGAGCGCGACAGCACGGAGACACTTGCGGTCGACCTTGCCCGACGTGGTCTCGACACGTGGAACCTCGAGTACCGGAGGCTCGGGGTCGGTGGCGGGTGGCCGGCGTCCGGTCACGACGTCCTGACGGCTCTCGACTTCATCCCACACCTCGAGATCTCTGCTGGACGAGTGATCGTCGTCAGCCACTCCGCCGGCAGCCAGTTGGCGGCCTGGGCGTTGGAGAGAACAAGCACCGAAGTCGACTTTCATGTTGCCCTGGCGCCACTCCTCGATCTCGAGTCGGCCGTCGCCAACGACGACATGGGTGCGGACGAGGCGAGACGACTGCTGGCCGCTGGTGCCCCGCCGGCGACCGTGCCGATTAGGGCGCCCACCGTGGTCGTCCACGGCGATGCCGACCAGATCGTCCCCATCGAGAGGACTCTGAAGCTGGTCGAGCGTCATGCCCTGGTGCACCACAGAACCGAGTGCGACCACTTCTCGCTCCTCGACCCGACCCGACCCGAGTGGGCATGGGCGACGGAAAGGGCGGGTGTAACCCAATGACAGACATTCACGAGCTACGCGCCAACGGTGGCCTCAAATGGGGCTACTACGACGAGGACGTCCTCCCCGCGTGGGTGGCGGAGATGGATTTCGGTCTCGCACCGGCGATCACCGCCGCCCTGCATGACGCCGTCGACAGGGGTCTCACCGCCTACCCGTACCCGGCAGCCCTCGACGCCACGGCAAGAGCCGCAACCGATTTCTGGGACGACCGGTTTGGTTGGGGTGTCGACCCGTCGTGGGTCTACGCGGCCCCCGACGTGGTCGAGGGTCTGGCCCGGGCCATCCGTCACCTCACCAAACCGGGGTCTCCGGTGGTCCTTCACACCCCCATCTACTTCCCCTTCTTCGGGATGGTCGAGAGAGCGGGACGGGAGACGATCGAAGTCCTCTCACACAGAGACGATGCAGGTCGCTACACCCTCGACCTGGTGGGCATCGACGCCGCCCTGGCGGACGGTGCAGGCTGTGTCGTGCTCTGCAATCCCTGGAATCCGGCCGGCAGGGTGTTCAGCGAGACCGAGCTCGGTGACCTCCTGGAGGTCGTCACCCGTCACGACGCCAGGCTGTTGGCAGACGAGATCCACTCCTCCATCACCTACGACGGGCGTAGTCACGTGCCGGTGGCGACGATGGACCCGGACCGGGTCGTGACCGTCACGTCGGCGTCCAAGGCGTGGAATCTTCCCGGTCTCAAGTGCGCCCAGGTGGTCTTGACCAACGAAACCGACCGACAGACCTGGGAGGATTACTTCACTCTCGACAAGGTGGGGGTGGGGACGCTGGGCCTGATCGCCAACACTGCGGCCTATGACTCGGGGCGGGAGTGGTTCGACGAGGTGCTCGGTCGTCTCGAGTCGAATCGAGACCTGTTCGCCAAACTCGTGCCCGAGCATCTTCAACGGGCGGTGTGTGCCACTCCGGAAGGCACCTACCTGGCGTGGCTGGACATGAGCGCCTACGAGGTCGACGACCCTGCTGCATTCCTGCGCGACGTGGCGCGTGTCGCGGTGTCAGCCGGGACGCCATTCGGTGGTGAGGCGGATAGGCACATCAGGTTCAATTTCGCCACCGAGCCGTCGCTGATCGTCGAGATGGTGGAGCGAATGGCCGCGGCGTTGGATCGTCGCTGACGTCGGCACGGAAGCTGCATACACGGCTGTGGTTCGTTAGGGTTCGGAGCCCTGGGTGCGGGTCGTGAGGGCCCGTGTGGAGTCAGGACATTATGCGTTTCTACCGACGTTCGAGACGCCTGTCGTTCTTAGCCGGATGGGTGGCCGTCACCGTGCTCGCCATCGCCGGTTTTGCCACGTTCAGGACATCTGAGCCGACTGTGGACGAGATCGCCGCCGAGGCCGCAGCAGCCTCCATCGGCCATACCGCCGGTGCGTACGCCGGTCTCGCGTTCACTCAGCTCGGCGGTGACGGCGATTCGGCGGTGATCGTGGCCACACCCGCAGAAACTGAGGAGCCCGAGACCGAGTCCGAGGAGCCCACAGACTCGTCGAGCGCATCGGAGGCCACCGGCACCATCGCCTCTCCGGGCTCCGGCTGGCTGTCCGAGGTCGAGGTGAGAGCCATGGTCAGCCGCTATTTCGAGCCGGCGGACGTGAACCGGGCGGTGCGGATCGCCTGGTGTGAGTCTCGTTTCGACCCCAATGCGATGGACCTGCGCACCGGTGGAGTCGGTCTCTTCAACCACCTCCCCAGATACTGGGAGGAACGCTCGACCAGCGCCGGGTTCGCCGGCGCCGACGCCACCGACGCCGAAGCCTCGACCGCTGCCGCCGCGTGGGAGGTCTACAACGGCGGCGGCTGGGACGTCTTCAACTGCCGATGACCGTTCTGTGAGGGTTAGTAGACCGTAGAGGTACAAAAAGCTTCACAAAACGGCTTGACGTGATGCCGATGACCGTTCTGTGAGGGTTAGTAGACCGTAGAGGTACAAAAAGCTTCACAGAACGGGCCCGGGAGGGGCGGCCCCCCGGGCGGGGAGTTCGAAGGACCCCAACCTGATTCGGAGAATCAGCGGAAGTCGCGGGAGCGCACCGTCTGGATGCCGATCGGCTCGAAATCGCTGGCCACGATGTTGGTGACACCGTCGTAGAACTCGAGACGGCCACCGATCACCAGGGCGGGGCTCTTGCGAACGACATGACGGTGCTTCGCCCAGACGTCGGGGAGCACGACGATGTTCAGCAGACCTGTCTCGTCCTCGAGATTGAGGAAGTAGACCCCTTTCGCGGTGCCAGGCCGTTGCCGATGGGTGATCACCCCGGCCACCTTGATCCTGGCCCGGTTGCGACGCATCTCGAGCGCCTCAGCGGCGGTGAGACACCCATCCAGTTGATCACGGACGAAACTCATCGGGTGACGTGACGACACCGAGGTGGCCCAGA
>JASFVB010000237.1:0-3912 GCA_050050035.1 Acidimicrobiia bacterium | reverse complement strand
TTGAAGGGGGTCGCCCCCCTTCGGTGTCACAACTCCCTCGGGGTTTCTCGCGTTTGCCCGGCTTCGCCGAGCAGTACTCGGTACTCGGTACTAAGTAGGCTCGCTGGCACCCGAGATTCAGAGGAGCGGACAGGAATGGGATACCCGGAGCGGTTGCTCAGCGACGACGAGGTGATCGAGAGTCAGTTCCGCCCGCATTGGTCTGGGATCATCAGGGAGGGGCTTGTCGTCCTGGCCGGTATCGCCGTTGCCATACTCCTGGCCGTCTTCGAGATGCCCTCGTGGTCATACGCCATAGTGGCCGTAGCCGTCCTGGTCCTCATAACCCGCGGTCTCGTCCGGTGGTTCACGACCCTGCATGTGATCACCAACGAGCGTCTCATCTACAGGGCAGGGCTGATAGCCAAGAAGGGGACGGAGATTCCGCTCGAGGTCATCCAGGACGTGGCGTTCAACCAGTCCATCTTCGAGCGTGTCTTCGGGACGGGTGATCTCGTCATCGAGTCGGCCGGGGAGCACGGCCAGACCCGGTATCAGGACATCCCGGGGCCGGAGGCTGTGCAATCCCTCATCTACCGCGTGCGGGAGGCCCGCGTGCTGGAGATGGAGTCGGGTGGATCGGTGGGGAGACCGGAGTCCACTGCCTCCCAGTTGGAGACACTGTCTCGTCTGCACGATGAGGGCAAGCTCACCGACGCGGAGTTCGAGGCCGAGAAGGAGAAACTGATCGGAGGAGCAAGCTGATGCACATGCAGGACGACTTCCCACTGTTGCTGTCCACGCTCTACGACCACGCAGTGTGGATCCACCCCGACCAGGAGATCGTGTCGGTGGAGTCGGACAAGTCCGTCAGCCGGTGGACGTATGGCTCGATCGACGCCCGGGTGCGGAAACTCGCCTCGGCATTCGACGCCCTGGGTCTCGAACAAGGCACGGCGGTCGGGACGTTCGCCTGGAACAACCACCGCCATCACGAGCTCTACTGGGCCACCGCCAACACCGGACGCATCTGCCACACGATCAACATCAGGCTGTTCGCTTACCAGATCCTCTACATCGTCAACCATGCCGAGGACAAGGCCCTGTTCGTCGACCCCGACCTCGTCCCGCTGATTGCCCCGCTCGTCGACAGGTTCGAGACCGTCGACACCGTGGTGATCATGGGCGACCTGGCGAGCGATGCGATTCCCGGGTCGGTCGCGTATGAGGATCTGATCGCCGACCAGCCAGAGCATGGCGCCTGGCCCTTGTTGGACGAGCGGTCACCGATGATGTTCTGTTACACATCCGGAACCACGGGCAATCCGAAGGGTGTGGCGTACACGCAGCGGTCTACGTACATGCACACCATCTCCAATCTCGCCAACTTCGCCATCGAGCCGACCGACAACGTGCTTCCCGTGGTGCCGATGTTCCATGCGTCGGCCTGGGGCTACCCATTCATGGCCACCACGAAGGGGGCCAAGCTGACGTATCCGGGCCCGGACCTGTCGCCGGAGGGTCTGGTGAGATTGCTCGTGGACGAGGCCGTGACCTTCAGCGCCGGGGTGCCCACGGTATGGCTCGGCATCAAGCAGTTTCTCGACGCCCATCCCGAGATCGACGTCTCCACCATCCGCGCCTTTCTCTGCGGTGGCTCTGCAGTCCCCCGTGCGATGATCGAGGCGTACTG
This sequence comes from Acidimicrobiia bacterium, assembly GCA_050050035.1. Classification (GTDB taxonomy): domain Bacteria; phylum Actinomycetota; class Acidimicrobiia; order Spongiisociales; family ZC4RG35; genus JANQRA01. The sequence goes on along the minus strand of JASFVB010000237.1, from coordinate 2,240 downwards.
GACCGATCTCGGGATACGCGTCATCCAGGGCTGGGGGATGACCGAGACCAACCCCGTCGCATCGATAGCGACTCTCAAGCCGCACATGGAGGAGTGGGATCTCCAGGACCAACTCGACCGTCTCGAGACAGCGGGGATCCCCGCACCCGGCATCGAGGTGAAGATCGTCGACGACGTCGGCGAAGAGCTGCCGCACGATGGGGAGGCCTTTGGCGAGCTCTTGATACGCGGCCCATGGATCGCCGCCGAGTACTACAACGACGAGCGGAGCCCACAGTCGTTCGAGGACGGCTGGCTACGGACCGGTGACGTGTGCAAGATCACCCCGGAGGGGTACATCCGCATCACCGACCGCGCCAAGGACGTCATCAAGTCGGGTGGGGAGTGGATCAGCTCACTCGACGTTGAGAACACGCTCATGGCACATCCAGGGGTTGCCGAGGCAACGGTCGTGGGGCTGAAACACGTCAAGTGGCAGGAGAGGCCGGCGGCGTTCGTCGTGAGGGCCGCGGGCAGCGACGTGACCGAGCAAGACCTCATCGATCATCTGAGCGGGCAGGTGGCCAACTGGTGGCTGCCTGACGAGATCGTGTTCGTCGACGAGATCCCCAAGACGGGCACCGGCAAATTCGACAAGAAGGTCGTCAGGGATCAATACGCGGACCTGCTCATGGAAGGCTGATGAGCACATCCGAGGCTCGACATCTCATCGAGCGGGCTCAGGATGGCAGCAGACGGGAAGACGGTCTTCGGTTGCTGGACCTCATGACGGAGACGACGGGGGAGGAGCCGATGGTCGATGGGAAGACGATCGGATTCGGCAGCTACCACTACCGGTACGAAACAGGGAGAGAGGGCGACTTCTTCAAGGTGGGATTTGCGCCGACCAGGCAAGGATTGACTCTGTACGTCATGTCCGGTCTCCGCGGATTCGACGACATCCTCACCCGTCTCGGGCCGCACAAGACGTCCAAGTCGACGGTGAAGATCAACCACCTCGATGATGTGGACCAGGGGGCGCTGGTCGAGCTGATCTCCGAGTGCGTACGTCATATCGACGAAGTCGAGGCCGAGATGGGTGCCATCCCGCGAATGAGCGACATCCCGCCGCGAACTGTCGAGTGAGTGCGCGACCGATGGCCCTCCCTATCTACCGGGGATGAATCAGCCGTCACGCGAGCGCGGTGCGTGACCACTAGGTGTGGTCACTGACTCGCTACCGCGTTATGTGGGTACTTCGACCAGCTCGCCGGAGCTGAGGTCGAGCACGAATTCCTTGTCGCTCTTCGAATCGGCGATGAAGTTGGCCAGACGGGCCCCCTTCTTCCGCACGATCCACCACGCGTAATCGTCAGATCCCGTCTCGAAGAATGCCGACCTTGCCGCTCTGGCTGTGGCGACCGCTCCCATCTCGGTTCCGAACTCACCCAACACGGTCTCGCGTGGCTCCGCCTCGCTCTTCAGCTCGACGAACTGAACCGCCTCGAACATGTATTGCCTCCTGCTCGCAGCCTAGCCGCGATCTCACTCACAGTGACGAGGTTTATGCTCCGGAATTCGTGAGCTCTGTACACACGACTTGGGGATATGTCGCCGTCGCCCTCAGTGGCCTGGTGGGTCTCTGGGGAGTGGTCATGGCTCGACGTCAGACCGTCCCCCGAGTCTTCTATTGGGGGGTGGGCATCGCCATCACGAGTCTTCTCCTCCAGGTGGTGCTCGGCGTCATCACGATGTCGACGGTGAATCCAAACCCGGGTAACCAACACGTCTTCTATGGCGTCGTAGTGGCAGTCACGCTCGCGTTCACCTATATCTACCGGGCGCAGTTCAGAAAACGACCCGCTCTGTACTACGGCCTGCTCCTACTGTTCACCATGGGTCTCGGAATAAGAGGGATCATGACATTCGGAAACAACTTCTGATGCTTCTCGAGAACAAGAGACTCCTGATCACAGGCGTGTTGACCGACGACTCCATCGCATGGCACACCGCCAGGGTCGCACAGGAGGCCGGCGCCGAGATCGTCTGCACGGGGTTCGGGCGCGGTCTACGACTCACCGAGCGGTCCGTGCAACGGCTGCCGGTTCCCTGTGACGTGCTCGAGATGGACATCAACGATCCCGATCACGTCTCGGCGGTCGTGGCAGACCTGGACGACCGCTGGGGGCGAGTCGACGGTGCGTTGCACGCGATCGCCTTCGCTCCCGAGGACGCCCTTGGCGGGAACTTCCTCGACACCC
>JASFVB010000236.1:0-3923 GCA_050050035.1 Acidimicrobiia bacterium | reverse complement strand
CTTGGTGCCCGCCTGGGAGAGTGCCCGCCAGGTGGGGGACGCATTGAGACAGGCGCCAACGGTCGACTCGACGGTGGTCGTCTTCCCCAGGGGCGACCATCGGATCGAGGATGTCGACGGAGATGGGTTCGCCCCCGGCTATCTGGGGCTGCTCAAGAACTGGCTCCGAACGCGCGCGCAGCGCTGAAGAGTTGGCCTGCCAGCCCCTGCATAGGGGTTAGCCTGCTCTCGTGGACCGCAGGATCTTCGGGTTGGAGAACGAGTACGGCGTCACCTGCACCTTGCGCGGGCAACGTCGTCTCAGCCCTGACGAGGTTGCGCGGTACCTATTCAGACGGGTGGTGTCATGGGGACGGTCTTCAAACGTCTTCCTCGAGAATGGCGCGCGTCTCTACCTCGACGTCGGGTCGCATCCCGAATACGCCACGCCCGAGTGTGACGGCATCGAGGACGTGGTCGCTCACGACAAGGCCGGTGAGCGGATCCTTGAAGGCCTGGTCTCCGGCGCAGAAGAGCGTCTCGAGGAAGAGGGTATTCGCGGCGAGATCTACGTCTTCAAGAACAACACCGACAGCGCAGGCAACTCATACGGCTGCCACGAGAACTATCTGGTCAGCAGACACAAGGACTTCCACCGGACGGTGGACGTGCTCATACCGTTCCTCGTCACCAGACAGATCTTCGTCGGAGCAGGCAAGCTCACGCAGACACCACGTGGCACCGGATACACGGTCGCCCAGCGCGCCGACCACATCTGGGAAGGTGTCTCCTCGGCTACCACCCGGTCGCGGCCCATCATCAACACGAGGGACGAGCCTCATGCCGACGCCGAGCGGTATCGGCGGCTTCACGTGATCGCCGGCGACTCCAACATGAGCGAGTACGCCACGTTCGTGAAGGTCGGCACGATGGTTGCTCTCCTCCAGATGATCGAGCGTGACGTCGTCTTTCGTGACCTCACGTTGGAGAACCCGATCCGGGCGATAAGAGAGGTTTCCCACGACACGACCTGCACTCGCAAGCTCCGGCTTGCCAACGGGCGGGAGCTCAGTGCATTGGACATCCAGTGGGAGTATCTCGACAGGGCCATGCGGTTCGCCCGCAGCCCCGGCTTCCCCACTCAGGTCCAAGCCGCCGTGGATCGCTGGGAGCATCTCCTGACCGGGTTGGAAAAAGACCCGATGACTCTCGATCGCGAGGTCGACTGGGTGATGAAGTACAAGTTGTTGGAGCGTTACTCGACACGACGGGGTATTCCGTTGTCGGATCCACGGATGTCGATGATGGACCTGGCCTACCACGATGTCGACCGGACCCGTGGCCTCTACTACCTGATGGAGAATGCCAACCTGACCGACCGGATCGTGTCCGACGAGAAGGTCGCAGACGCGGTCACCCGGCCCCCGCAGACGACCCGGGCACGACTCCGTGGTGCCTTCATCAAGGCGGCCAAGGCGAGGAAACGTGACTTCACCGTCGACTGGGTACATCTGAAGCTCAACGACCAGGCGCAACGGACCGTCATGTGCAAGGACCCGTTCAAGTCGGAGGACGAGCGGGTAGAGAAGCTCATAGCCTCGCTATGAGCCGTACCAAGTACTGAGTACCTGGTACCGAGTACCTGGCATGCAGAACGTCGTCGAGAGGGTTCTCAACCTGCTCATCTATCTGCTGGAGTCACCCACTCCGGTGACGTCCAACGACATCCGGAACACGGTCCACGGGTACGCCGACCAGAGCGACGAGGCGTTCCATCGGATGTTCGAGAGGGACAAGCAGGTATTGCGTCGGCTCGGTGTCCCGATCGAGCTGGAAGCACTCGACGCTTGGGAGATAGACGAGGGCTACTCCGTCGACCCCGAGGAGTACGCGGTTCCGGATCCGGGGCTCAGCCACGAGGAGCGTGTTGCCTTGTCCGTCGCGGCTCGGATGGTCCGGCTCGGCGGCACCGAGGCGGGGGTGGGCGCCCTCCTCAAGCTCGGTGGGATCGAAAGCGGTGCGGGAGTCGACCCACTCACAGCCGATCTCGGCTCGGAGTCGGAGAGGCTCGCCGACCTGTTCGGAGCCATATCTGAGCGTCGGAAGGTCCGTTTCACCTATCGCGGGCACGAGCGAGCGGTCGAGCCATATGGCATCGCCCACAGACGGGGACACTGGTATCTCGTCGGCAAGTCGCCGGACGGGGAGAGGATGTATCGGGTAGACCGCATCCAGTCCCTCGCAGTCGACGAACGGTCGCAGGCGTTCGACAAACCGCGTGGCTTCGACATCCGCGCCGTCGTGGACACCCGGCCGTGGGAGGCAGGCAGCGAGCCCGTCGTCGAGGCGAAGGTCCACTTCGATGCTGACATGGCGTGGTGGGCGGCACGCAGTCTCGGCGTTCCTGAGCCGGAGGGGGACCTGAGCGCGACGGTGAAAGTCTCCAACAGTGATGCATTCGTGGGCTGGCTCCTCAGCTTCGGGACCTCAGCCGAGGTGATCGAGCCCGTCACGTTGCGCACCGCAGTCGCAGACCGTGTTGCGTCGGCTCTGGGACAACTCGAATGACGAGTGAGCGCACGGTCTCGCGGATCTCCCGGATCCTCGCTCTGATTCCCTACGTCCTTCGTAGCGAAGCGGTCGACGTCGAGGAGATCATCCAACGTTTCGGATACAGCCGTGAGCAGCTGACACGTGATCTCAACACGATATTCGTCTGTGGGCTGCCCGGATACGGGCCGGGCGACCTCATGGAGGCCTTCATCGACGAGGACGAGGTGATCATCGACTCGGCGGAGTTCTTCTCCAAAGCACCCCGTCTGACTCCCGCCGAAGCCCTCGGTCTCCTAGCTGCCGGCATGACGCTGATCGGCTCCGGCGAGGCGAGCCCCGAGCTCGAATCGGCGGTTCGAAAGCTGACCAAGGCGATGATGCCAGATGCGGAGGCTTCGCTCTCGATCGAAGTCGTGGATGAGTCGAACACAATCGGCGCGTTGAGGAGCGCCGCTTCGTCGCGCAGTGTGGTGAGGATCGTCTACCGCTCGGTGGCGAAGGAAGAGCTCACAGAAAGGGAGATTGAGCCTTGGTCGGTGTTCGCGACCCTGGGACGTTGGTACGTGGTCGGGTACTGCCGACTCGTCGAGGGCCAACGGACCTTTCGCATCGACCGGATCAGAGAGCTGGAGACACTCGACGAATCGTTCGATCCCCCCGAGGAGCTGCCCGAGCCGCGTGTGGGCTATACCCCTTCGGAAGGTGATGTCTCGTGTGTGATCGATCTCGAGCCGGTCGCTCGCTGGGTGCTCGAGTACTACCCGGTGGAGGTGGTTCGGGACGGAAAGCGGAGGACGCGCATTCGCTTCCACTCGCCCGACACCGAGGTTCCGGCGCGACTTCTCCTTCGTCTCGGCACGGATGCCCGTCTGGTGGAAGGCGAGGCCGTGGCAACGAGGGCCAGGGAGATGGGGTCCAGAATCCTCGAGAGATACCAATAGGGGTCCAAAGACCTAGGTCTCAGCCCTTCAGTTTCTGACGTCTTCTGCCGATCTGGTTTCTACCGAATGCGGAGACCGGAGACCAAGAAATGACCACCATCAAGACAACGTGCACTCGTTGTGGCGATATCCACCTCACACCCGGCGATGTGGCATTGGAGCTGCGTCCCGGAGGTAGGGAAGGTGACTATTGCTTCAAGTGCCCGAGCTGCACGTCAGAGCAGAGACGGCCTGCCAACTCCCGTGTCGTCAGCGTGTTGCTCGCCACCGGTGTTCACTTCGAGGTCATCAACCCCAACCCGATCACCGAAGAGGAGATCGAGGCTTTCATGGCCGCCCTCGAGACGGAGCCGGATCCGCTCCGACTCCTGGCCGGCTGACAAGGCCCAACAGGTTGAGCGCCGGGGGGACGGTGCTCCGCTAGAGAAGGTGGTGGTCCCGGGCGGACAC
>JASFVB010000235.1:0-3959 GCA_050050035.1 Acidimicrobiia bacterium | reverse complement strand
ACAGTGCGGCGGTGCCACGGTCGGCCGCCACCACCAAATAGGGGTCGGCCTGGTCGTGGCGGCGGACATGGGCGGGAGCCACGACTTCGCCGGCGACCATGTTGTCGGTCACGTCGAGCAGGCCACCTATGAACGTGCGGTAGCCCTCCCGCATCACGGTTGGCAGGTCGGCATCGTCGGCGACGTGGCGCAGGACGAAGCCACCTTTCGCCCCGGTGGGCACGATCAATGCGTTCTTCGTCATCTGCGCCTTCATCAGCCCAAGCACCTCGGCCCGATAGTCCTCGCGACGGTCCGACCAACGAATCCCGCCGCGGGCGACCCGGCCTCCCCGCAGATGGATGCCCTCGACGTGGGGAGCGAACACGAAGATCTCGAACAGGGGTTTCGGCTCCGGCATGTCCGGCACTGCCTGGGACCACAGCTTGAGGCTGAGGGAGTCTCGGCCGGGCGTGTAGGCATTGGTGCGCACGGTCGCCAGGATCATCTCGTAGATCCCGCGCAGGATGCGATCTTCCTCCAGCGAGGCGACGTCATCGAGGAGCTCGAGGATCTCGGAGTCGATCTCTTCCCAATCCCTCCCTCGCGACACCGGGTCGAATCTTCTTTCGAACATCTCGACCAACAGCTCGGAGATGTGCGGGTGGGCGACGAGGGTGTCGTTGGTGTAGCGATCGGTGAACCCGGAACCGACCCGACGGCGATAGGTTCGGTAGGCGCGGAGAATCCCCACCTGGCCGTGATCCAGACCTGTGGTCACGATCAGCCGATCGAGCGAATCGGGCTCGGTCATCCCGCGCAGGCCCGCTTCGATGGAAGCGACGAGACGCGAGCCGCACTGGTCGACGTCGAGCATCTCCCCGGCGGGGCCGAGGACTCCCACGTCGTGGATGAACATGGCGGCGCCGTTGGTACCGACACGGGTGGGAATCTCCTCCACGATGCGGAGACCGGCCGCCTCGAGCACGGGGAGGATCTCGGAGAGCTCCAGCCTGCCGTCACTCGTGTAGAAGGCGATCCGGGTCAGGTCTTCCCCATCCGTGATGTCATTCTGGATGCCGACACGCAGTTGGTCCTCCGACTCGGCCAGTGTCTCCAGATGGCGGATGTCGCCGGCAGCGACCGGCAGACTCGTCGAGGTCTTGTAGTAGTCGGGCAGCTGTGGCGACCAGCGCCGCAGGAGCTCGGAGGGATCGTCGACCGTCAGCACGAGGTGATCACCCACCCGGTCCTCCCAGGTGCGCGCCATCTCGACGACCGTCCGCTCCAGCTCATCGAAAGGCACATCCGGGACAGGGCCCTCGATCCAGACCCTGAAGTGGATTCGGGCAGTTCCGTCATCGCCGAGGGTGAGTTGGTATTCGACAGAGGACCCTCCAAACCTCTTCCGGAAATACTCCTGGAGCTCAACTCGCAGAGCCGGGTTGAATCTGTCCCCGGGGAGGGCGACCATCAGCGAGACACTGCGGCTGAGGAGGTCGGGCGAGACGAAGAGGCGAACCTGCTCTCGACTCTCCACGAGGATCAGGCCCTCGATCGCCGTCTTGATCGCCTCCACAGGCATCGACCACAGCTCGGATTGGGGGAAGCTGTTGAACAGACGGACCACCGCCCGGTAGTCGTGAGATCCCTCGATGAGGTCTTCTGCTTCGAGAACCTGTCGGAGTTTGCCACTCAGAATCGGGATCGAGGCGGGCTCGGTCATTAGGGCGTGCGAGGTGAACAGCCCGAGGAGGCGTGCTTCGCCGACCACGGAGCCGTCGGGCCCGATCATGCGCACTCCCACATAGTCCATCCGAGCCGGCCGGTGCACGGTCGAACGTCTGTTGGTCTTGGCGACGACCACCAGGAAGCCTTCCCGGTATCGCTCCTGGAGGTCCTCCGGCAGTTCCGCCATCGGGACCGGTGAGGAGAACTTTGACTTCTGGGCGTCGGAGAGTATGCCCACGCCAGAGTCGGGGTTCGCCACGATGCAGACCTCACCTTCGACGTCGACCACGTCGTACTCGCGGTATCCGAGGAAGACGAAGTTGAGGTCGCGGAGCCACTCGAGTAGCCCAACAGCCTCGGCGACCGTCTCCTCGTCGTAGCGGACCTGACCTCGGCGGGCCAGCTCGATCATTCTCGAGATCGCTCCGTCGACCATCGGATGGAAGTCGCGCACAGCGAGGCGAACATCCTCGAGGACGGCTCGAAGCTCGTTCTCCAGACTCTGGCGCTCGTCGTCCTCGAGCGCGTACTCGAGCACGTAGTGCTGGATCGATTCGCGCCGCTCCCCACTCCGAGGGTGGCCGACGTCGACGAGTCGGCCGGATTGGTCGCGCTCGATGGCCATGACGGCGTGTGCGTCCAGGGTCACCGTGTGCCCGGCCCGCTCTATCGCTGCGTGGATCGAATCGACCAGGAACGGTGAGTCGTCGACGACGATGTCGACCACGGTCCAGTCACGGTCGTAGCCATGGACCTCCGCCTCCGGGTTGAACACCCTCACTGCTGTCGAGCCCGGCTCCCGGAGTGACATGAAAGCGAACACGCTGCGAAGCTCGGCGAAGAGTGCTTCGTCGGGCAGGGCCGCCACATACTCGTCGGGGATGCGACGGACGTAAGCCTGAGCGAATTCGGCGAGAGCCGGCTCGAGGCTTTCAGGCAGATCCGGGTGCTGGTTGTTCGAGGGCAATTGCTACGTGAGAAACTATGTGATCGACGTGTGACACCGTAGGGGCCTATGGCCCCGACGTGGAGCTTCCTGCCACGACATCATCCATGGGGCGAACAGACTCAGAGGACAGCGGAAGGGCACAACGCCCCTGGCACAGGCGTCGCCGGGATGGGATGTTCACTCTGAAAGGAGTTTCCATGTTCACCACAGCGGATGCAGGCCGGGCATTGACCGTGATTGGACTCGACATCTCGAGCGAGAGATTCGATGTCGAACAAGTCCGGAAGGGGATGGACGTCGAACTGGAGCACGGGACGAGATTCCCCGATCTCGACGTCACCGGGGACGATCCGGTGATCACGGCCAAGATCGCTCTCGCACACTTGCGCGAGTTCCCCGACTACTACGAGCGGCTCGAGGCCATGGAGCGCGAGGCAGACGCTGCCTGGGCAGTGATGCTCGACCCTGACATGGGCGTTGTCTGAGGCGCTTCGAGGGACGGCAACACCTCCACTCGGGCAGTCTGGCGAGTGCGACCTCTGAGGCACTCCGTTCGGGTCGGGGTCTCATTCGGACTGACGTCGGGCATCATCACCACCCTGGGCCTCCTGGTCGGTCTCTCCAAGGGAACCAGCTCCAAAGCAGCCGTGGTCGCCGGTGTTCTCACGATCGCGCTGGCGGATTCGCTCTCAGATGCCCTCGGCATCCACATGTCCGAGGAATCCGAGGGCGTCCATCGTCCGTCTGAGATATGGACGTCCACATTCTCGACTTTCGCGGCCAAGCTGGTCATGGCGTTGACGTTCGTCATCCCCGTTGCCCTTCTACCACTCGATACGGCGACGATCGTGGCAATTGTCTGGGGGGCCGTCGCCCTGACAACCTTGAGCATCAGCCAGGCTCGGGGACGTGGTGTCGATCCAGTGCCAGCGGTGCTCGAGCACCTCGTTGCCGGGGTCTTGGTCGTCGTGGCCTCGTTCTTGGTGGGAACCTGGATGTCGACAGTCTTCTGAGGCCGACCTCCTCACCCGACACGCGAGACCACTCGGTGACGGTCTCCTGGATGGTGCCGGGGGCGTGGATCGTCGGCGCCTGGCTTCTCGCCGGAGGGTGGTCGGGCGCCGCAGGTAGAGCATCTGTTCTCCCGGTCACACCAACCCCAACCACTCCCACACCTGGGTGACCAGTGTCACCAGAAGGACGATGCCGACGAGATCGAGCACGATGCCGCGTCGGAAGATCTGCCCCGCCGTGTACAGCCTGGTCGAGTAGGCGATCATCGTCGGTGGCGTGCCGATGA
>JASFVB010000234.1:0-4076 GCA_050050035.1 Acidimicrobiia bacterium | reverse complement strand
GTCGCCGAGGCAGAAGCGAAGCGTATCGCCTCCAACGTGGGCATCGGCAACGAGGAACTCGCGCAATCGGTGAGAACCATGTCCGGCGGGCAGCGCCGACGTGTCGAGTTGGCCAGGATCCTCTTTGCGGAGACCGACATCCTGCTTCTCGACGAGCCGACCAACCATCTCGACCTAGACGCCAAAGCGTGGCTGATCGAGTACCTGGGCTCGTACCGCGGCGGAATGCTCGTCGTGTCCCACGATCTCCCTCTTCTCGATGAGGCCATCACTTCGGTTCTCGCCCTCGAGCATGGTGAGATCGAGGCATACCGCGGCAACTACTCCAACTACCTGATCGAGCGTGAGCTCCGGCAGGAGCGCAAGGAGCGCGCGAGGAAGCACCAGGACGAGGCCATCGCCCGGCTCGAGGAGAACATCCGCCGTTTCAAGGGGACTACCGAGAAGATGTCCAAGGTGGCTCGGGCCATGGAGAGCCGTGTCGATCGAATGAAACGAGATCTCGTGGAAGTCCAGAAGAGCGGCAAGAGGGTCCGGCTCGCCTTCCCACAGCCGGAGCGTTCCGGTCGCGTCCCGCTGGCAGCCTCGGGACTGGCCAAGTCCTTCGGTGACAATCTCGTGTTCCTGGATATCGAGCTCGCCGTCGAGAGAGGGGAGCGAATGCTCCTCATCGGCCTGAACGGCGCCGGCAAGACGACGCTGCTGCGAATCCTCGCCGGTGTGGAGGCTGCCGATCTGGGCGAGGTGTCGTTGGGTCATCAAGCCACCCTCGGGTACTACGCCCAGGAGCACGAGCAGATACGCGACGGTGTCACCGTCTTCGATCACATGAGAGGTGTCGCCGATCTCCCCGACACGACACTGCGCTCACTGCTCGGCCATTTCCTGCTCGCCGACAAGGTCGACCAGGAGGCCGGGAGCCTGTCCGGAGGCGAGAAGACCAAACTGGCTCTGGCCATGCTCGTTGCGGAACGGCCCAACGTGCTGCTGCTCGACGAGCCCACCAACAACCTCGACCCTCAGGCGAAGGAGGCGTTGCTCGATGCGCTCAGCATCTACGAGGGCACCATCGTGATGGTTAGCCACGACACGGACTTCGTGGCGCAGCTGATGCCGGACCGGGCGGTGCTCATGCCGGAAGGCGAGATGAAGTTCTTCGACGAGGAGCTTCTCGATCTGGTTGCCCTTGCCTAGCGTGTGCAGATGAGTGCGGATTCCGCACTCATCTGCACACGCTCACTCCAACCTGATCTCATCGGGCGTCAGCCCCCGGTGGAGTCCGTTGCACGGACTCCGGGCTGATCTCATCAGCCGTCGACACGCACCTCGAAGCCATCTTCGGTGAGTGCGTTCACCAGGGCATCCTTGCCGTTGCCTCTCACCGAGATCGTGAGCACGCCGCCACCACCGTGCTCGCCATGTCTCAGCTGGAAGTCACGGACATCGACGCGACTCGTCTCCAGGGCATGTCCCACACGTGCGATCTCACCGGGGCGGTCGAGAAGGAGGACGCGAACCTGCGTGTGGTGCTCTCCGAGGCCAAGCCTGGCGTCGCGCGCCGCGACGAGAGCACTCGTCAGATGTTCTCGGTCTCCCATCAAAAGGGACTGTTTCCAGTCGCCCAAGGCGTCAAGGAGCTCATCGATGGATCCGACGACGTGCTCCGCATTGGAGGCCAGGACTTCGCCCCACCAACCCGAGTCGGCGGCGGCGATCCTGGTGAGGTCCCGGAAACCCCCTCCCGCCAGCTTCATTGATGAGGCGTCCCTCTCGGCGATGCTCATCAGAGTCGCCGCCAGAACATGAGGCAGATGACTGACACTCGCCACGGCGGCGTCGTGATCGACGGCGGTCATGACGACGGGGTTGGCCCCGAATCCCGAGACGACTTCTTCGATTCGGCGCAAGTCGTCGGAGTCTGCCTGGTCGGATGTGAGAACCCAGGTCGCACCGTGAAAGAGCGAGGAAGATGCGAGGGAGGCACCGCTCGTCTCGCCACCCGCCATCGGGTGCCCTCCGACGAAGTGGGGGAGATGACTCGCGGCGTCGACGATCGGGCTCTTGACCGACGCCACGTCGGTCACCAGTGTCTCCGTCGTCAACTCAGCGAGGGTTGCCACCACCGCACTCGGTGGTGATGCGAGAAAGGCCAGATCGGCATCGTCGATGTCGGGGCCGTCGGCTGGTTCGTCGAAGGCACCGCGAGCCATGGCTCGGTCGAGCGCGGCCGGATCGGGGTCCCAGCCCATGACTCTCCAGCCGTTCGATCTCAGGGCGAGTCCGAGCGACGCACCGAGAAGTCCGGTTCCCAACACGACGGCATTGCTCTCTGACACGCTCAGGCGACATTAGGGCTCTTGACGAAGCGGGATGTTCAGGCAACAATCGCGTCTGTGAGCCGTCACGCCACCTTCGCTTCGGACCCCCGGTCCACCGGCGTCTTCTTCTTCGACGGCTATTTCGGCGCCTAGCGCCGTACCACCCCCACCCTCGCCGTTTGCCCCTTCCATCGTCCGCTCGACAGCGCGGACCCGCATTGGAGACGAAGATGTCCCAACCCAACGAACCCACGAGAACCCAATCGACAAACGCCCTCGAATCGCTGCGTGGTGAGGTAGACCGCATCGACGACGGGATACTCACCCTGCTCGCCGAGCGCCGCGCCCTGGCGCGCGAGATCGCTGCCGCCAAGCACGATGCTCAGCGTCCATTCCGTGACGACGACCGTGAGGCACAGCTTCTCATCGAACGGCTGGCCGCCGCAGGGCGATACGACCTGGAGCCCGACCTGGTCACGCGTGTCTGGGAGCAGATCATGGCGGACTCGCTGCGGGTTCAGTTCGACTACATCCAGAGCAGCGTGAACGGTCGGTCGGACGCAGTCGTCATCGCCATCCAGGGCGTCGAGGGCTCCAACAGCCATCGCGCCGGTATCGCCCTGACGCCGGACATGAGCCAGCGGGATTTCATCACGTGCTCCCGTTTCGGGGACGCCGTCGCCGCGGTGACCGATGGTCGCGCCAACATTGCCGTGCTGCCCATCGAGAACACCACGTCAGGTGCGTTGGCAGAGGTCTATGACCTCCTCCTGGAGGAGAAGCTGTCGATAGTCGGCGAGGCCAAGCTCAAGGTGACCCACTGTCTGCTCGGCGTGGAAGGAGCGTCGCTGGCCGACGTCAAGACGATTCATGGGCATCCTCAGGCCGTTGCCCAATGCACCAACTTCCTCGCCGACCTGGCCGACGTCGAGGTCATCTTCGCCACCGACACGGCTCTCTCGGCTCGACGTATCGCGGAGATGGACAACCCGGCGATTGCGGCGATCGCAGGGGGCGACGCCGCCGATCTGCACGGTCTCGAAGTGCTCGTCTCGGGCATCAACAACCGGGAGACCAACTTCACGCGATTCGTGGCCGTGGCCTCCGCGCCGGTGACTGTCGACCCCCAGGTCCCGTCGAAGACCTCCTTGGTGCTATCGGTCAGCAACGAGGCAGGCGCTCTGGCCGAGGTCCTCAACGCCTTCCGGGCGGAGGGGATCCCATTGGTCAAGCTCGAGTCGAGGCCCATGGCCAACAATGCGTGGCAGGAGATGTTCTATATGGACTTCGAGGGGAACACCGGTGATTCGCGTGTGCAGCGTGTGCTCGAGAACGTGCGCAACCACACTATGTACCTGCGGGTCCTCGGCACGTATCCGTCTCGTGACCTGAGGCCACATCACCGTCCCAGCCCGGTGCCCGAGCCAATCGTGGCAGTGGCCGATCCCGGCCCGGCACCGGCAGCGGTCTCCAGCGCCGACGGCCCGTATCGTCTGGCCGGGCGCAATGGAGCCGACGAGGAGACGGTGGTCGACGTGAACGGCGTCCTCGTTGGTGGGCCGGAATTGGTGATGATCGCCGGCCCTTGCGCGGTGGAGTCGATCGACCAGGTGATGGCGACTGCCAAGGCCGTGAAGGAGTCAGGCGCCAAGTTGCTGCGTGGCGGGTGCTTCAAACCGAGGACCTCGCCCTATAGCTTCCAGGGGCTCGGCTGGGAGGGTCTCGACATGCTCGCCGAGGCCGGCAGGGTCTATGGCA
>JASFVB010000233.1:0-4104 GCA_050050035.1 Acidimicrobiia bacterium | reverse complement strand
CCCCCGAGGTCGACGAGCGACTCGTCAAAACCCTGCTGCGGCAGACCGAGCTGCTGTGCGTGACACTCGACACCCTCCGCAAGGGTGTCCCAGTCGAGTTGACAACGAACCTGGCTGCCCTCACCTGAACCCCAGGCTCACACTCCCGGGTGAGGACCGATAGCCCGCAGTCAAGCCTGCCAGACCTTCGTTCAAATCTGGCGTCACGTCCAGCGTGAAGGCAGCGATCACGAGGTCTCTCGCCGACGTGTTCCGGCACACCTGTCCGCCCCATATCAGCGATTCTGGGCGGAAACACGTCTTACAGAAGGCGCGTGGTCAGGCACTTCGGCGTGCCCCTCGACCTCAGTCGGACGGGTCTCGCCCGGTGGTCAGCGGCCCGGTGGTGGGAGCCTCGTAGTCACCAATCCAATGCTCACTCCACGAGTGATCGAACATCTCGGGGTTACAGCCCGGCTTGTAGACGGCGATCAACTCGCGGGCGATTTGCTCCCGGTGACCCGCCAGGGCGCCCGGTGCCTCGAGGTAGCAGATGTGGAGCCTGAACCTCTCTCCGTCCACCCGTTTCAGCCAGCACTCCGCCTGAGGGTGCTGGAACGGGAGTCGCTCGGTCGAGAGGTCGTCGGAATGCCCCACATAGAGGACTCCGTAGCGCTCAGGTGACGCTTCGGGGTCGGGACGATACAGAACCGCATATACCGCAGGTCGACCTGGCGGCGTGAACCCGGCAAGCAGCCGGGGCCCTTCGAATGCGTATCCCGCAAGCGTCCCGAGACGGATCAATCCCTGTCTCCGTCACCCGTGGCTCGGCCTTCGGGGATCTCCCGGTACCACTCCGTCTCCTCCTCGTCGGCGACCGTGTCGACGGTGACCACGGGCCAGACGGGGAGCCCGGCGCGCTCGACCGCCCCGGCGAAGACGGTCATGGCCCGTTCGACCGCAGCGTCACTCGAGTCTGCTGTGACCACGATCTGAGCACCGTAGGAGGTAGTCCCCATACCGGTGGCCACTCCTTCGTGGCCGGCCACCGCGTCGGCCAATTCCACGACCTCCGCCAGCTCGATCTCTCGGTCACCCTCCGCCACGAGCGAGACACTCCACCTCATGACTCCCACTCCCCTCTCATCGCAGCGCGGGCAGACGTTCGGCGAGCTCCTCGAGGCTCGACAGGTCACGCCCCGAGAGCAGCAGGTCGATATGGGGGTCGGCAACCATCATCCCCAGCGTGGTCGGCCGGTATTCGCTCGTCTCACCGACGTGAGGGTTGACCCACACCACCTTGTGGCAGAGAAGTGACAGCTTCTCCATGGCATTGGCGAGCACCGCCGGGTCACCACGATCGAGACCATCCGAACAGATGACGACGATCGCTCCCCTGCTCATACCGCGACGTCCCCACTGTCTGACGAAGGTGTCGATGGCGTGCCCGATGCGAGTCCCACCCTCCCAGTCGAACACCGTTTTCGCAGCACGGTCGAGAGCCTCGTCGGGACGTCTCCGCTCGAGCGCCGGAGTGATGCGGGTGAGACGTGTCCCGAAGCAGAAGACCTCCACCTTCGTGCTGGCCCGTCGAGCGGAGTAGGCGAACTGGAGCAGGTTTCGCGAGTACTCGGACATCGACCCCGACACGTCGAGGATCAAGACCAGCGGTCGTATCTTGGCCTTGCGTGACCGCCAGAACAGACGGGACGGCTCGCCATGCTGACGCATGATGGCCCTCACGGTGCGTCTCAGATCGGGGCGGTCGGCCGAGCGAGACGGCCGGTTGCGCCGCGTGCGACGCCGTGGCGGGATCAGCCTCATCCGGTTCATGATGCGTCTGAGCGCAGCCAGCTCCTCGTCGGTGCACGCGGTAAAGGCCTTGTTCCGCCAGATCTCGATGTCCGATGCCATCAACCCCAGTGTGGCCTCCTCCTCGTCTTTGCCTCTCTCCCCCGGCTCGGTCGCCGGCACCTCTATGACTGCCTGATTCTCGATCTCGGAACGTTTCAGAGCGACCTTCAGCGGCTCCGGGATACTCGTCTCGTAACCCAGGAAGAACCTCCTGAAGACCCGGTCGTAGACCGGAATCTGATCGTGCTTGGTGAGCAGCGTCGATCGCCCGGCCCAGTAGAGGTCGAGCAAGTCGCCCGGGTTGAGCGCTGCCATCGCCGCGCAATACGTGAGCAACTCACCCGAGCCGACCGGCAGACCGTCATCCCGAAGCTGTCGCCCGAAGTCCACGAGCATCTCGACAAAGGGGCCGGCCGATTCCAGCTCCTCCACCACCCGCTCATGGTCAGCCATCCGGAACCAACTCTTCGATGTGGTCGAGGACGGTCTCGAGGTCATCCCGCTCCTTGATCACGGCCCCAAGAGTGTCCTTGACGGTGGCACTATCCAGATCGGGCCCCCCGAGCACGTCGAGGGTCGCGACCCAGTCCAGGGTCTCGGCGACACCGGGTGGCTTGGCCAGATCGAGGCCGCGAAGACGGTTCACCGCGTCGACGACCTTGCGGGCGATGGTCTCCGTCGCCCGAGGCTCGCGAGCCAGCACGATCTCCGTCTCGCGATCGGGAGTGGGATAGGACACCCAGTGGTAGAGACATCTGCGCTTCAAGGCATCGTGAAGCTCGCGGGTGCGGTTGGAGGTGAGCACGACCAGCGGTGGCTCGGCAGCTCGAATGGTCCCGATCTCCGGGATGGTGATCTGGAAGTCGGAGAGAACCTCGAGCAGGAAGGCCTCGAACTCGTCGTCGGCGCGGTCGATCTCGTCGATCAACAAGACGGCGTCTCCCCCCGCCTTGACGGCCGTCAGGAGGGGACGCTCGATGAGAAACTTCGGGCCGAAGAGCTCATCCACCTTGTCGTCGCTGGCAAGCTCGTGCTCCGACAGAGCCCGGATCTGCAGCATCTGTCGTGCGTAGTCCCATTCGTAGAGAGCCTGATTGGTATCGATGCCCTCGTAGCACTGGAGTCGGATGAGACGTCGGTCGTATACCTCGGAAAGGGCCTTGGCCAGCTCAGTCTTGCCCACACCGACCTCTCCTTCGAGCAGCAGGGGTCGACCCAGGGTCATGGCCACATACACCGCAGTCGCCAGGCCCCGGTCGGCGAGATAGCCGCCGCTGCGTAGCCGCTCGGTCAGCTCGGCGACACCGTCCGTGCCCTCGTCGTGACGTTGGTCACTCACGCTCATGCCGTCCGTGATGGTGGGACAGTGGCCGTCCTCGCCTATTCGTCTTGGCCAAGGATCAGGTCGCGAATGGTGTCACCGGTCGAGTTCAGCTTGCCGTCGCGGGCCAGCTGCGCCCGCCATGCGTCACCGATGTCGGCTCCCTCGTCGGCGTAGCCGTCGAAGGTCACGCCTTTCATGTTGCGGCAGGGCTTCGTCGGGCTGCAGTCCTCGTCCAGGTTGAAATGGTCGTGACTGACCATCCACACCGACTGAAGCACATCGGTGTTGGTCTCTTCGCGGGCAGTCATCGGAGTCTCCTTGGTGACAACACCTGGACCACGTCAGTGTAGTGGAGGCTCGCCGATGGCCACCCGGGGTCAGGCGTCTCTCGTCACGGCGATGGCCTCGCCGACGATGGACACCGCTATCTCGGCGGGCGTGTCGGCCCCGATGTCCAACCCGGCCGGGCCATTGACCCTCGTCAGGTCGGTGACACCGCGATATGCCAGCCAGTCGGCACGGTCTGCCTGCATCTTTCGGCTGCCCACCGACCCGATATAGCCGCAACGGCTTTGGATCGCAGCGGTCAAGGCGGCTCCCGCCAGCTCCAGATCATGGGCCGCGATGATCACCTTGTCGTTCCCCGACAGCGGAGCGATCAGCCCACTCGCCACCGCCGACTCGGTGGTCAGACGGGGCTCCCAGCCCACGAAACGCCCCAGTGCTGCCACGGCCTCGGCCACCGGCCCCGAGCCGACGACGACCATCTGGGGCACGGCGACGAACACCGAGATGACCCGTTCGTCCGTCACGATCGAGCCACTGATCCCGCGTGACAGGGCCGCCTGGACCTCGGTGTCGGCTTCGGAGACTGACTCCTCCGAGTAGACGCTGGTGGCTTCGACGTCGCCGCCGCTCAACCGGGACACCACACAGAACGGCCGGCG
>JASFVB010000232.1:0-4125 GCA_050050035.1 Acidimicrobiia bacterium | reverse complement strand
GTGTTCGGCTTGTGCGAGCCGACCGGGCTGACCCCCTCGTACTTGTAGTAGATGCGCGCCGGACCACCGATGAGCTTCTCCAACCCGTGGGCCCGGTACAGCGGGGAGGGACGCCACAGGCGGTAGACCTCCCGGACCTCCTCGGGAATCTCGATGAACTTGTCCGACGCGACCTCCTGAAGGATCAGATCCATCGGAAACAGTGGGGCCAGGTCGTCGGGCCCGACCGGTTCGTGGGTTCCCGGGTGGAGAACCGGCGGTGGTGGCGCCGGGAGATCGGGGACCACGTTGTACCAGTGTGTCGGCAGGTCTGCCTCGGGGAGGATGATCTTGGTAGCCATGTGCGGAACCATACGCCTCCCACACAAGACGAGTTCGGGCGTACCCTTTCGGCCATGACCGCGCTCGCACTCGTCACCCGCCGGATGCTGCTCAAGGACATGGGCAAGGCCGGGCTCGCCGTTCTCGTGCTCGGGGCCGCGGCGTGCTCCGATGAAGGCTCCGAGGACTCATCGACCTCGACGGGGTCGGAGCCCTCGACGTCCGAGGCGTCTGACGCTTCGACAACCCCGGCGCCGACGACGACGTCACCACAGGCGAATGGTGCCTACGAGTGGCAGCGTGTGAACCTCGGTTTCGTCTCGGCGTACATCCTCTACCGCGGGGGTGAGGCCACCATCGTCGACACAGGGGTGGAAGGAAGCGAAGACTCCATAAAGACAGCCTTGGGAGAGGTCGGGCTTGGCTGGAGCGACGTCAGCCGTCTCATCGTCACGCACAAGCACCCCGACCACCAGGGCAGCGTTGAGGCGGTCCTGGCCGCGTCCGGGGCGGATTGGTACGCCGGGGCAGGCGACATCGAAGCGATCACGGCCACCACAGAGGGCACCGTCGTGGGCGACGGTGACGACGTCGGTGGACTTCAGGTGATCGAGACTCCGGGACACACGCCGGGTCACATCTCGGTCCTGGACTCGATGGCCGGTGTGCTGGCATCCGGTGACGCGTTGAACGGGTCGGATGGCGGCGTGATCGGAGCCAACCCCGACTTCTCCGAGGATATGACCCTGGCCAATGCCTCCGTCGCCAAGCTGGCCACGTTCGACTACGAGGTGGCGCTGTTCGGCCACGGCGAGCCCGTTCTCTCCGAAGCGTCGGACGCGGTGGCCGCCCTGGCCGCCACCCTGTAGGAGCCTTCCCATAGAGATCCACGACTTCCTGACCCTGCTGGTCGTCGTCGTCGGTCTCGGAGGTGTCGTCCTCCCGGTGCTCCCAGGCTTGTCGCTCCAGGCGGTGGCCATCGTGCTTTGGGCCTTCGAGGAGTCGACCGGGATCGGATGGGCCGTGGCCGCGATATCGGTGGCCGTTGCCGGGACCGCGACCGTCCTCAAGTACACCCACCCTGGCCGCCGGCTCAGAGCAGCCGGTGTGCCCACCTGGGCCATGGCCCTGTCGGTGGTCGCCGGGGTGATCGGCTTCTTTGCCATCCCCGTCGTTGGCGCCGTGGTCGGCTTCGTCCTCGCCCTCTACGTCTTCGAGCGAGCCCGTGTCGGAGGTGCGCAGGCCTGGCCGTCGACGAAGACTGCTCTCACCGCGATAGCCCAGTCGATCGGCATCGAGCTGGCTGCCGGGTTTGTGATCATCGTCGTCTTTGTCGCCGGGATCTTCCTCGCCTGACTCATCAAGGGGGCTTCAGTCGTCGCTGGACGTTCCCGACTTCTCGGCGATCTCGGCAACGATGTCGGCGTTGGCCAAGGTGGTGACGTCCCCCAGATGGCGGTGCTCCGAAATGTCCTGGAGAAGTCGACGCATGATCTTGCCGGATCGTGTTTTGGGAAGGTCGCCGGTGAAGACGATGGACTTGGGTTTGGCAATGGGCCCGATCGACTCGGCCACGTGATCTCTCAGCTCATCGATCAGCGACTCGTCGCCGGAGGCGGATGTCCGCAGAGTGACGAATGCGGCAATCGCCTGACCTGTCAACTCGTCCTTGCGGCCGACAACCGCCGCCTCGGCCACCGACGGGTGACTGACCAGTGCCGATTCGACCTCGGTCGTGGAGATGTTGTGACCTGACACGAGCATGATGTCGTCCACACGGCCAAGCAGCCAGTAGTAGCCGTCAGCATCGCGTTTGCACCCGTCGCCGGGAAAGTACCTGCCCTCGAATCGAGACCAGTACGTGTCGATGAACCGCTGGTCGTCGCCATAGATGGTCCTCGCCATCGATGGCCAGGGCTGGGTGATCACGAGGAACCCGCCACCGCCGAGCGGGACGCTGTTCCCTTCTTCGTCGACGACGTCGGCGGCTATGCCCGGGAAAGGCATGGTTGCCGAACCGGGTTTCGTCGCCGTCACGCCCGGGAGCGGGGTGATCATGATCGAGCCGGTCTCCGTTTGCCACCAGGTGTCGACGATCGGACAAGATTCCCGCCCGACGTGGTGGTGGTACCACATCCACGCCTCGGGGTTGATCGGCTCGCCAACCGTCCCGATCACCCGTAGCGACGAAAGGTCGTGTTTGTCGACGTGCTCGTCGCCCCACTTCATGAAGGCGCGAATCGCGGTTGGAGCGGTGTAGAAGATCGTCACTCCGTGATCGTCGATGATCTGCCAGAGACGGTCGGGCTCCGGGAAGTTCGGGGCGCCCTCGTACATCACACTCGTGGTCCGGTTGGCAAGTGGCGCGTAGACGATGTAGCTGTGGCCGGTGACCCAGCCGATGTCGGCTGCGCACCAATAGACGTCGTCGTCGGGCTTGATGTCGAAGACGTATGAGTGGGTCGTCATCGTCTCCGTCAGATAGCCGCCCTGCGTGTGAACGATCCCCTTGGGCTTCCCGGTCGTCCCCGAGGTGTAGAGGATGTAGAGCGGATCCTCTGCGTTGAGAACCTCGGGCTCACAACTCCCGGACTGGCCCTCGACCAGGTCGTGCCACCAGATGTCCCGGCCCTCGGTCATCTCGACACCGTGGTCGGTTCGCTTCACAACGATGGCGTGCTCGATGCCGGGCGTTGATTCCAGCGCTTCGTCGGTATGCGACTTCAACTCGACCACGTTGCCGCCACGCCAGGCGCCGTCCTGGGTGATAACGACCCGGGCGTCGGCATCGATGATCCGGCTCGACAAGGCATCGGCGGAGAAACCCCCGAATACCACCGAGTGGACCAGACCGAGTCGGGCAC
Source organism: Acidimicrobiia bacterium (assembly GCA_050050035.1). Classification (GTDB taxonomy): domain Bacteria; phylum Actinomycetota; class Acidimicrobiia; order Spongiisociales; family ZC4RG35; genus JANQRA01. The sequence goes on along the minus strand of JASFVB010000232.1, from coordinate 940 downwards.
AGGCGAGCATGGCGATGGGGAGCTCCGGGATCATCCCCATGTACACGGCCACCCGGTCTCCCTTTTTCAGACCGAGGCTCTTGAGACCGTTGGCGAACCTGTTGACCTCCTCGGCCAGCTCGGCGTATGTCAGCGTGCGGTTGTCGCCCGGCTCACCCACCCAGTGATACGCGACCTGATCGCCGTGGGCCTCGAGATGTCGGTCGAGGCAGTTGTAGGAGAGATTCAGCTCACCGTCCTCAAACCACTTGTAGAAAGGAGCGTTGGAGTCGTCGAGCGTCTTGGTGGGCTCCTTGAACCACGTGATCCGCTCCAGAGCCTGCTTGTGCCAGAAGGCTTTGTAGTCGGCGGCGGCCTCTTCGTGGATACCGGGCTTGGCGTTGGCCTGCGCGGTGAACTCGTCGGTGGGCGGAAACGTCCGCTCCTCGCTGAGCAGGTTCTCCAAAGCCTGCGACATGTGGTCAGTCCTCCTGGTTGGCTTGACTGGCCGAGCTCGCTGTCATCGAACCCGAACCCGATTGCATCGGGCCCGAACCTACCAGCGCCGTGGCACGAGACCACCCGAGAATGCCAATGAGTGCGGCGAGATACATCACCAGATCGCCGGTGGTCGTGTAGGGAGTGCCCCTGGTTCCCCCGTAGTCGTCCTGCAACACCTCCATCGCCCCCAGCTCAGTGGTCGGGCCGAGAGCGCCACTCGCATCGATGACGACCGACTTGCCCGTCACGGCAGCATGGATGACCGGCACACCCAACTCGACGGCCCGCATCCGGGTCATCCCGATGAACTGATCCGACGTAGGTGCATCGGGCCCGTACGAGGCCTCGTTGGTGTTGACCACGATCATGTCTGCTCCGGCTCTACGCGTCTCCAACGCGTAGCGAGAGAACCCACCCTCGAAGGAGATGACCGACCCGACACCGGATATGACCACCGCAC
>JASFVB010000231.1:0-4129 GCA_050050035.1 Acidimicrobiia bacterium | reverse complement strand
CGTCAAGGTCGGTGGGGAGGTAGACGAGTCGGGTGCGCCCACCTTGTTCACGGTGACCCTCGACATCACGTTTGGCATCAAGGACCCGGTCGAGCACGAGTAACACACACCGTTCTGTGGAGGCTGAGCGCGCGTGACGCGCGTCCAGCCTCCACAGAACGGGGTCGGAGAAGCACCGGACCTCCGTGGCGACTCTCTCGCTTACCATCCCGCCTCCATGAGCCCAACGACACTGCGAGCACTGCGTCTGGCACTCGCCTCCCTGCTCGTCACCGCACTCGTGGCGCAACTGGCCATCGGGCTCAGCCGATCTGACCTCACCGTCGTCCGCTTCTTCAGCTTCTTCACGGTGCTCTCCAACACCGCGGCGGTGGTGATGCTGACACTGCTCGCCCTTCGGCCCCGTCGCGACGAGTCGGCGGGTTTCGCCGTCTTTCGCGGGGCGGTGACCGTATACATGAGCGTCACCGGCCTCGTCTACGCCCTGATCCTCTATCCCACCCTTGCCGACGTGGCCGTCCCGGAGCCGTGGATCGACTGGTCGATCCACGTCATCGGCCCTCTCGCCCTGGCATTGGACTGGCTGTTCAACGCACCAAAAGCCGGGCTCGGGTGGAGTGCCATCGGATGGTGGCTGATCTTCCCCGCGGTGTATCTCGTCTACTCGTTGGTGCGTGGCCCAATCGTCGACTGGTACCCCTATCCCTTCCTCGACCCGGACGAGCAGGGTGGGTACGGGTCGGTGGCCATGTGGAGCGTCGTCGTCCTCGTCGTGATCGTCGCTCTGTCGGCCTTCTATCGATGGTGGGCAAGCCGGGAGCCCACCGGGACGGCGACGGCATGAGCGTCCCGGCGCCACAATCACTTGGTGACGGCATACACGTCATCCCGGCGCCGCTTCCGTTCGAATCCCCACCGTGGGTGAACGCCTACGCCATCGAAGACTCCAGCGGCATCGTCCTGATCGACTGCGGGACCGATTGGGAGCCCGGGCGGATTGCCCTCAGAGAAGGCTTTGCCGAGTTGGGTCTCGACGAGGGCGCAGTCCACACTCTCGTCGTCTCCCACCTCCACCCCGACCACGTGGGCATGGCCTCCCGTCTGGTTCGTGAGCTGGGATGTCGGTTCGTCATGCACGAGCGCGCCGCCAAGCTCGTCGACCGCTACAACGACACTCCCGGCTACGTCGAGCGTCTCCGGGGGATAGCCCACACCCACGGAGTGCCAGAGAAGCTGGTCGCCGCGGCACTCAACATCGAACGCGCCGACTACATGCCGATCATCGACCCACCCGATCATCTCGTTGCCGACGGCGACGACATCGACCTCGGAGGCGGTCGCTCGCTGCACGTGGTGCACACACCCGGCCACGAACCGGCCCACATCTGCCTCCTCGACACGCGAACCGGCATCTTCTTCTCCGGAGACCACGTCCTCCCCCGCATCTCCCCGGTGATCATGTACGACCTCGACATCGGTGACCCGTTGGGGGACTACCTCGGCTCTTTGGATCGTCTCGTCAAAATGCACATCGGGCTCACCTACCCGGCGCACGGCACCATCATCGAGCACGGCGAGGAGCGTGCCCGACAGATCATCCTCCATCACGATCGTCGGCTACGCGACATGGCCGACCTGGCCGCAGAAACGTACGTGTCGGCCTGGACGGTGATGCTGAAATCGTTCCGTCCCAACCTCAACCCCATCCAGGCGAGGCTCGCCTTTCTGGAGACGGTCTCCCATCTCGAACACCTCAAGGTCATCGGTCGTGTTGACGTAGAGGATCGGGAGGGCAAGACGCTCTATCACGCCTGACTGTTGGCAAGAGCCGCGACTTGTACGAGAATGACTGACGCTGCGACCCAGGCCGCAGCACTCCTGGGAAGGAAGAAGATGATCTTTGGATACCTCGACGCCGGGTCCGGAAGCCTGATCCTGCAGGCGATCCTCGGCGGAGCCGCCGGCATCGCCGTCGCGTTCAGGGCGTGGAAAGCACGCATGATGGGCAAGGAGACTGCCGCAGATTCCGAGACGGAGAGCGACGAGCCCGTCCCGACCGAGTCCTGAACACATCGTGGCAGTAGGTGATCCGGGGTCGTTCCGCGATCCCGCGTCCCACATCGTCTACGAGGACGGTCGCGTCCTGCGGCTTCTCGACCAGCGGGGCCGGCAGGGTTGGGAGGCACTCGCAGCATCGTCGTTCCTGGAGAAGGCGGTGGCCGACGGCCGACTGATCGAGTCGAAGCTGGTCGACCACGAGGGAGCGGCCGGAGCCCTCGAGCACCCCCGCATCCCTTTCATCTCCTATCCCTACGAGTGGACCTTCTCCATGTTGAAGGACGCCGCGTTGCTCCAACTCGACCTCTTGAGCGACGCCCTGCAACAGGGCCTGACGATCAAGGACGCCACTCCGTACAACATCCAGTTCATCGATGGAAGCCCGGTGTTCATCGACATCGGGTCGTTCGAGAAGTACTCATCCGGGGAGCCCTGGATCGGATACCGCCAGTTCACCAGGCAATTCCTGTTTCCGCTGATGATGAGGGCCTGGGCCGGCTTGGCGTTCCAGCCATGGCTGCGGGGTGACATGGAGGGGCCGACCGCTGCGGAGATGCGTGAGATCCTGTCCTTCGGGAAACGCATGAAACCGGCGGTGCTCATGCACGTGTCTCTTCAGGCGCGGATGGAGGAACGACTCGAGGGTGCCGCGGTCAGAAGCGACTTGAAGAGCGCCGGGTTCAGCGCCGACCTCATCCTGGCCAACGTCCGCAAGCTGAGAAAGCTCGTCTCCGGTCTCCACTGGGATGGGAGCGACAGGGGCTGGGTGCATTACGACGAGTGCACCCATGTCGGGCGTGATCGGGAGACCAAGGGACGGTTTCTCTCCAATGTCCTGGAGAGACATGGCTCGAAACGTGTCCTCGATCTGGGTGCCAACGATGGCTTCTTCACCGAGATCGCCATCAACAGCGGTGCCGTCGGCATCGCCGTCGACGGTGACGAGCAGGTTCTCGACGCCCTGTACCGGGGTGGCACCAAGGCCTCGATCGTGTTGACCGACCTCACCAACCCCTCACCCGCCCAAGGATGGGCGGGGACAGAGCGCCCAGCGCTGACCACCAGGGCCGAGCCCGACCTCGTCATCGCCTACGGGCTCATCCACCATCTCATCTACACGGCGAGCATCCCACCGACCACGGTCGTGGATTGGCTCGCCTCTTTCCGGTGTCCGGTGGTCGTGGAGTTCGTCGCCCCCTCCGACCCCATGGTGGACACCCTCACCGCCAACAAGACCGCCGAGGAGCTCCACCCCGGCCGTACCCGTGCCGAGTTCGAGGCGATCATGTCCCCCAGGTTCGGCATCGTGGCCACCGAAGAGCTGGGTGGCGGAGACCGCGTCCTCTACAGCCTGGTCCCCGTCGAGAGCTGAGGGCCCGGCTAATCCTCGCTCGCTGCTGTGAGCGTCGCACCGTCGGAGACGGCGTCGTTTCCGAACTCGGCAACAACCAGCAACCGGTCCACACCGTCGGGGACCTCGTCGCCGACGACGTCGATCGTGAATCCCGACCCGAGCAGGTCCTCGCTGTCGAACCACCGCACCACGTTCCGGTTCTCAGAGTTGGGTGGCCCTGAGTACAACATGTCGGTGCCTGCGAAGACGTAGATGGTGTCGGGGAGGATCTTGTTGGTGACGTCGGCCGCCCAGCCCTTCAACTCCCAACCGCTGTCGGTGGGCGTCACGTCGTCCACCTGCACCCTGCGACTCCCCTCGACGCCGATGTCGAGAACGTGCCCGTCACCGGCAACCAGCTCGACGGTCAACACCGAGCTCTCCCCTGCCAGCCATCGGCCGTCCCCGTCCGGGACGAGCACCTCGACGTCGTTGGGGCCGTCGTGCACCAGCTCCTCGGCCACGATGCCGGTGAACGAGCCACCTGTTGCGGAGTCCCTGGTGACGTATGCCACACCGGCGACGACGTCGTTGAGCACAACGAGAAGAGACTCCGGGTCACCGTTCGCCATCTCGAGTCTTCCGGTGACGAGCGTCTGCACGGTGCCCGAGGAGACGTCGACGTCGCCGAGATCGCTCCCGAGGTCCAGCGACCACTGCAGGTCGGGCGAGAAGCCC
>JASFVB010000230.1:0-4158 GCA_050050035.1 Acidimicrobiia bacterium | reverse complement strand
CCAGGACGATTCTCGACTCCGTTGCCAAGACGGGGCGGTTCTTCACCGTCGAGGAGAACCCACGTCTCTGTGGCTGGGGTGCCGAGGTCGTCTCCATCGTGGACGAGGAGGCCTTCTGGGATCTCGATGGGCCTTCCATCCGCATCACCACCCCTCATATCCCGCTCCCGTCTGCCGCCTCGATGGAGGATCTCGCCATCCCGTCGGCCGACCGGGTGTACAAGACGATCGCCGCATCCGTGGACAGCTGAGCGAAGGCAGGAGATGAGCAACAAGACACTCATCAAGGGCGGATGCGTCCTCTCGATGGATCGATCGGTCGGCAACCACGCCGAGGCCGACGTCCTGGTCGAGGACGATGTGATAGTCGAGGTGGGCCAGGGTCTGCGCGCCCGTGGCGCCGAGATCATCGACGCCGCAGACACCATTGTGATGCCAGGGTTTGTCGACACGCATCGTCACGCATGGAACTCCCTCTTTCGCAATGTCGGTGCCATCAAGGAGGACTACGGCAGGTTCTTCGGGACCGACGACGCCTACGCCGCGACGCTGATCGGCCTCCTCGGTGCCGTCGAGGCCGGGATCACGACGGTCGTCGACTGGCCGGACATCGCCTCCGACGACGTGTTCACCAGGGCGGTGGCCCAGGCGCATGCCGATTCCGGGCTCCGAACGGTCCTCTTGCTGTCCGAGTCTTCGCAAACGCCCACACTCGGTCCCCGGTCGGTCACCGCATACCGTTCGGAGACACCGACGCGGCCAACTCTGGCAGCGGTCTCGGAGAGATGGGTCTCGGCCCGTGAGTCGGGTCATCGCATCCATGCGCACGCTGCCGTAGACCCCTCCGATGGTGGTGTGATCGCCGAACTGGGCAGTCGCGGTCTACTCGCCGACGACGTGACTCTCGTCCATTGCACGGCAGCCGACGACGCCGACCTGGACGCAGTCGCCTCCTCTGGGGCTTCCGTGTCGCTGACGCCGGCTGTCGAGATGACCGCAGGAATCGGCTCGCCTCCACTCCAGGCGTTGATCGACCGTGGGCTCCGCCCCGGTCTCGGTGTAGGAGGAGAGGGTGAGATGCCCGGCGACATGTTCGCTCAGATGCGTGCGGCCAACTCCATTCAGCATGCAACGCTCTTCGATCTCAAGCTGGCGGGCAAGGGGGGTCTGCCCAACCTCCTCACCACCAGGGATGTGATCAGATATGCCACCGTCGACGGTGCGAAGACGGCCGGTCTCGACGCTGTCACCGGCACCCTCACCCCCGGGAAGCAGGCCGACATCGTCGTGTTGAGGGCCGATCGCCCCAACATCGCTCCGCTGAACGATCCGATCGGGGCCGTGGTGTGGGGGATGGACACGTCGAACATCGACTGGGTCCTCGTCGGCGGCAGCGCCCTGGTCCGCGAAGGCTCGCTGGTTGCCGACGTCGAACGTGCCCGAAACCTGGCCATGACGGCTCACGAGAAGGTCGGCAGGGCCTCGGGCCTGCTCACCGGTGCGGGAGAACGCAAGTGACGGCTGCACGCACCCCCTCGTCCGCCCTCACCCGCTTCGTCGTCGCCTCCCGATACATGCCGGTGTACATAGCCTTCGGCGTGCTCATCGCCGTCGCCGCGATCTGGGTCCCGAATGCGCTGAGCGGCGTCGCCATAAGCCAGGTCGCACCCTTCGGCGCCGTCCTCGCCATCGCCGCGTTGGGTCAGATGCTGGTCGTGATGACTGCGGGGATCGACTTGAGCACGCCGGCGACCCTCACCCTGGCGATGGTGATCATGACAGGGGTCGGCTCACAAGACGATGCACGTATAGGCGTCGCCGTCCTGGTCGCTCTGGGAGTGGCTGCCCTCATCGGCCTCGTCAACGGAATCCTGATCGGTGGCTTCAAGCTCAACGCTCTGATCGTCACCCTGGCCGTCGGTCAGGTCGTCATCGGGGTCATCAACCGGTATGGCCGTACCTTCCCTGTCCAATCCCAGGCGCCGCCGAGTTGGATCGAATGGACCAACACGCGCACTCTCGGCATGAACAACGTGTTCTGGATCGGGCTCGGCTTGACCATTCTCCTCATGCTCGCCTTTCGCTACACGACGGTTGGCCGGCGGTTTCAGGTGGTCGGTGCCAACCCGGTGGCGTCTCACGTCGTGGGCGTCCGGGTCAACCTCAACCAGATCCTCGTGTACGTCGTGGCAGCCCTCTTCTACGCCGCTGCGGGGCTCGCATTGGCAGGTCTTCTCCGCACACCCGGAGTTGCAGTCAACAACCAATACTTGCTCGGCCCGATCGCGGCGGTCGTCATCGGTGGAGCCTCACTGACCGGCGGCCTGGCCAGCGCCGGCTCGACCTTCGTGGCTGCCGTCTTCCTCACCGGGCTCAATCAGGTGATGAGGACCATGGGTCTTGGCACGGCGCTTCAGTTCGTCGTCTTCGGCATCGTGATCATCGGGGGAATGCTGGTTTCGGGAGATCGGATCATCAAAGGCGTGGAGCAGCTGCTCCGCGAGCGGCGACGGTCGCGATCCCCGAATGATCAAACGACAGAGGCACAAGCGTCATGAAGGGTTGAGAAAGGAGACCCGAGCCCTCAGCGCATGAAAGGAAAGCAAGGGCCGGAGACGGCCCACTGGAGGAGGAAATGAAGAAAACGAAGATCATTGGCCTATTCGCCGTCCTGGCGTTGATCGTGGCCGCGTGCTCCCCGGGAGACACCGCGGAGACGACCACGACTGCCGGTGAGGAGCCGGCGACCACACAGGCGCCGGAGACCACCGAGCCTCCGGCGGACACGACGACGACCGAGGGCGGCGGTGGCGACGAGAATCCCCTTGCCATGTACGGCGAGGACCCGTCGGCAGCGGACCTGAGCCTGGTCGACAAGGCCCTCGGCCCGGTGGAACCGTCGGATGACGCCAGTTGGAACATAATCCTCGCTTCGGTCGCCAGGGCCAACCAGGACCTCGATCAAGCGACCATCGACAAGGCGATGGAGTGCTGGGCGAACCAAGAGTGCGACACAGGCTCTGGCGGTGAGCTGGTGATGGGATATGCCGACGGTGGCGGCAACGACGTCAATGTCTGGCGTGCCGTGAGCCACATGGAGGCAGTCCTCCAGGCGCTCACATATCCGGAGATCGGCAAGATCATCTCGACAGCAGCCAACTTCGATCAGGACCCGACGGTGCACGAAGGTCAGTTCAACTTCCTCGTGCAGGCCGGAGTCGACTTCATCGTCGGCTACCCGGACATCGGCGCTCTGTTGGCCGAAGAAGTCCTCGCTGCCGAGGCGGCCGGCATCCCCTACATCCCGTTCTCGGCCGGCTATGTCGGGCTTCCGGGTTCTGATGGCGCCTTGACCCCCGGCACGGACTACACGGCCGTGGTCGGTGAGGACCTCTGCGAACTGGGCAACAGCTTCGCCGAAGTCCTGAACACGGGTGTTGGCACCGGAGATGTGGCCCTGCTGGGTGGAACGCCCAACAACGCCCTCTCCCTCGGTTGGCAGCAGTGCACCATCGCGTCACTGGCGGATGGGGTGAACCTCATCAACCCGCCGGCTGACGAGAACAGCACGACGGGCGACACCAACTGGTTCAACCCGATAATCCCGGATGTGTTCAGCGGCCTGCTGGCACAGAGTCAGGAGATTCGGGGATATGCCTACGAGTACGCCGACGGGATGTTGGCCGGATTCGCGGCATATGAGACCGCAGGAGTGCCAATCGAAAACCTCACCCTGGCCTTGAGGACCGATGAGCAGAGCTTGTTCTGCGATTGGGTCGAGCGCGATGAGCCGACCTACAACATCTTCTTCTCGGCCGGTGGCAACTTCCAGTCCCGGGTCGGCGTCACCACTGCGATGCTCGCATTGCAGGGAGCTCCGGTGCCCGGCGAGGTCGTGGTGCCACACGTGATGCGTCAGGTGACCGAGGCGGATTGCGATCCGAACCGGGCCAACCCGGTCGTGTCGGGAACCTCTCTCGTTCCGAACGACATCCTGGCGCTCATGTTCGGAGGATGAGATAGAGGAATCGAGAGGAGAGTCGATGTGACCAGCGAGCTCGTTCTCGAACTCGAAGGCGTGTCCCGTCAGTTCGGGGCGGTCAGAGCTCTGACCGATGTGAGCTTTGACTGCCGCGCTGGCGAGATCCATGCCCTCGT
>JASFVB010000229.1:0-4169 GCA_050050035.1 Acidimicrobiia bacterium | reverse complement strand
AGTCAATGGCTGTTGAGCAATTTGCCTGGCCGCGATGTCGGATGGCGAAACGATGATCATCCGGTAGGTTGGGCTGGTGAGGAAGCTCTCACCCCTGCTTCTCGTTGCCGTCGCTGCGGTGGTCGCAGCACTTCTGCGCAGCTCGTCGCAACCAGATCCAGCCGAGGACTGGAAGCCGGTCAACCCTTCGTGAGAGTCGGTCTCCTGGTCACCGGGGACACATCGGTCAGAGCTGCCCACTCCCTGGCCGCCCACGAGAAGATCGACGAAGTCGTGGTCATCGGGCCGGCGACCTCCAAGACCTTCGAGGTCGTCGAGACCGCGAAAGGATGCGACCTCCTGGTCGGCTCCGGTGAGAAGGCCCCCCGCATGGCCGCCAGACATGGGCTGCCGCTCGTTTGGGACGGTTGCACGCCCGAAGACGGCGTGGTCGTCTGGTGCGCATCCCCCCTGGGACTGACGTTCGCATTGGCGTCCCGGGAGACAGATCCACGGTTGGTCGCCATGGCCCACCCCGAGTTCGACGGGAGGCGGACCGAGCGATCAACCCGCTTTCCCGACCCGGTGGGGCGGGTCAGTGTGCGTGACACCCACGTTCACGGTCGGCCCATCGCAATCGGTCGGTCACCAAACGAGTTCGCGGCCTGCCTCGTGGAGGGAGCGGCGAGACGTGTGTCCGTCGTCGACGACGGGTCGTTTCTGTCCGGAGTAACCCTGGCTGCGGGCGTGTCGGTCGCCGTGCACGGCCACGGTCCCGTGTGGGACACGGCTCTTGACTACCTGGAGGCGGCCACTGAGATGGGCCTGGTCATGGCGGAGAGTGGCTGAGGCTCGGCTCTACGAGAGCTGATTGACCTCTTCGGTGGGAACGTCGGCGTGATCTTCCGGTGGAGCGACTCCCCCGTTGGGCGACTGATAGTCCGTCGGCGGATGAAGGACCTTTTGCGGCTGGGTGACCGGGTTCAGTGTCTCCTCGAGCACTATGACCTCGAGACCACCGACGACATCTGACACCAGGTTGTAGATGACGGCCACGGCCACGGAGAAGCCGGTCATGACGACCCAGCCGACCACGGAGCTGAAGATCATGAAACGGAGAAACTGCTCGGTGTTGGCAAACGGGTCGGAGCCCTCCTCGATCAGAGTTATCTCGACCATGAAGTCAACGAGCCGATCAGGGATGCCGGCGCGGTCGATTATCGACCAGAAGATCACCGCACCCAGCACGAAGGCGATGGCGAGCACCGCCCAGACAACAGCAGAGACCTTCAGAGTGGTCCAAGGGTCGATCTTGCGGATTATTCGTCTAACTCGACGGACAGTGGCCATGGTTGGCTCCTGGTTGTTCGGGTGGGAGTCTAAGGGGAGAACCAGTTAGTCCAACGTCAGCCCGGGGGTCTCGGGTTCCGCGACCTGAGCCAATTCGGCCTCGATACGGGCTGAGCCCGGCATTCGCCGATTGTCTCCCATCATTCCATCTCTTCGGAGATCTTCGCCACCGCGGACAACTCGTTGCCGTCCCCGACGTCGATGACCTTGACCCCGGTCGAATCCCGCTTCTGACGACTGATGTTGCCCACACCCTGACGGGTTCCGACTCCGGTCGAGGCAATCAGAAAAACCTCGTCCTCCTTGCGCACCGCGCAGGCGGTCACGAGATTGCCGCGCACGCGTGTGATCTTGAACGCCTTGACGCCGATCCCGCCACGGGATTGTTTCCTGAACTCCTCCATCTTGGTTCGTTTGCCGTACCCACCACTGGTCAGCAGCAAAACCTCTTCACCCTCGCTGTTGGACACAGCCGCCACGACACGATCACCCTCGCGAAGCTTGATGCCACGCACTCCCTGAGTGGCCCGGCCCATGCTGCGCAGGTCGGACTCGGCAAAGCGGATGCCCATCCCGTCCCTGGTGAAGATCAGGATGTCATTCGAACCATTCGACGTCCTGACACTGACGAGCTCGTCGTCGTCGGCCAGGTTCATGGCGACCAGAGTCTGGTTCCTCGAGTCGTACTCCTTGAACTCCGTCTTCTTGGCCTGGCCCTTGGCGGTGACCATGACGAGATACCTTCCCGTCTCGTAGTCACGGGTGTCGATGACGGCCTGCACCCTCTCCTCGGGCCCGACCGGGATGACCGACTGGGCCAGCACCCCCTTGGCCGTGCGTGACTGTCTCGGGATTGCGTGGGCCTTGATCCGGTGAACGAGGCCCTTGTTGGTGAAGAACAGCAGATAGGCGTGCGCCGTCGTGTGAACCAGGTGCTTGACGACGTCGTCGTCCTTCACCTCCGCCGCCTTCACACCCCTGCCACCCCTGCCTTGGGTGCGATACGTCGACGCCGGGACCGACTTGACGTAACCAGTCGCAGAGACCGTGATGATCAGCTCGTCGTCCGCAATCAGGTCTTCGAGGCTCAGATCCCCCTCGTCGGGGACGATGCGGCTTCGTCGATTCTCGGCGAACTTCTCACGGATCGACCCCAGCTCCTCTTTGATGATCGACCAGCGGCGCTTGGGATCGGCCATGATCGCTTCGAGCTCGGCAATCGTCTCCTGCAGCTCGGCCAGCTCGGTTCGCAGCTTGTCCACCTCGAGGGCCGTGAGACGACGCAGTGGCATGTCGAGGATTGCGTTCGCCTGGATCTCGGTGAGGTCGTACGAATCGATGAGGTTGGCGCGGGCTTCCGCCGTGTCCGCCGACCCGCGGATGATCTTGATCACATCGTCGATGTTGTCGACGGCGATGATCAGCCCTTCGAGTATGTGGGCACGGGCCTTGGCCCGGTCGAGACGGAATTGTGTCCTCCGCTCCACGACCTCCATCTGATGGTCGAGGTAGTACCCGATCATCTCAGCGACGTTGAGGGTGCGGGGCACACCGTCGACGAGGGCCACCGTGTTGTATGCGAAGCTGTCCTGGAGCGGTGTCCCCTTGTAGAGCTGATTGAGGACCACCTGAGGCACCGCACCCTGTTTCAGCTCGATCACGAGACGGGTGCCCACACGATCAGACGATTCGTTGCGAACCTCGGCGATGCTGGTCAACCGTTTCGAGTCGACGAGATCCTTGATCTTGGCGATGACCCGCTCGATGGAGACCTGATAGGGAAGCTCGGTGACGACTATGGCGGTGCGTCCTTTGCGGATCTCCTGAACGTCACAGACGGCCCGCACCTTCACCGAGCCACGTCCTGAGGTCAAGGCCTCCCGGATCCCCGACGTCCCGACGAGAAAGCCGCCGGTGGGGAAGTCGGGGCCCTTGACGAAACCGAGCAGCTCCTCGGAGTCGGCGTCGGGATTGTCGATCGTGTGCAATGCCGCGTCGATCACCTCGCCGAGATTGTGCGGCGGGATGTTCGTCGCCATGCCCACCGCGATTCCCTGCGACCCGTTGACCAACAGGTTGGGGTACCTCGAAGGAAGCACGGTCGGTTCCTGGAGCTCGCCTGAGTAGTTGTCTACGAAGTCGACCGTGTCCTCACTGATGCCCTCGAGGAGATGAGTGGACAGCGTGGTCAGACGGCACTCCGTGTAGCGGGCTGCGCCCGGTGGGTCGTCGACGGTGCCGAAGTTGCCCTGTGGGTCGATGAGCAGGTGACGCATCGAGAAGTCCTGTCCCATGCGCACCAGTGCGTCGTAGATGGCCGTGTCACCGTGAGGGTGGTAGTTGCCCATCACGTCGCCGACGACCTTCGAGCATTTCCGGTGCGCAGACGTCGGGCTGATGTTGTTCTCGAACATCGAGTAGATGATCCGGCGCTGCACGGGCTTGAGCCCGTCCCGGACGTCGGGGAGGGCTCTGGAGACGATCACCGACATGGCGTAGTCGATGAAGCTCGCCTCCATCTCGTTGACGATCTCTATCTCGGGGGCTTGCCCCATGGCGCGTTGTTCTTCAGTCATGAGCTAGATGTCCAGGAATCTGACGTCGTCGGCGTTCTCCTGGATGAACGACTTGCGGGAGGCCACGTCGTCGCCCATCAGGGTCTCGAACACCTGCTCCGCGCGGGCTGCGTCCTCCATCTCCACCCGCAGCAGCGTCCTGGTGTCCGGGTTCATGGTCGTGTCCCACAACTCACGCGCGTTCATCTCGCCGAGCCCTTTGAAACGGGTCGGCTTCACCTTCGGATGCTGCTTGCGGAACTCGTCGAGCTCGTTGTCGTCACT
>JASFVB010000228.1:0-4170 GCA_050050035.1 Acidimicrobiia bacterium | reverse complement strand
TTGGGCATCAACCGTGTTCCACAGGTCGGCAACCTGATCCATGTAGATGCCCAGTGATCCCGGGATCGGTGGGTATGGGTCTTCCACGGCAGTCGGAGGCGGGACGACGGCCGGCTCTGCGGGCGGGCTGCCTCCCGCCGAGGCAACGAGGCTGATCATCAGTATCGCCGTCACCAGCCCGGCGCCACCGAGGGTGACCAGACGCCAGCCTTCGATGAGTGTGCTGACGAGGACGAGAATCGCCGGAATCGTCACCCACCACGAGAGAACACCCAATACACCCACGATCAGCAATGCGAACGACGCAAACAGCAAGCCGCCCAGGTAATTGAAGGAGATGTTTCTGCGGAGAGAGGGGGCCGGGAGCGCAGGTTCCTCGTTGCTGGCGGCTTCGTCGGTCGAGATATCTTCCTGGCCGGGATCGTCGGAGGAGACGTGCTCGAGCTCGTCGTGGTTCGTCTCGTCTGGCTCGTCGTCGACGTCCGGATCGGCCGGCTCGTCGTCCACGTACCGTCTGGCGAGGTCGTCGAACTCCTCTTCGCTGATCTGTCCGTCGGTTCGCAACCGACGAAGGACTGCCAATTGATCGTTGTTGGGCGTCATGGCCTGCTCCTGGCCGTACCCCTTAGTCATCGGCCAGACGCGGCGAAATCCGAAGCGCGGTCATCGATCCGCTCAGTCGACCGGCCGATGGCCGCAGTCCCGATGTCGGATTCAGGACACCTCTGTGATGTCGTCTCCGGGTATCAGGTCGAGGAGTTGGGTGTTCAGCTCGTGGTACAGCGGTGTGGGCATGGCGCCACGAGAATGTCGGGAGTTGAGGTCCTTGATGAGGGCCAGCCATTCGGCGAAGGCTCTCTGTGGTGAGATGGAGTCGTTGGCCAGGATCGTGGCGACCTGGGTAGTGCGTCGCCTCAGCTCTTCGACCATGCCACCGGCGTGTGACCGGGGGGACGCAGCGCGTCTGATCGGTTGAGGCGGAGCCGTGCTCACCCCGAGCTCGTCGGCGAATCGGCCCGGCTCGGTCACACTCAGCACGACCTGCTCGTCGTTCACCCCGATGTGAAACCCGTCGGAGAGATAGTCGACGTCGATTTCAGCGAGCTTCCACTGAGCCACCGTGCGCTCACCGGTGCTGAGTGTGATGACCTCGTCTGATATGTCGACTTCAACACCCAGTGGGATCCTCGACTGGCCGGGTAACCGGAGACGCGCGGTGAATGCTGACACTTCTCCTCCTCGTCAAACCGGAGACGTCACGTGCTGTGCCGGTCGTCCGATCGCGGCCATCGGACACGAGTGTGGTCGGGGAGGGCCGGCTGGAAGATCTAGGAGCCAGAGGGGGGAGTGGCGCTGGGACGTCATGTGTCGTGGCTAGGGGAGGAGTGCGAGTGTCGTTGCCATCTGTGACAAGCGCTGGCGTAGTCCGGCGGAGTCGTCGGCTCGCCTCCAGCGCCAGGGTTTGCCGGCTGTCACGCCCAACTCGGAGGCGAAGCGGCTGGCTTCGGTGACGCCAAGCACGACTTCCTCGCCGGCAGCGGAGATGTGAAAGCCATCGGGCCGATGGTCTATGGCGACCTCATCGAGACTCCACCTCGCCACCTCGCGCCCCGCGGATGTGAAGGTGATGCTCTCGTCGCTCACGTCGACCAGGACGCCGAGGTGGATACGTGCTTGACCGGTCAATCGAGCTCGTGCACTGAAGGTCGACACCCTCTCACTCCCTGGTCACGCCACTGACTCATTCAGCGACTCTGGTTCAGTAATCGTCGAGAATCGGTCCGGGGATACGGGCGGCCGGCGATCCATGCTCATCAACGACCGGTCTGTCCGGGTGGGACGCCACCAGGTGGCCCGTTGCCGTTGCCACCCTGGTTGCCCGTGTTGTTTCCACCACCGCCGGCGTTGCCACTGTTCCCCGGAGGGTCGGGGTTGCCTGGCGGGTCGGGATTGCCCGGCGGGTCGGGATTGCCCGGCGGGTCGGGGTTTCCGGCGTCGTCTGGCCGGTTGCCCTGGCCTCCACCATTCCCCGGTGGATCGTCGACCGGGTTCTGCGCTTCTTCACTGTCGCCGAGCTGCTGTGCTCTCTCGGCCACTCCCTGACCGAAGTCGCTTCCGGTCGCATCCGTGGTCGCCATCCACTGGAGCATCGCCGCCACGTCGGCGGTGACGCCTCCACCTTTCGCCACGTTCTCGGCGGCGTGAAGCAGGGCGTCGGCCGCCTCGGGCGACTCCGATGAGATGGCATCGGCTGCGTGGTCTAGGGCCGCGACGGCCAGACCCTGGTAGGCCAGCGAAGAAGCCTCTTCGAGTCGCTCGGCGACTCCGCCGTCGTTGATGCCGACACGCTCCAGCGCTCGGTCTATCCCATACAGGAGATCGCCCGGTGAGGCGGCGTCGGAGGCGACCGCGACGCCGGATATGCCGATCACGACGAACAGGGATAGGACGCTCGTGACGAGCTTCGGTCCCATCCGTCGCCACAGAGGCACCGAATGTGTCGATCGGGCCCCGGATTGCCGAGCGATGGTGGCGGCGCGCAAAGAGAACACACCCACGCGGCCATCCACTCGGATATCGAGACGCTGTAGATCGATTCGGGCCAGGGCGGCGGACAATCCCAGAAGCTCGGTGTCGGAGGGCTCTCCTCTGGTGAGAAGAGCCTCGACGTCTGAGTCGGAGATCGGCATTCCCGGCATTTCACGTTGGTAATCGCCGCGACGGCTCATCGGGATACCCCCTCGGCCTCGAGATGTCGTTTCAGGGTGGCGAGGGCGCGGCGCTGGAGGGCTTTCACCGAGCCGACGCGCTTGCCCACGATCTCCGCGGTCTCCGCCAGGGACAGGTCGGCGATCAATCTGAGCGCGATCACGGCTCTCTGGTCGTCGGTGAGGGGCTCGAGCAGGTCGTGCATGTCGTTCAACGCCAGGCTGTTGAGTGCCTCCGTCTCAACGTCACCACCTGTTTCGACCAGATCGTGGTCGAGCTCGGTTTGCTCTACACGGCGGCCTGCAGACCGGCGGTCGTCGATGAGCCGACGGTGTGCGATGACGAAAACCCAGGATCGGAACGATTCCTCGCTGCCCTCGAAGCGATCGATGGAGCGGGCAACGTGGAACAGCGTCTCCGACGTCAGATCCTCCGGCTCGTTGGCGCCGCGCACGGCCAGGTACCCGGTGACCGGTGGTGCATAGGTTCGATAGATGTGTTCCCACGCCCACGGCTCACCTTCTTTGGCTGCCAGGAGGAGCTCTTCGAAACGGTCGACCATCTGAGCAACGGAATCGACCGTTGACGGCGGGTTCTCAAACGATTCGTGTTCACCCGTATCCCGAGCTCGCCCACCAACGATTACCCATACGACACCCAAGGGCGTCTATCCGTTGGGACCATCGAAGGGAACCGAGATGACGAGCAGGCTTGTTGGCATCTCCTTGATCGCCGGTGTGGTTCAGGCCGAGAGCAGCGGCATGTTTCGCTGGGACGACGTGTTCTTCGGTCGCCGGGAGGCGACAGTCCGACGTCCGACTACTCCGGACATGGCGCGAAGGAACCACGACCGCCCTCCAAGAGATGGCAAGTAGCCAAGGACCCGGAAACCGTCAGGCGGGCGTCTCGCGGGGACCCATGCAGACGCCTGTCTGACCTTTTCGCGACCAGCCACACCAGGGAGCTGGTGCCGCTCAGATGACGGACCGCCGAAGAAGGGTCTTTGCATCCAATCGAAATGTGACCGACTCCTCTGGTGCGGTGAAACGGTCTCGATCGACACTCGTCACTGAAAGGAGGTCTTTGGCGTGACGTACACAGCACAGCCGCAGACCACAGCCCGCCTCAGCGAGACGGGTTGGCACGTGATCACGGGCATTCTGGGCGCGATCGGCATCGTCGCCGCCGCGATAGGCGCATGGCTCGAGTTCGGGCCGGACGGCGGGACGCTGACACTGTTCTCATGGACGTGGAACGTGGCCGACCTCTCCACCCTCTGGGCTCCCTTCCTGATGATCGGAGGTGGTCTACTCACTTCCGTGTCGATGGGGCTCGAGTCTCTGAGAGACTGGGAGGCCGAAGCGCGTACATGGATCGTGATGCTCGAGGGCCTGGTCGTCCTGATCGGGATTGCGGCCATAGCCATCGGAATCGTCCTTCTCTTCTGAAGGACCTAGTCAG
>JASFVB010000227.1:0-4180 GCA_050050035.1 Acidimicrobiia bacterium | reverse complement strand
GCGCAGTCAACCTCACTGCCCTGGAGACCTGGCCGGGCGGTCTGTGGGAAGAGACGGGCAACGCCTTCACCAACGACGCCATGCTGAGCATCAACCGCGCCATGGGGTTCGAGCACGAGCTGACCCTGACCGAAGTGGAGTTGAAGGTCGCTGACGCGTTGACCTATGCAGCCGCCAATAGGTAGCTGCGAAGACAGGAAGAGTCATACCCGTCGCCCGGCGACAAGCCGCTCAGACCGGTGGTGTCCCCGGAAGCTCGATGAGCTCGCCCTGCTGGAAGTCCGGGTCGGCCGCGTCGGCGGCTTCGACGTGATCCCTCCGCACGCCCATCAAGAAGAGGATGGCATCCAGATATGGCACCGATACCGAGGTATCGGCGCGTTCTTTGACCACGGGCTTGGCATTGAATGCGATGCCCAGGCCGGCGGCAGCCAACATGTCGAGGTCGTTGGCACCGTCTCCAACCGCCACGACCTGCGACTCCAGGATTGCCTCGGCCGCGGCGATCTCCCTGAGGAACTCCGCCTTGCGAGGGCCGTCGACGAGATCACCGGCGAGACGACCAGTGAGCACACCATTCTCGGTCTCGAGGGTGTTGGACAGGGAGTAGTCAATGCCGAGCCGCTCCGCGAGCCCATCCGCAAAACGAGTGAAACCGGCGGAGACGATGGCCGTCTTCATGCCCATCCTCTTGAGAGTGCGTATGAAGGTCCTGGCGCCTGGCGTGACCGAAATCCTCTCGGCGACTCGTTGCATCGCGTCCTCGCCGAGGCCTTCGAGAAGCGACACCCGCTGTCGTAGCGATCCCCCGAAGTCGATCTCACCACGCAGCGCCGCCGCAGTGATCTCGGCGACTCTCTCCCCGACGCCTGCCTCCTCGGCGAGGAGGTTGATGACCTCGTTCTCTATCAGCGTCGAGTCGACGTCCATCAGCACCATCCTCTTGGATCGGCGCTCCAGGCCATCTGGCTGGATGGCGATGTCGATGGGGCGCTCGGCGGCCGCGACGATCAGCTGCTCCCTCATCTTGTGGATGTCACCGTCCGATACCGTCAGCTCGTAGGAGACCACCGGGTAGCGGGACAGTCTGAAGATGCGCTCGATGTTGCCGCCGCCGTCGGCGATGGCTCGGGCGACGGCCCCGAAGTCGCTCGGCCCTATCCGCTCCCCGAGGACGGTCACCACCATCATCGGCTTCACCGGCGTGGGCATCGGGTCGACCACCTCGAACTCGATCTGGAGTCGTTGCTCCCATCCGAAGAGCAGTAGGTCGCGAATGGTGGCCTTCTCTCCGGAGACGCCCACCAGGACATTGAGCGTCAGTTGACCACGGACGACGATTTGCTCGATGTCATACACCTCGGCGCCGGTGGCCTCGAGCACGTCCATGAGACCGGCAGAGATCCCCGGGTGGTCAGGCCCGTGGACATTGACGAGGATCGTCGAACGCTGGCTCATGCGCACAACACGTTAGGTCCGCGCCGTACGAAAGCCACTTCAGTGAGCCGGGCGCCACTTGTAGCATCCGGGCAGTCCGCCGACCCTAGGAAGCCCTTTGTCAGACAACCCATTCCGGCTGCCCCGCCACACCTTTCCCACCCACTACGACATCAGACTCGAACTCGACCTGGAGACGTTCACATTCGCCGGATCGGCCGGTGTCGACATCGAAGTGGAGTCGGCCACGGACAGCATCGTGCTGAACACGGCCGAGATCGAGATCAAGTCGGCGACGTTGTCGAACGGTGCGGAGATCACCGAGATCGCATACGACGATGAGCTCGAGCGAGCCGTGCTCAGCCTCGGCCAAAGCCTGGCGCCGGGCGCCTACAGACTCGAGATGGAGCATTCGGGGACGATCAACGACCAACTCCGGGGTCTCTACCGCTCCATCTACAAAGACGCCGAAGGCAACGAGCACGTCCTGGCCACATCACAGTGCCAGTCGACCGACGCCCGACGTATCTTCCCCTGCTGGGACGAGCCCGACTTCAAGGCCACCTACAAGACGACGATGGTCGTCGATCGGGATCTCGAGGCCTACTCGAACACCTCGGAGTTGGAGAGGGTGGAGCGAGGGGACGGTCGAGTCGAGTTCCGTTTCGACAAGACAATGAAGATGTCCACCTACCTATTGGCGTTCATCGCCGGCCCGTTCGAGGCCACAGAGCCAACGATCGTGCGTGGCACTCCGATACGCATCATCGTGCCCAGAGGCAACCTGCATCTGACGGATATCGCGATGCAGAACGCCGTCTTCTGCTTCGAGTTCCTCTCCGACTACTACGACATCCCCTACCCGGCCGACAAGCTCGACCACATCGCGATCCCCGACTTCGCAGCAGGCGCGATGGAGAACGTCGGGTTGATCACCTACCGCGATGCGTATCTGGTCATCGATCCGGACAAGGCGAGCCAGGGAGAGCTTCAGAACAGTCTCGACGTCATCGGGCACGAGATCGCCCACCAGTGGTTCGGCAATCTCGTCACGATGGCTTGGTGGGAGGGAGCCTGGCTGAACGAGGCTTTCGCCAGCTTCATGGAATTGAAGGCCACGGATGCGATGAGGCCGGAATGGAAGCGGTGGCTCGCGTTCCAGAATCTCGAGGTGCCGTGGGCCATGGGCACCGACCAGCTCGCCTCGACACGTCCGATCGAGTTCGAGGTGACCGCCCCCGAGGAAGTAGATCAGATGTTCGACGCCATCACCTATGGAAAAGGGTCGGCGGTGCTCCACATGCTCGACGAGTTCATCGGTGTCGAGAACTTCCGGGCCGGCGTCGGCGACTACCTGAGAAACCACTCCTATGGGAACACGGTGACCGGCGACCTGTGGGAAGGCCTGGACGGGGCGTCGGAGTACCCCGTCTCGGAGATCATGAACACGTGGGTCTACCAGCGCGGCTTTCCACAAGTCGACGTGCGCTCAGTAGACGGAGGGATCGAGCTGTCCCAGCGACGGTATCTGGTCATTCCCGACGAGACCGACGCGACCATCTGGCAGGTGCCTCTCCAGCTTCGCGGGTCGGCCAACGGCGAGGAGTTCCACGTCAGGTTCCTGCTGTCCGAGGACGAGGCAGTCGTCCCGATCGAAGGCAACCTCGATTGGATAGTGGCAAACGCGGGCGGGTACGGCTTCTACAGGACCCACTACTCCGACGACCTGTTCGAGTCCCTGCTCGAGCAGATCGACGCGCTCGGAGACAACGAGCGGTATGCACTGGTCGCCGACACCCTCGGGTTCGTTCGCAATGGCCAGATCCCCGCTACGAGCTTCCTCGACCTGGTCTCCAAGTTCGGCTACGAGAGGGAGCAGGCGATCTGGGGGGTCATCACCGGCGGTCTGGGCCTGGTCGAGCACCACGCCCTCGACGAGGCCGCCCGCCCCGGATTCGAGGCTTTTGTCACCCGACTGGCCGGGCCTGCCCTCGAGCGGCTCGGCTGGGATGTGGCCGACTCGGACAGCGACCTCGATCGCAAGCTCCGCGGCGATCTCATCGCCACGATGGGAAACCTGGCCAAGGACGAAGCAACGATCACACGCTGCAGGGAGGTGGCCGCGAGGCTCCTATCCGGTGAGACTCTCGACCCCGAAGTCGCAACCGCGGCGCTCGCGGTGTACGCCCGCAACGGTGGCCCCGAGGAATACGAGACGCTGTGGGACGCATACCAGGGGGCAGCCACACCACTCGAGAAGGTGCGCTATCTGAGATCCGTCGCCGCGGTCGTTGTGCCCGATCTGGCAGTGGCGACACTGGACAAGGCGATAGCGGGAGACATTCGCACTCAGGACGCGTTCTGGGTATTCGCCCGGCTGCTCATGGGCAAGGCCGGCCCCGATGTGTGGGAGAGCGCGAGGGAACGTTGGGCGGGCGTGCTGGAGACCATGCCGGGCATGACACGCACACGGATTGCCGAGGGCATATCGGCGTTGTCACAACCAGAGGTAGCAGCCAGCGTCCGCAGCCACTTCGCCGAGCACCCGGTGTCGGAGGCTGCCCGGTCGGTAGAGCAGAACCTGGAGAAGCTCGACGCCAACATCAAGCTCCGGGAGCGTGAGACCGAGTCGATCACCACCTATTTCACCTGAGCCGACACTGCGAACCTCCGGTTGTTAGGCCCATATATGGGCCTAACAACCTCGAGATCCAGCCAACACTTAGGTGAGAAGGCCCCGGCG
>JASFVB010000226.1:0-4191 GCA_050050035.1 Acidimicrobiia bacterium | reverse complement strand
ATCTCGTGGATCTCGTAAAGCAGGGTCATCGAGAGGATCTCGCCGATGCCGGGAATCGAGCGCAGCAGGTAGAACAGCGCGTTGGCATCCTGGCGGATCTGAGCGATGAGGTACAGCTCGAGGTCGTGGATCACTCCGTCGTAGGCGTCGAGCAGCGCCATGTCGGTGGCCACCGACATCTGGACACTGGTCTCGTCAGCGAAGTGTTCGAGCAACTCGCTGCGGTTGTCCGCCCGATCGATTCTGCCGTCGAAGGCCGGGAGGTTGTACTGGGTGTTGGTGTTCTGGATGTGAGCCAGCAGCTCGCCGCGCTTGCGGGCGAAGAACAGGCGGCGGCGGAGCAGGTCTCGGGTGGACCGCCAGTCGCGGGGGTAGACGTAGGCTTGCGGCAGGGTGCCGCCCCTCAGCAGCACCGCGATCTTGTGGGAGTCGATCCGGTCATTCTTCGACTTGCCCCCGTGAACGGCCTTCATGTAGAGGGCGTGGCCGAGAACGAAAGCGATGCCCTCCTCGGCGCAGAGATCTGCGAGCCAGTACCAGCAGAACAGGCATTCGACGGCCACCACCAGGTCTCGACGGTAGGGCTTGATGACTGCGAGGAAGCGCTCTCGGTCGCATTTCAGATTCCGGTGGACCAGGACCTTTCCTGCCTGATCGAGGATGCAGACGTACATGCTGCGGGCGTGCAGATCGACGCCGCAGTAGTGCCGATGCTGCCGGGTGTAGAATCGCATCGAGGCCTCCTTTCGTGGAAGTTTTTTCTCCCCATCAGCATACCGAGTGGGTGTGCTGAAGAGGGGGCCTCGAATGAGTATCCAGCCGATGCAGACGGACGGCGCTTCGCGCCGCCGCTGATCGGCAAGCCGTTCTGCGCCTGAGGGACTGGGTCTGCTGCGTTCGAAACCAACACAACCAAGAACGATTGTACAGAAAGGTGTGCCATGGAACTCGAGATTCCCATTCGCTTAGTAATCATCGTCTTAGGAGTTATCTTCGTCCTTATTTCGGCAGCGGGGGCAATTCTGACGCTGGCGAGAGGCACCGGTAAGACCAAGGCGCTTGCCAAAGATTACAATCCTCTAACGGGGGTCACCAACTTGACTAAAGCACTCACGACCCTGATAGAGGCTCTGACCAGCGCTCCTATTTGGTTGGCTCTCGCCGTCGTGGGTGTTGTGCTGATTCTGCTAGGCGCAATGATGCCCCTTCCCCTGTAGCTGACCTCTGGAGATCGGGCATGTTCCACGAGGATATCTAGAATGCCGGAAGCTCAGAAAGATGCCGCGATTGTTGAGATTGTCGGCGCCGAAAGCAGTGAGCCGACGGAGTACCTTTCAAGAATCTATGATTCGGAGACAGGAACTTACTTCGCCCCCTTTCCGAGCAACCCCAGTGTGGCCAAGAAGTGGAGAAGCCCTTTAGGCTATTCCGGGGCCGGAGTAGGAGTTGCCATTCTAGATACCGGAATGTTGCTCCAACACCCATGGATCGAAAAGAGACTGGCCGAAAGCATGGACTTCACTGGCGACGATGCCGAGGACCGACACGGCCATGGAACCTGGGTAGCTCTGCTGGCGCTGTGGGCGAGTCCTGGGATCGAACTCTACAACGTGAAGATATTAGACGACACCGGCTCTGGAACGGAAAAGGGGATGATTGAGGGAATCCGTTGGGCCAAATCTAAGAAGCTACGGGTCATCAACATTGTACTGGTTCAGCGGGAACGCGACTCGGTGGTTGCCTTTGCTACGGACTCATCAGGTTGTAGGCGTTGCCTTCGAAGTCGTCTGGCTTCGCGAGCGTCTTCGAGCTTTTCGTCTCTTTGCTTCCAGATCAACCCCTCGTTTCCGGCGAGCATGTCGGCGGGAGTGACGTAGCCGATGCTGCTGTGGAGTCGGACATGATTGTAGTGGTCGACGAAGCGGCTGACAACAGTGCGTGCTTCGTCGGGGCTTGCAGGTTGGAATCGTCGGATGGCGTCGGCCTTGAGGGTGCGGTACCAGCGCTCCATCTTGCCGTTGGACTGGGGGTAGTTGGGGGAGGTGCGCACGTGGTTCATGCCAGCCACGCGTAGGAAGGACTTGAAGTCGCGGGCGATGAAAGCGGAGCCGTTGTCGGAGATGATCGTCGGCCGAGCCTCCGGGTATCTCTCGCGGGCTCTTTGGAGGACGATCTCCACGTCGGTCTCGGTCATCGATTCGCGCAGCTCCCAGTGGATGAGGAAGCGGCTGTAGCCATCGAGGAGGGAGACCAGGTAGTAGAAGGTCCCTGCGAGGTTCACATAGGCGATGTCGGTGTGCCAGTGGCGATGAGGCGCCTCTGGCTGCCGGAATCCCTTGCCCTTGGTCACGGTCTTGGGGTTCCAGCGATCCAGACGTCCGGCCGCGGCGAGGACCCGGTAGACGCTGGTCGGGCTGACCGCGACGACGTCGGCGTCGATCATCATGTAGGTCAACCGCCGGTAGCCTTCCAGGGGGTTGCGTTGGTGAAAGTCGAGGATCGCTTGGCGCTCCCAGGACTCGAGCCAGAAGTCTCGTGGAATCTTGCCGTTGTGCTCGTTGACCCGGCCATAGCGGCGCTTCCAGTCGTAGAACTTGGCCCGGGAGATGTCGAGCCAACCCACGAAGGCCTTTGCTGGCAACTCGGTCGTCTCCGACCATCGGTCGACGAAATCCACGACCGTGTCGCGCAGATCTGGGGGAACCCAGCGGCCTTTCAGAGCTCCCCAAGCTCTTTTTTTGTTTTGACGAACTCCTCGGAGATCTCCGCGATCACGCTGTCCTTGCGCTGGAGCTTCGCCTCCAGGGTCTGGATCTTCGCTTCCAACTTCGCCTCTTGGCGATCCGTACCCCGACGGGGCTCGAGAGCACGGGCCGCGTTGTCCAGCAACTGGCGCTGCCACTGGTACAGCACGCTGGGCTGGAGCTTGTACTCGTCACACAAGTCCGACACGCTGACCTTGTCGGCCAAGTGGCGCCGCAAGATCGCGGCCTTCTCCTCGGGGCTGAAGTGGCGGCGACGGCGTTTCTTCTGACTCATCAGGACTCCTCCTGGCTCCGTATCTTGGAGCGAGTTGGAGTCGCGTTTCAACTGGGGCAGTACAACATCAGCGCCGGGATCTATTACAGAAAGTGGGGACTTTTCGAGTGCAAAGGGAAATGTCCCGTCTGCCGAGAGGCTGAAGAAGCTGTTGGGGGAGGCATCTCGGTCCTCGCCGCTGCGGGAAATGAACCCGGTATCACGTCTTGTCCCGCCACCTCGGGAGTGTACGGAGGAGGAGTCTTGGCAATCGAAGCAACAGACATGGAGTCCCTCACCCGTGCGCCTTACTCGGGAGTTGGTAAATTCGCCGCCCCTGCGGGAGCCTACTTCATGCGCCCTGTCGCAGGCTGAAATCAACGGGATTCAATCCGACTGAATTGACTAAGACGTGTTCAACGAACGCAGAACCAGTACCTCGAGCCGGACGGCTTCGCCGCCGCTCAGGAGCGACGTTGCACGAAGCCGACGACCATGTTAAACCACTATGTTCCAAGGTTCTACCTCCGGGGCTTCAGCTGCGAAGGCGCTGCGGACCAACTGTGGGTCTACGATAAGGAGGCCCAGAGGTTCTTTCGTGCAGGTGTCGGGAGGGTAGGAGCCGCTCACGGGTTCTATGACGACGACGTGGAAGCCGAACTGAATGAGCGCGTCGAAGCACCAGGGAACTCCGTCATTCAGGCTCTCCGTGATCGGCAGACTATCTCGCTCGATCAGAAGGCGCGCTTGGCTCTCTACATTGGTGTCCTTATGATGAGGGTGCCCGAGAAGAGGCGGCGGGCGTTCGATAGGATCCCCGAAGCTGTGGACCAGACCATCACACAGGTCTACCGGGAAATTCAGGCTCTTGGTGACGAAGGTAGAGCCCCGGCAGACTTGGTCGCGCGCCGGCTAGACGAGGTGGAGGGCTGCCGAGAGAAGTTCAAGGAGCAGCCGCCAAGAGGTCTAATCGAGCAAATCCGGAGCCCCTGGCCGACCCCAAAAGTAGTGAATGCCGTGTTCTCGATGAGGTGGCGGTTTGGCGTTGCTTCAGGCCCGTCTTTCTTCGTTACCAGTGACAACCCGGTGTTCTTCTTTAGGTCTTTCGGAGTTGGTCGTGTAGAATCGGAACTCACGTTTCCGATATCGAGCGAGCTCGTTCTCTTTGGAGAT
>JASFVB010000225.1:0-4195 GCA_050050035.1 Acidimicrobiia bacterium | reverse complement strand
CCGTGGAGCACATCGGGCAAGTGACCGTCGAAACCGGTCCGACGATGAAGCTGAAACCACACTCCGGGCATTCGATCTTCGGCATCGGCTGCTCCGGCGGGGGTGGCGGTGGCGGTGGCGGTGGCGGTGGCGAGGGCGCACCGGGCGGAGCGGCGCCAGGGGCCGTCGGATAACCACCCATCGTTCCCTCTGCCGGCTGTGTCTGTGCGTCACCGCCGTTTCGCACGACGTTGACCGAGCCACACACTGGACAGGCGAATCGTCCCGCGCCGGCTACCTCGAATTGTGTGCGGCAAGCTCCGCAGCGAACCCTCATTCCTCTTCTCCTACTGGCTCTCCCACCGCCCCGATGGCCGCCAGGTAGTCGGCCTCGAGACGTAGCACTTCGGCAATCTGATCATGAGAGTAGGACACGCCGTGCTTCGTGTGAATCTGCTCGGCGATGTACTCAACGGACCGATCGTGTCCGCCGGCCACCGTCTCCACCGGTGTGGACCTCTTCTCCTGAGCCAGTCCCTGGAGATAGAAGACCTCCCACTCGAGGATTCTCCTGATGTCCGCGTTGCGGAGCCCTGCAGTGTCCGCGAGCCGCTCGGAGATGTGTTTGACGGCGTCGTTGATGACGTACTCGAGGGGCTCATATGACGGTCGTCGTCTCGCTTCCTGCCAAACCATCAGGGCAACGATCACGAGGAGCACGCCTGCGAGCATGATCACGAACGTGAAGATCTCCAGCGACGACATGGCCTCTGAAACGTAGAGCGCCGCGTCTCGGTAGTGAATTCGACACTTGACATTTGCGAGTTACTTCAAATACTGAAGTGGACATGTCGAAGACATACGACCAGTACTGCCCTGTGGCCTCCGGCCTCGACCATATCGGTGACCGATGGACACTCCTCATACTCAGAGACCTGGCCTGGTATGGCCCGGCCCGCTTCACCGACCTGGTCAATGCCAACCACGGCCTACCTCCGGCTCTGCTCACCGACCGGCTCAACACGCTGGTCGACAACGGGCTGATCGAGAGGTCCGCGGATAAGACCTATCGGCTCACGGAGAGCGGATTGGGGGTCCGCGAGGTCATCGACGCGATAGCCCGGTTCGGGATCGGGCTACTCCAACGCGAGAGCCTCAACGGGGCTCGTCTCGGCTACCTGGCATCTCGTCTTTCGTCACTTCACGCCGACGCCCTCCAAGAGTCCGAGCCGGTGAGCATCAACTTCGATGTTGGGGCCTGTCTCTTCTCCTTCGAGATCGGTCCCGAGGGAGTGACCGTGTCCGGAGCCGTCGAGTCGGCCCCGACCGTTCGAACCGACCTCGCCGGCCTCGCCGGGCTCATCAACGCCGAGCTCGAAGTGGAGGACGTCGAGGTCTCCGGCTCACAGTCGGTTGTGGCCGACCACCTGAGATTCCTTCAACCGGTGACCGGGTGAAGCTCCGGCTTCCGGCCTCCTGGAAGGGCTGGGTTGGCGCGGCTGGTGTGCTGGTGGCGATCGCTCTCGCTTTCGTGGTGGGCACTCTGGTGAGCTCGCGGGACGGTGCGCCATCGGCGTCCGAGTCGGCCACTACCAGCTCGTCGGCGCCCACGAGCACCCTTCCCGAGATCGACCTCGAGGTGCGGGTCGACACTTCCATTGAGCCCGGCGTTGCCACGGTCCCACCGCTCGAAGAAGGCGGCGATCCCCGTCCGGTGGGACGATTAGTCACTGAAGACGGGACATCGTCGGACTTCGTCATCGGAGAGTTCGTCGTGGTCGTGCCCAACCAGGAGGCGATCGACGAGCTCCGCCGGCGCCCGGACGTCGAGGTGGTCGACGTCGACGACGACCCGGACGCCGCCCCTGAGGACGGAATCGACGTCCTGGTCAAGGCGGTGGACATCGACTCGGTTGATTCATCGACCGCCGCATGGGCCTTGGACGAGATCGACCCCGAGCTCAGTGGTGTGTTGACGGTGGACAGTGAACAGACCGCGGCGACGCCCGTCATCCTCAGCCGCCTCTGGAACGAGACGGACTACGACTTCATCCTCAACCACGTCCCCACGTTCCACGACGTCGACGACGGCCAACTCCTCGAGGCGATGCAGGACGAGCTGAATGCCTTCGAATGGCCCTTTGTCCAGTCGACCGCGGCACAGGAGATCGGCCTGGACACGGCATGGCAGATGCTCTACCACCACAACAAGACGCAGAACCGTGTCACCGTGCTCGTCATCGACAAGGGATTCGTCCGCAACGGCGACTTCCCCGAGAACGCCAGGATCCGCAAGGGTGACTGGGGGCCCGACGAGAACTGGCTATGCACCAACGACACACCGTGCCCCTACCACGGCACGCAGGTGGCACTCACCATCGCCGGTCAACACGACAATCTGTGGGGGACCGCCGGTGTGGCGGCCCCGTTCGTCCACCTCGTCGTCATGCCGGCACAAGGGAGCACATACGACACCTTGAAGCAGGCCAAGAAGGTCATCAAGGAGGAGAACGTCGACATCGTCAACATGAGCTATGGCTCCGTCGCCACCGTTCGTCCCGGTCTCACACAGTGGTACAACGACCGCACCTTCAGGCTCATGAGGGAGCGTCACGGCACGGTGGCCTTCGCCTCGGCTGGGAACGAGGGGATCAACGTCGACGCGACGTCGGAGTTGTACCTGCCGTGTGCGAGTGACGAGGTGATATGTGTCGGCGGGATGGGTGTCGACACGACGGAGAAACACGACGGCTCCAACTACGGGACACAGAGCGACAA
Source organism: Acidimicrobiia bacterium (assembly GCA_050050035.1). Classification (GTDB taxonomy): domain Bacteria; phylum Actinomycetota; class Acidimicrobiia; order Spongiisociales; family ZC4RG35; genus JANQRA01. The sequence continues at coordinate 1,438 of JASFVB010000225.1, read as the reverse complement.
TCGCTCCGTCGAGATCTACGGACCGTTCTGCACGTTCGGGTACATCGACCCCTCCGACACCACCACCGGCGATGTCAAGCAGATATGTGGCACCAGCTTCTCGAGCCCGTTCGTGGCCGGCGTGGCCGCCTTGTTACGGGTGGCCGACCCCGACATCTCCCCCGGCGAGATCAAAGACATCCTCTACTCGACGGCCCATATTGGAGATCTCGGCCCGCTGGCGACGGGACACCGGCGCCGAATCGACGCTCACATGGCAGTCGCCGCGGCTCTGGGCGTCACGTGGACCCCGCCCATGGTGACCATCGAGGCAGGAGGAGGCAGCTACCCCGTAGACGAAGTCATATCCTTCTCCGGGTCGGCGACGTCCTACACCGGCGAGTCCGTCCCCCTTCGCTGGCATTCGAGCATCGATGGCTGGCTCAACGACTTTCCGTCGATGACGCCGGTGGGAGCAGTGCTTTCGTCCGGGGAGCACCTCATTCAGGCGACGGCCATAGACCGACGCGGGCTCAGCAGCGTCGCTGCCGTGAATGTGACCATCGAGAACGAGCCGCCGGTCGTGACCATCGTCAACCCGAGCGACGGAGCCACCATCTATGAGGGGACCGCCCTCAACATGGTGGCCTACACCCACGACCCCGATCCGTTCATCAATGAGGCTCTCGCCGAGGAAAGCGTCATTTGGACCATCTCCGACCAGGCAACCGGGTCGACGGTCTGGGAATCGGATGGCCACGTCCTAGTCACGGCTCTCAACCCCGGCGACTACACCATCACCTTGAGCGGCACCGACCAACACGGGGCATCCGAGACCGATTCGGTGGAGATCACGGTTCTCGAGTTGGAGCCCGGCTGGCAACCACCGGTGGCCACCATCATGGAGCCCGCCAATGACTCGAGCCTCGGTGTGAGCAACAACGACGTCACCGTCGACCTTCGCGGTCGAGCGCGTGGCGTGGATGGCGGACTTCTCAGTGGCACCGGGTTTCGCTGGACGGCGACCTCCGACACCGGTCACGTCATCGAGATCTGCACCGGATCGGGTGTCCCCGGTCAGGGATCAGGTGGCGGCTTCACGATTCCGGTCGACTGTGAGGAGACGTCTGTCGACCTGGGCCTGGCGCCGGGTGCGGTGGGTCGCACGGTGTGGGCGGTGAAGCTCGAGGCGTTCTACCCGCAGAGCTCGGTGCCTGTCGAGGCCATCCGTCATATCGAGGTCACGTTCGCCGCGAGTTGAACCTCCCGCTTCAGACGCTGTAGGGGCGGTATACCGCCCCTACAGCATTAGGAACGATCAAAAGGCCGTCGTGGGGAGAGACATCAGGGAGCCGTCCTCCGCCTCGGCCGCGGCGCGGCGCATGGCGGCCTTGGGGGCAGCGTGACGCACGAACCAACGTGCCGACTCGACCTTCCCCAGACAGAACGGGTCCTCGAC
>JASFVB010000224.1:0-4247 GCA_050050035.1 Acidimicrobiia bacterium | reverse complement strand
CGACGGCCACCGCCTCGGCAATGCCGGGCAGCCGCGGCTCGATTGACGTTGCTCCCGCGATCGAAACGACGGGGGAGACGACGAGCGACTGATCGCAGCGCTGTGCGAGGCTGGACCAAGCCTGCCCGGGCTCCAGGAGCGCTGCCGGGTTCTTGAGCAACTCGCGGCGCGTGGTCATGGCGAAGAACGGCAGACCGCCACGACCCATCTCCTCATCGATCGCTGCCAGATCGTCGAGACGGAGGAAACGGCCACCCTCCAGCTCATACCCAACCCGAATCAACGGCGCGTTCGGTCTCTGGTCGAATCTGGCAACGGCCTTCGTGACGATCTCCGGGGCGACCGTCACCGGCGGGCTGACCAGGGCCAACAGCTCACCACGGCTTGCCAGCACCGCATCGTGGAATGCTCTCTGCTCACCGGCCACGACGGTGACCCTCTGGTTGGCCTCCGCGAGCCCGGTGAAGGCCGCAACTGTCTCATCCGGGCCGAACAGGATCAGCTCCATGTCTGGATAGACCGACTCCTGGGCGAGACCCCAGGCCGACGCCGCCTCGGTTGGCGTGGACACGGCTGCCAGCATGGACACGCGCGGCACGCCATGTAGCTGTGAGGCCGCGGGCCTGTATCTACGGTGCGGGATCACGTCCTCCAAGGCATACCGACCCGGTGTGTCCGCCCTCTCCAGCCCGCTCGTCGCCTCCAGCCGTGCCTCGGGGTCGAATGCGAAGAAGCACCCATCGTTCCACAACCGCCAGCCGCCAACGATGTCGAGACGCGACACCGCATGCCATGCAGCCCGGCCGATCGACATGTTCGTGTTGGTCATCGCCGTGAACGCCTCGTCGTTCCCCAGGAGTTGCCGCGTGCGGCGGATGACGTCGCTGCTCACCTCGTCGCCGGAGGGCCCCAGCACGACCAGGTTCGATGCTCTCGCGTGCCACCTCGCATGGGCGGCGAGCCATCCCGGACCGGGGATGTCTCCACGAGCGAGGAAGACCACGACGTCGAACTCCCCGGTCTCCCCGAGGTCACGCAACGTGGTGATCGCGAGATCGCCCTCGTAGTCCTGGCGTTCGATCTCTGATGTCACCGCATCGACGTCCGAGCCGTCACCATCGACGGCAACGGCCATTCGAGGAGGGTGACCCACCGGATCACGCCCGAGCACGCCGCGGTAGTCGTTTCCGGCGGCGATCCACGGTCTCGGGGTGCTTTCGCTCACGATGACAACGGGTGATCCGCGGGCCTGGTTCGATACGGGGAACCACCGAGGTCGGCCCGGAGCATCCCCTCATGGATCGCGGACGCTGCATCGGGTCGCAGCCTCTCCAGGATCCCGGAGACATCCGATACGTGCTCCTCGCTCGAATACACGTACCCGCGCGCCGCAGCAACCGCCCCTTCGATGTCCGGGATGTCTCCTCTGCCGATCACCACGGCGTCGATGGTCTTCTCCCCCAGCTTGTCGACGTAGCCGGGTCTCACGGCTCGGTCCCGGCCCGTCAGCCCGTCTGCCTCTCCGAAGACGGCAACCGTTTGCACGTCGACATCCTGGTCTATCAAGGCTGCCATTGATGTCTTCGCCGGAAAGGGTGACCGGACCGTCGTGTCGGGCTCGATCCCGCCGGCCAGAGCCAGCAGACGGTCGACGCGATGGTCATAGGTGTGCCTCGACATCACCCAGTCGTGGCCGGCCGCCGCGATAGAGGAGGACTCCTCCGTCTTCAGGAGGTTCCGGGCCTGCGTGCCGACGTCCTCCTCCATCGGCACATAGTGCTCCCCCCTCCTCAGGATGGTCTCCGTCCCGGGGATGTCCTCGGTGAGGAGAAGAGCCCCCGCCCCGAGGGCCTCGAACACTCGCATCGTGATCGGGAGATGTCGGGGCCCGCCATCGTTGAGGACGATGCGTGCGTCCCCGTATACCGAGATCATCTCCTGTGGCTTCAGGCCGTACGCCATCTTCGCCGACAACGACTCATCGTCCTCGATCATGTCGACGATCTCCCTTCTACGGTCGTATCGACGGCCAGTCCCGCCGATGCCTGCTCCGACCATCGCCACGTCGTGTGTGCGCTCCAACCAGGTCTTGAACGGGGTGGTCATCTCGGAGGGGAAGCCGAACGGGAAGCGATGCGTGGAAACGGGGAATCGGTGTGCGAGATGCCAGCTGTGGGCCATCAGGACCGCATCCGCCTGATATCGGTAGGTGAGCCTGAGGTTGGCCGGGAGGTGGTGCTCTCCGTGATGAACCCAGAACAGGGTTGGCACCCGGGGCTTTCTTCCCCTCACTTCGAGAGCGGGGTATGGGCTCTCGACCACGACCACGAAGGAGCAGTCCGGGTCGATGCGGTCCCAATCGAGCACACCATCCATCACCAACAACTCGACGCCTGCCCTGCGCAGCGCCGCCTCCAGGTACCTGCCCGGGCTGGTCGGAGACACCCGGTAGGCAACTGCCCCTTTCACTCCCTGGTGCCTCCCAACAGCGGGCGTGTAGGCCGGCCAGGTGGGCAGTGATGCGTCGGTGGTCCGCGGTGAGCTGCTCAACCACGTGTGATGTGGGGCCAATGTGATCATGTCGCGGTTGGCCGGTGGCCAGCCCGGAGACCGCATCGCGGGCGCATCGATGGAGTCGGCCAAGGGGACGTCTTCGGCGCGATGGGGATACACGATCTCAGGATTGGCCTCGCGCAGTGCGTCCAGGAGACCGTCGGTCTCATGACGGCCCACCTCGCCTCCCAGGCCGAGTCTGCGTTTGATCCACGGCCAGCTGAGTCTCCGCCGCCCCGTATCGACCCGAAGCTGGGTCACACCCGGGGTGATGTCGGCGTTGGGCCCGGCCCGCGAAACGGTCGTCACCGAGTGCCCGACGGCATCCAGAGTGTTCACCAGAGCCTGGATGCGCCAGTCGTTGTTCGGATTGCGCCCGGAGACGATGCTGATGCGAAGGGGCCTTCCGGTCGCCGGGGCGTCGACGATCCTCATCCAAGTCTCGGCCACTTCGTCGAGGTCGTAGGAAGCCACGATCTCATTCCTCGCACGGTCGCCCGCCGACAACCACGCGTCCGGGTCGGAGGCAAGGCCGAGGATTCGCTCGGCCATCGCCACGGGTCCATCCAGAATCCAACTCTGGTCGTACAGCTCAGCCGCCCCCGGCCACGGTCTGATCACCGGGACCGACCGGGACGCCATCCCCTCGGCCGGTGAGAGATGAAAGCTCTCGTCGTCGGACGTGGACAGCACGAACCCGATCTTGGCGAGCCACTGGTGAACGTCGGCACCGGGTGGGTCGAAGACCACGGCCTCTCCGAGAAGCGGATCCTCTCCGATCCGGGCGCGTACCCGGTCGAAGTACTCGACCTCCACCGGCCGGTCCTCGACCCATTTCAGCCCCCATGGGCTCGACCCCTTCACATACAGGGCGAATCGATCATCGGTCGATCTCAGCTCGTGGAGCACATCGAGGGCGAGATCGATTCGCTTGCGCGACGAGGCGGCGCCGATCATCCCGAGACGGTGAATGGCACCCGGCTCCTTCGGGACGTCGAATCTCGCTGTGTCAACACCGTTGGGCACGACGACGACCTTGTCCTCAGGCCATCCCGTCGTGTCGATGACTTGTCGCCGGTAGTAGGGACCGACTGTCACCACTCGGTCCACGGCCGCCATATCTATGTCTTTCCAGAACGGATGGGACAACTCCATGCGATGGAGCCTGACGATCAGCCTCTGCTCACTCCGCTTGAGCCTGCTTGCGACGACGGCGTTGGGCCCGGCCCATTCGCAAACGATCGTGTCGGCCCAGCCGATCACCTCACGGGTTTGCTCCTCGTCGTGGACGACCCGAAACCTCGGCCATTCGTCCACACGCACAGTGAAGTGACCCGAATCCTCGAACCGGCTGATCAGCGGTTTGATGAACTTGAGGTCGGTCCCGACCACGGCGAGCTTGGTGAGTTCCGCCATCAACGCGACTCGACATCGGGCACCTCGACCCGCCCTGGTTCGAAGCCTTCCCAGGCCGGTTCAGAGCCGGCGAGGAATACCGCCTCCTCGGCGTCCCAGGTGTGCCCGGTCACACCTCTCACGTAGCAGAACTCCCAACGACTGCCGACATAGACGCTCGCACCGATGCTGCGCGCAGCGCGAAGGAATCCGGTGTCCACGTGTCTGGGCCGGTGCGGGAACCCGACTGCGTCCCACACCTGGCGTCTAAAGACGAGTGTCGCACCGTTGGGCGACCC
>JASFVB010000223.1:0-4249 GCA_050050035.1 Acidimicrobiia bacterium | reverse complement strand
CCGGAGCCGAACCGTGCCCTCGACCCCGATTCACATCCGGTGATCTCGAGTCGAACCGCCCGAGCCTCGGGGTCGAATGGAGAGCCCGCGTCTTCGCCAATGCCCGCCGAGCACCCGACCATCAGGAGCGACCCCAACACGGTGACGAGCAGTCCGAGAAGAGCTCTGTTGGTTGGATACCCGGGTCTCATGGTCACCGAACCTCAACTTGACCGTTCTGTGGAGTCTCGGCGCGCTCTATGCGCGTCCTGACTCCACAGAACGGTTCGGATGTGGTGTCAGTCTCTCTGGTAGCGGGTGATCCCGTCGGCGTACTTCTTCTCGAACAGGTCGAGGACCTCGCCGGAATCGGCGTGACGCCCGGTTTCGTGCTTGGAGTAGAGAAGCTCACCGTCCACAGTGACGTCGAAGACGCCTTTCTCACCGGTTGTGAGACTCAACGATTCGATGACGTGCTGGTAGTTGTGGAGCAGGTCGTTAGCCGCGCCCACGGCGCGTGCTGAATAGTCTCAGGGAACGCAGTATTTGATGTCGATGACGTGCATGACCACCTCTTCTCTGGGTGGCTGAGCATAGGGGAGACCGGGAGTTTGCCAGCGCCCGATCTGTTGATTCGCCTCTCTCGCAAGAGCGTAGGTTAGGTCGAGAAAGGAGGTGACCGGTGGCTCAGACGCAACCGACCAACGAGCAGATCGTCAAGCTGCTCGAGAGCATCATCCGGGACCTGGGCGAGCTGAAGGCCGATCTCGCCAAGCTGACCAAGACGGCCTGACACAGAGGAGCCGCTCCATGGTGGTGGTTGGGGAGCGGTCCTCGCAACGGAGGCAATCAGGGTCGTTGTCCCCTTTCGACGCTCGATCGAAGCACGCATGGTGGTATCGGTCGTGATGAGCAAGGTCCTCTCGATCCGTGAGCTTCACAAGACGTACGGCGACCTCGTGGCCGTGGACGGTGTCTCGTTCGGCGTGGAGGAAGGGGAGATATTCGGCATCCTCGGACCTAACGGCGCGGGGAAGACGACGACCGTCGAGTGTGTCCAGGGTCTGCGCAGCTTCGACGATGGTGACGTTTCGGTGCTCGGGCTCGATCCGAGACATCACATGGCCGAGCTTCGGAAACGAGTCGGGTGCCAACTACAGGAGTCGGCTCTTCCCGACCGGATCAAGGTCTGGGAAGCCCTAGACCTCTTCGGGTCGCTGAGCCCGGAGGGGCCGGCGTCGGACGATCTCCTCGTCGACTGGGGTCTGTCCGAGAAGAGCGATGCCCGTTTTGGCAATCTGAGTGGCGGTCAGCAGCAACGACTCTTCGTCGCCTTGGCTCTGGTCAACGATCCCCAGTTGATCTTCCTCGACGAGATGACCACCGGGCTCGACCCCGCATCGAGACGGGTCGCCTGGGAGTTGATCCGACGGATCCGGGAACGAGGCACCACGGTCGTGCTGGTGACCCACTTCATGGACGAGGCCGAGACACTCTGTGATCGACTAGTGATCATCGACGGTGGTCACGTGATCGCCGAGGGGTCGCCCCAAAGGCTCATCGATCAGCACGGTGACGGCGTCAGTGTTCGGTTCACCGCCAGTGGTGGCGACTTCGGCTGGCTGATGTCGGTTCCAAACGTCAGAGATGTGCGCAGTGACAACGATCGCCACGAGGTGATCGGAGACGGTCCAGTTCTCGCCCACGTCGCCGCGGCGCTCGTGGAAAGGGGGATGGCCCCGACCGATCTTCGGGTCGAGAGACCGTCACTCGAGGACGTGTTCCTTTCACTCACCGGCAACGGCGAGGGCGGATCATGAGACTCCTCGCCAAGATGACCTGGCTGGAACAGAAGCTCTTCCTGAGGGAGCCGCTGACGGTGTTGTTCTCGCTGGCGCTGCCCTTGGTCGTTCTGTTCGTCATGGGAGGTGTTTTCGGCAACGAGGCTGCTGTGGATGTATACCGCGGGGTGGGGGCCATGAACTACTACGTGCCGGCCTACCTCGCCCTGGTCACCGCCTCCGTCGGGTTGATCAGCCTGCCGACCCATATCGCCTCGAACCGCGAGCGTGGTGTCCTCAAGCGGTACCGCGCCTCCGGGGTGCCCACCTGGTCGCTGGTTGCCTCCGAGATCCTCGTGACCTTCGTGATTGCGGCCGTCTCGGCGGTCGTGCTGGTGGCCGCGGCGATGCCGGCCTACGACGTGGTGGGGCCGGACTCGATTCTCCTGGTTGCCGGCGGGTTCGTGGTGGTCGGGCTCTCCTTCGCGGCGATTGGTGTGCTCCTAGGCGCGGTGTTGCCATCGTCGCGAGCTGCACAGGCGCTGGGTGTCTTGCTGTGGTTCGTGGTGCTGATCGTGGGTGGGGCCGGCCCACCTCCCGAGGTCCTCACCGGGGCGATGGGATTCGTCGGCGACATCACACCGCTGCGGCACGCGATCATCGTTATGCAGGACGGATGGCTGAGTCTCGACCCGGGCGCTTCATGGCTGATCGTGGCGTTGATAGCCGTGGCCTGTGGCGGCCTGGCCATGTGGCTCTTCCGCTGGGAGTGAGACGTGATTCCAAGGACAGGAGACGAGTGATGGACGACGAGAGACGGTTACCCAACCTCAGGGACATCTGGAGACTGCTACTGGCGATCATCGGGGTGGTCGCGGTAGTCCAGGAGCTTCGCAAGCCGAAGGACGAGCGGACGTGGAACGGTGCTGTCGCCGGTGTCGTGCCCTACGACTTCCGGATGCCGACCGTCGAGAGGGTGCGGGACACCTACTGGAACCCTGACGGCCCGATCCTCTCCGGCAAGGTCTTCGGGGTGGGTTGGGCACCCAACTTCGGTGTGTTGGCCGGGATGTTCGGCAAGGAGAGCTCCGCGGAGGAGACCGAGTCGGCATCTCCCGATCAGTAGGAGGTCGGTGCGCCGATGGCGCAGGGAGCGGGGAACATCGTCGACGAGGAGGCTCTCGCTCGTCTACCCCCGCCGGTTCGCAGGAGTCTGCACCGCTCCGGGGTCGCCGGCAGTCGTGTCCCTGAGCGTGTCGTGTTGCGACAGGAGGGAGAGATCCGGTCATCCCGCGAGCAACGTTGGATGCGGTTCACCGCGGTCGAGACCTACGAGGTGCAACGACCCGAGTTCGAATGGTCGGCCCGGTTGCATGTGGCGGGTTTGCCGGTCGGCCGGGCCACTGACTCGCTGGCCGACGGTCGGGGTCGCATGCATGTCCGGCTGCTGGGTCTGTTCGACCTGGTGGATCTCAACGGGCCCGAGATCGATCAAGGCTCCTTGGTCAGATGGCTCAACGAGACCATGTGGTTTCCGGCGGTCTGGGCAACCGACCTGATCACATGGGAACCCGTCGGCGCCATGTCGGCCATCGGTTCCGTCGCCGTCGGGGACCTCTCGGTGCAGGCCGAGTTCCTCTTCGACGAAGAGGGTCGGTTCGTCGACTTCCGGGCCGACCGCTACCGGCAGGAACAGGACGCTTTCAGACCCTGGTCCACTCCAATATCCGCCCATTCGAGGTTCGGGGATCTCGAGCTCCCATCGGCCGGAAGCGGCGTGTGGCATCTTGACGACGGGGAGTTGGAGTACGTGCGTGTGCGCATCACCGATCTTCGCCACGAGCCGAGTCGGAATCTGAGCTACAGGTCAAACACTGCCGGGTAGGGGCTAGCCGCCGCCTTGTCCGGGTCGGCATCCCGCTCACCATGTCCGTCTACAAACACGTCCGCGAGGGAATGGCGGAGCAGGCGGCGGACGCGATCGAACGGGCTTTCGGCCAGTAGGTCTGCTTCCGTTTGCAGATCGGCCTCAGGGGGGTCCGCGCCGGGTGGAGGTGGTCCCGGCGAACCGTCAATCTGCACAGAGCGAAACGATCGGTGGGTCCCCGGGGAATCGAACCCCGAACCTTCGGGTTAAAAGCCCGCTGCTCTGCCAATTGAGCTAGAGACCCCGGGGGAGAGAGTACCGCCGGCGAGGCCGACTCAACAGTCGGTGGACGGCTACGTATTCCGGGCGGTGCGCAACTCGCGGGCCAGACCCGAGGAGATCAGGCCGGTGTCGGCCGTGACCGCCGAGAACCTGAAGCCTTCACTCTGTGCTCGGGCCGCGGTGGCGCCGTCACCGACGTGGAGCCCGGGGAGAATCCCGTTCGTCTCGCAGGCGGCGACCACGTCCCGGAAGGCAGCAGCGATCTCTGTCGAGTTGGCGTGGGTGCCGTCGAATATGGCGTTCACATCCGGGGCCGGCTCGCCGCCGAGGGCGAGACCGA
>JASFVB010000222.1:0-4251 GCA_050050035.1 Acidimicrobiia bacterium | reverse complement strand
ACGAGAAGGGATCGGCCGTGAGCACCGCAGCGGCATCGATCTGCAGCTCACCTGCCCTGACGTGCCAGAGGAACGAGTTGTCCCTGATCGGGGACCAGGCGTCGATGACGAGCGCCACCCACGGAATCAGCAGGACAAGCTGAGCGACCGAGAATCGGCGTATGGACGGCCGCGAAGCCGTCTCTGTCATCTGTTGATGAAGTTCTCGGAGATCTGAAGCGCGGCAGGGCCGAGAAGGACGATGAACAGTGATGGGAAGATGCAGAAGACCAGCGGGAAGACCAGCTTCACCGGAGCCGCGAATGCCTTCTCCTGTGCGGCCTGACGACGCTTCACACGCATCTCGTCGGCCTGCACCCGGAGAACACGGGCAATGGTCACACCAAAGGCCTCTGCCTGGATCATGGCCAGCAGGAACGATCGCAGCTCATCGAGATCGGTCCGCTCCATCAGGTGACGCATGGCGTCACGACGGCTCACGCCCACCCGGGTCTCCTGGAGCATCCGGAAGAACTCCTCGGAGAGTGGTCCTGGAACCGTCGAGACCACTCTGGACAGCGCCGAGTCGAACCCGAGACCGGCCTCGACCGAGATCACCAACAGGTCCAGGACGTCGGGAAGGGCCCGCAACATGGCCTGACGACGCTCGTCGACCTTCCGCTCCAGCCAGGCGTCGGGACCGAAGAAACCGAGTGCGATCGGCATCACGAACAGCACGATCCGCTGGATGCTGGACGCTCCGAAGTCGACCAGGAAGAAACCTGCGAGCAAACCTAAACCGGTTGCCAGGAGCTTGATGACCACGAGAGCGGGGGCATCGAGGTTCCCCGGGTGACCGGCCAGCATCAGCTTCCGTTGCTTCTTCTCCAGATACCCGACCGGGGTGAATCTCTTCAGGAAGTTGCCGACTCCGATGACCACAGGCCCGACGGTTCGCTGCGCCAACGGTTTGGCGAGTTCCTCTTCACGTGCGTTGCCCGCCGAGCCCGGCCCACCACGTCCGTACATCTCCAGCCGGTGCACCATGTCCTCACGTGCACGGGTGACACCCATGCCGGCCCACACGACAATGAACAGCACAAGGGCGAACACGGCCACCACGGCCAGGACGATCGGATCGAAGCCTTCCAACAAACTCATATCTCTATGTCCACGATCTTCTTCAGCCAGAAGACTCCGCCGGCCATCAGGATGACACCGACGCCGATTGCGATCTGACCAAACACACTCTCAACCAGCGGTTGCAGGTATTCACGGTTGGTGGCCCAGAGGAACGCGAAGAGGATGAACGGCAACGACCCCAGCACGAGTGCAGAGATGCGACCCTCGGCGGTGAGCGCCTTGATCTCGCCCTTGAGTCTGTTTCTCGCCCGCATCGTGTCAGCGACCGTCTGGAGTACTTCGGCGAGGTTACCGCCGACCTCACGCTGGATTTCGATGGCCATCACCGCCCACTCGAAGTCCTTGGACTGCGTCCTCTCCACGACACCGTCGAGAGCATCGGTGACACTCCGCCCGAGCCGTGCTTCGGCGATGGCACGGCCGAACTCACGGGCGGTCGGGTTTGGCGCCTCGGACGAGACGGCCTCGGTCGCTTGCAGGAGAGAGTATCCGGCACGAAGCGACGTAGACATGAGGGTGAGCGTGTCGGGTAGCTGACGCTCGAACTTCTTCTTCTCACGTCCACCCAGGAATCGGATCACGAAGATGACGATGATCAAGAACACCACGAACGAGATCGCCCCGACGAGGAGACCGTTGAAGATGGCCATCATGATCCCACCGACGGCGGCGAGACCGACCATCCCCAGAATGGCCTCTCCGGGAGACATCGGGATGTTTGCCTGCTCCAGGGCCGCATTCACGCCGGACAGCATCCCACGACGCTTGACCTCCTCCTCGGCTGCCTGGGTGAACCGGTTGAGAATCGGAATGCGCTCGAGGATCGAGCCCCTCTCCTCGGTGGGCTTGGCGCTGCGACGACCATATGCCTGGAGTCGTTTCGCAAAACGCCCGGGATCGTCCTCGTCCTCACGCCCGAACAGGATTATCAGGAAGAGGAAGAGCGTGAGACCCAACCCCGCGGCGCCAATCAGCATGAGGGTGTCGATGCCGAGAGGGGCATTGCCCTCTGCGACGATCGTGGTCAGTGGAGCGAGCGTGGTCGTTGTCGTCGGGCCGGTAGTCGTCGTGACGGCGAACCCCGACACCTCGAATGACTGAGCAGAGGTCAGACCCTGGTACGTGACCGCGAACTCGACCTCGCCGGGTGTCGAGATCGGAGATTGGAATCGGGCGACCAGAGTGTTGCTGATCTCACGACCGATCTCACCGTAGAGACTCGACAACGATTCGGGATCGGGTGTAGACAGGAACAGACCGCCTCCGGCGGATGCCACTTGCTCGACAGGGTCGGGATTGAAGTCGGAGCCCTCGAGGGCCACCCCGAACACACGCACGTCACTGGACGACACGGCAGCCAAGGCGTCGTCCAGAGTGGCCTCGGACGCAGTGTCCTCACCGTCGGTCAGAACGATCATGTTGCCCAGCAGATTGTCTGCCGTCGCCTGGTCGAACATCTCCACGCCTTGGATCACCGCGTCGTTGAATGACGTCTCGGCGTTGGGGTCGGCGACGATCGCATCGACCGTGGCGTTCAACGATTCCTTGTTGTTGGTGAAGCCGGCCAGGACTTGAACCTCGTCGGCAAATGCAATGACGGCGATTCGGTCCTCCGGCCTCGCCTGGGTGACGAAGCTCTTCGCCGCTTCCTTTGCGGCGTCGATCGGCCCCCCCGACATCGACCCGGAGGCGTCTATGGCCATGACCACACCCACTGGCACAGTGGAGTCACCGATCGATTCCACGACCAGGTCGGAGACCACCTCGTCGTTGGCCGTCACCTCGAGAGACTCAGGGTCGGGCTCCTCGGCGAAGTTCTTGAAATTGATGACCATCTGGGTCTGCCCGTTCTCCGGATAGCGCGACCCGTTGATGTCGACGATCTCGATCTCCTCGGAGCCCGTCTGCGCCCACACGGGCGCGGCGAGCAGCATCAGAGCGGCGACAAGCGCCAGGACTCGTCTCAAGTGGCTCTCCGGGCGAACGGCTCGGGATCGAACAGGTCGGCCGGCAGACGTATGCCCTGGTTCTCCAGCTCCTCGGAGAAGGTCGGGCGGATGCCGGTCGCCTTGAGACGGCCCTTGTACCGACCTTCGTCATCGACACCCATGCCGTAGTCGAACAGGAACAGATCCTGGAGAGTGATGATCTCTCCCTCCATGCCCTCGACCTCGGTCACGTGAGTGACGCGACGCGTGCCGTCCTTGAGACGGGCCACGTGGACCACGAGGTCGACTGCCGCCGAGATCTGCTCACGGATCGCTCGAACGGGGAGATCGAACCCCGCCATGAGGACCATCGTCTCGATACGGGAGAGCGTGTCGCGTGGGGAGTTGGAGTGAACGGTGGTCAACGAGCCATCGTGACCGGTGTTCATCGCTTGGAGCATGTCGAGGGCTGCGGCGTCACGAACCTCACCGACGACGATCCGGTCGGGACGCATACGGAGGGTGTTCTTGACGAGGTCGCGAATGGTGATCTGACCCAGACCCTCGATGTTCGGTGGGCGTGACTCCAGGGTCAGCACGTGGTCCTGGTGCAGCTGGAGCTCCGCCGCGTCCTCGACGGTGACGATGCGCTCGTCACCGGGGATGTATGCGGAAACGACGTTCAGCGTCGTCGTCTTCCCGGAACCGGTACCACCCGAGATCAGGACGTTGAGACGACCGCGAACGCAGGCCCGGAGAAAGTCTGCGACACGCTGGGTGAGCGTGCCAAAGCTGATCAAGTCGGCTTCCTGATAGGGGTCGACGGCAAACTTACGAATCGTCAGATAGGGGCCGCCGATCGCCAGTGGGGCGATGATGGCGTTGACACGGGACCCATCAGGGAGACGGGCATCGACCATCGGCGTCGCCTCGTCGACACGACGCCCGATCTGTCCCACGATCTTGTCGATGATCCGTCGCAAATGGGTCTCGTCGACGAAACGCACGTCCGACTTCGCAATGCGACCGGACTTCTCGAAGTAGATGTCGTAGGGCCCGTTGGCCATCACCTCGGTGACATCCGGGTCGTTCAGCAACGGGTCGATTGGCCCGTACCCGAGGACGTCGGAGGCGATCTCATTGAGGAGAGCCCGTCGGTCGGCCGACGTGAGCGGCAGACCCTGCTCCTGGTCGACGGCCC
>JASFVB010000221.1:0-4313 GCA_050050035.1 Acidimicrobiia bacterium | reverse complement strand
TGGAGTTCGGGCAGAACAACGAGGCCTCCCTCGCCGGAGGAGAGGCTCTGCATCCGACCTCCACGGCCACGACTATCCACGTCGAGGGTGGAAAGGGCGGCAAAGCCGTGTTCACCGACGGCCCCTTCGCCGAGACGAAGGAGGTCCTCGGTGGCTTCTACATCATCGACGCCCCAGACCTGGACGGCGCGTTGGCGGTCGCCCAGCAGATCCCGGGCGCCTGGCACGGCAAGGTCGAGGTGCGACCGGTGATGGAGTTCGACGAGCAGGGCAACCAGACTTCCTGATTCATGTGCGTCAGCGGGAGTCTGCCCACGTCTGACGTGGGCAGACTCCCGCATGGCGAGCTCGAAACAGCCCGCTTTCCTAGGATGGCGACTCCGATAGTCTTCACCGCATGTGGCGGGGCGGGCGCATTGCGTGTTTGGGGATCACATTCTCTCTGCTGCTCGCTGCATGCACCCAGTCGGCCTCGAGCAGCGGTCCTTCAACCGCCGACAACTCGAACCGGCCATCGACCACGAGGGCCGGCGCCGATTCCGACGGCACCTGCGACTACCCGGCCGGCGAGCCGTTCCAGGAGACACTCAGCACCGAGTTGATCGAGATAGGCGAGGCCGATGGTGTCACCGTCAGCGGTGCGGTCTACCCGCATCCCGACTACGAAGGAGAGCCGTGGTCGCAGTGGGGGCAGGGGGCCGTCCTGGCCGACGGGCGCTTCTTCTCGGCCATAGGCGACCACGCAGCACGCGACGGCAACTCCTACGTCTACGAATACGACCCGGGCACCCGCGAGCTGACGATGGTCGGTGACGTGCTCAGCTACGTGGACCACGAACCCGGGTCCTGGGGATACGGCAAGATTCATTCGCAGATGGTTCCCGGCCCATGTGGCGAGCTCTACTTCTCCACCTACTGGGGATCGTTCCGGGACATCGAATTCGAGGGCTCTTACACGGGCGACGTCTTGTTCCGCCTCGACCCCGTCGCTCGCACACTCGACCCCCTCGGTGTGCCCGTTACCCATCACGGCCAGGCATCACTCGCCTCGGCGCCCGAGCTCGGGCTGGTCTTTGGTGAAGCCGTCGACCCGATACCAATGAGAGATGACATCGAGACCGGGCCATTCTTCGTCGTCGACATGGCCACCGGCGAGACCGTGTTCACCGGGCCCGACCAGCCCCACGCCGGTTTTCGCAACATCATCGTCGACTCGGAGAACCGGGCCTACTACTCGGCCGGCAACGGCGAGCTCAGTGTCTACGACCCGACCAACGGTGAGTTGACGACGCACCCCGAGCAAACGCCCGGCTATTGGCTTCGCTCCTCGACCTCTCCCGACGACGACGGCAACGTATACGGGGCCACCGCCGACCCCGATCGCTACTTCAGGATGAGCCCCGACGGCACGTTCACCGACCTGGGCCCGGCCCTCGACGACTCGACCAGCGTCGCCCTCGCCCCGGACGGCTCGGTCTTCTACACCATGCCCGGAGCGCACGGCGGCTCAGCCGAGTGGGGCTCTCCACTCATTGCCGTGGACACCGAGACCGGCGAGCAGACGATCGTGGTCGAGGTGAACGACATGGTCGAGACTGCGTTGGGCTACACGGTCGGCGGCACCTACGACATCGCAGTATCCGACGACGGGGGGACGGTGTTCATGGGTGTGAACGTCGGCGAGATAGGCGACGAGAGCACGTTCGGCGAGGTGGTGCTGTTGGCGATAGAGCTCTCATGAGAGGGCTGGCCGTTGCCACGACACTGGTCCTGGTGTTGGCCGCTTGCACCCAGACCGCGGACAACCCGGGGTCTGCCCCCGAGAACCGTTCGACCACCGCAGAATCGTCGGCTCCGCCCGGCGACCCCACCCTTGCCTGTTGGACTGCCGAATCGGCTGGGAGCATTGGGCCAATCGTCCTTACCGACGTCACGGAGACGTCCGGGTTGGTGGATCCTCTCATCGGCATGCATGGCCACACAGCGGTGTGGACCGACGTCGACCGCGACGACCGCGCCGACCTCTATGTGGGGACTTTCGCTGACAGCGATACCGCCGAGTACGCCTTTCGTGGTGCCGACGGACCCTCCCCCGACCGGCTTCTCGTGTCCGACGACACGGGTTTCGCCGTCGACCAGACATCTCCCGAGGAGTCGACGAGGACGTCGGGGGGCGTCACCGTGGACTTGGACGGGGACGGCGACCTCGACGTGGTGGTCTCCCGCAATCGCGACGATGACGAGCTGTGGATGACGGCCAGTCGCGTGTTCGAGAACAGAGAAGGTGTCTTGTCCCCGGCCGGGGAGCTGGATCTCCCGGAGATCTTCGGTGGACGCTCGGTGGGTGTCCTCGACTATGACCGCGACGGCCTGTACGACCTCTTCTTCGTGGAGGACCATTGGGTCAACGGCTCGAGCAGGCTCCTACACAACGATGGCGGGCTCGTCTTCAGCGATGTCACTTCCGATGCGGGGGTCCCGTCCGATGTGCATGGCTTGGGCGTGGCGACCGCCGATCTCGACGGCGACGGCCTCACCGACATCTTCGTATCAGGCTCCAATCGCCTGTTTCTGTCCGACGGGCCTGGCCAGTTCGAGGAAGCTGACGGGTCGGTGTTCGAATGGGAGCTATACGGCGACGAAGACGACGTCGCCGGGGTCTCTGTGGCCGACGTCAACCGGGACGGGCTTCTCGACATAGCCGTGGGGCAGCATTTCAACAGCACCTTGGAGTTCGGGGCCCAAGTGGCGATCCGTCTCTATCTCAACCTCGGCGATGGGGCGTTCGAAGACGTCACCGAGGAGGCTGGTCTCGTCCCGATGCCCACCAAGGCACCACATGTCGAGATCAACGACTTCAACAACGACGGGTGGCCAGACCTGCTCGCCTCGGCGGCCGCAGGCGACGTGCCGGCCATCTTCGTGAGTCAGGGGGTCGACGACGGCGTGCCCAGGTTCACCACGCCCGAAGGTCTCGGCCCCGCTCAGTACTGGGTCGCGGCACCAACCGCCGACTACGACCGTGACGGGAGACTGGACATCTTCGGGGTCGAGTGGGAGCCCTCGCTCCCCTCGCTGCTGTTGCGAAACGAGACCGACTCGGGGAACTGGCTGGAGGTGTCGGTGGGAGCGGAGCTGGGGAACGGCATCGGCTGGCGCGTTGAAGTCCACCACGACGGTGAGCTGATCGGTGCGCGTGAGATCACGGTCACCCAGGGGTACTCGGCGGGAGTCTTGCCGGTTGCCCACTTCGGTCTCGGGGACGCCGAAACCGTAGACGTCCGACTGGTGCCCGCCGACGGGTCGGAGCCGATCACCCTCGAAGACATGACGGCCAACCAGCACCTTCGCTGGCCAAACGGTTGCTCCTAATCGCTTCTGTGAGGGTTTGTGAACCGTGACGGTTCACAAACCCTCACAGAACGGTCAGATCAGACCGAGGTCGACCACGGTTTGACGCTCGTTCTCCAGCTCGGCGACGCTGGCTTCGATCTTGGGCCGGCTGTAGTCGTCGATCTCCAAACCCTGGACGATCTCCCACTTCCCGTCCCGGGTGACGCAGGGGAATGACGAGATCAGGCCCTCCGGGACACCGTATGACCCATCCGAGGGAACACCCATCGACACCCAGTCGCCGTCGGGGGTTCCGCCGACCCAGTCCCTCATGTGATCGATGGCGGCGTTGGCGGCCGACGCGGCCGACGAGGCGCCCCGCGCCTTGATCACGGCCGCACCTCTCTTCGCCACGGTCGGGATGAACATGTTCTCCACCCAGTCGGCATCGTCGACCTCGTCGAAGGCCGATCGGCCGTCGACTTCGCAATGGATCAGATCCGGGTATTGGGTGGTCGAGTGGTTGCCCCAAATGGTCATCCGACGCACCGAGCTCACCGGCTTCCCGAGACGACGGGCCAGCTGGTTGATCGCCCGGTTGTGGTCGAGACGGGTCATAGCCGTGAAGTTCGTTGGTTCCATCCTTTTTGCGTTGTTCATGGCTATGAGGGCATTGGTGTTGGCCGGATTGCCCACCACTAGGACCTTGACATTCGGTTTCGCCGCAGAGGCGATCGCCCTTCCCTGACCGGTGAAGATGGCGCCGTTGGCGGCAAGCAGATCAGACCGCTCCATACCGTCCTTGCGTGGCATCGCACCGACCAGAAGGGCCAGCTCGGCGTCACCGAATGCAGTCTCGGCGTCGTCGGTCTTGACCATTCCGGCCAGGAGCGGGAAGGCACAATCCTCGAGCTCCATCGCCACACCGTCGAGCGCCCCGAGGGCAGGTGTGATCTCCAGCATCTGAAGGATGACGGGTT
>JASFVB010000220.1:0-4363 GCA_050050035.1 Acidimicrobiia bacterium | reverse complement strand
TGAGAGAGCTCGCCGAGGTCCGGGCGATCTCTCACGAAGTGGCCGAGTGGCTGATAGGCCGAGGGGCCGACTGCCTCGTCATCGCGTGCAACACGGCCTCGGCCGCCGCACTCTCCTCGATCCGCTCTGCCCACCCTGATCTGACCGTTGTCGGCATGGAACCGGCAGTGAAGCCCGCCGCTGCCTGGACCACTTCGGGCAGGGTGGCCGTCTTTGCCACGGAGGCGACCTTCCAGGGCCAGCTCTTCGATTCGGTCGTCACCCGGTTCGCCGAAGACGTCGAAGTCGTGACCGTGGCGTGTCCCGAGTGGGTGACGATGGTGGAGGGCGGCCAGGTCGACGGCCCGGTGGTCGCAGATGCGATCGGCCGCCGCGTCCATCCCGTCGTCGAAGCGGGTGTCGACACGATCGTCCTCGGCTGCACACACTTCTCCTTCCTGCGACCCGTCATCGAGAGGGCCAGCGGCGCGACGGTGATCGACCCCTCTCGGGCTGTTGCGGCGAGGGTCTGCCATGTCGCCCCATCGATCGAAGGGGTGGGCACGACGACGTTGGCTGCTTCCGGAGAGGTCGGTGTCTTCTCAGACCTGGCGCGAGGAGTCGGCGGAATCGACGCCAACGTCATACGCTTCGCCGCATGAGCCCCATCTGGGTGGACAACGACGGCGTCCTGGTAGGGACCGGAGACGTCAGCAGGCTCGATCCCGGCATCGGGCCCGGGCGGTACCAAACCGCCCTCGACGCCGTGCGGGCTTCCGGGTCCGCCCAGGCGTTCGCCTCGTTCACATTCGACATCCATGAGCCCAATTCGGTGGTATTGGCGCCAGAGCAGACGGAGAAGCTCGAGGAGCTGCCTGTCGCCGATCCGCTCTCGGACGTGGTCGTCGTCGACGACGGTGTCGACGCGTGGACCAAGGGGTTTCACAAGGCGATGCAGTCGGTGCGGGCTGGGGAGGTCGAGAAGGTCGTGCTTGCGCGTCAGATGATCGTGGAGCTCCCCCCGGCCGTGGACCGGATGGCGCTCGCGTCCCTGCTCGCCCGGGCCAACCCGGGGTGCTTCACCTTCTCGGTCGACGGTTTGATCGGCGCCAGCCCCGAGCTGTTGGTGAGCGTCAGCGATGGGCGCGTCAGGTCGTTGGCATTGGCAGGGACGGCCACCGACCCAGAGGAGTTGGAGAGCGTGAAGATCTCCGAAGAGCACCGTCACGTCTCGAGCTCTGTTCGAGACGTGCTGAGCCGGCACATGACCGGCATCGAGCTCACCGAGCAAGTGATCGTCCCCCACGGCGTCATGTCTCATGTGGGAACGCGGATAGAGGGCCCGGCCAAGCCGGGGACGACGGTCGCCGACATCCTCGCCGACCTCCACCCGACTGCCGCCGTGGCCGGTGTGCCGACCGCGGCCGCTGTCGACTTGATTCGCGACATGGAACCGGCATCGCGGGGGCGATACGCCGGGCCGGTGGGATGGCTGGACGAGGACGGCCAGGGCGTCTTCGCCATCGCCCTCAGATGTGGCCAAGCCTCGGGCAATCGCATGACCCTGTTCGCCGGGGGTGGTTTGGTCGAGGGCTCAGAGGAGAGTGGTGAGCTCCACGAGACGGAGCTCAAGCTGGCGCCGATGCTGACCGCGCTCGGTCATCCGAAGAGCTGACGTCGGAATCGCAGATCGGCCTGACGGTCGACCGGCACCCTCACCAGATGGGCACCGCCCGCGTCGAGGGCAGCACTCACCGTCTCGACGAGCGATCCGATCCCTTTGACAGAGCTGAAAGACACGTCGTGGAAACGCGCCAACTTCTCGAGGTCCCGATTCGGGGGCGTGACGAACAACCGCTCGAACCGGGGGGCGTGCTGCGCCTGAGGCAGTGCGTCGAAAAGGCCCCCGCCCCCGTTGTCGATCACGACCATGGTCAGATCGACGTCTCCGTCGTGGAGGAACCCGTTGGCATCGTGGAGCAAGGACAGGTCTCCCGCAAGGGCCAGTGCCCGAGGAGTCACCGCAGCCACCCCCATGGCCGTGGAGACGAAGCCGTCGATCCCCGACGCACCTCGATTGGCGTAGACCGGCCCGCGACGAGTCAGGTGAGCATCGATTTCGCGGATGGGTAATGACGATGCCACCACGAGCGAGCCCCATCCAACATCATTCAATGCGGCCGCAACCGCGCCTCCCGTCAGCCCGGCCACGGACTCCAGGGCAAGATCGATGTCGTCGCGAGCTGAGGCTTCGGCCTCGAGCCATGCTTCTCTCCAAGTCGCATCGGCATGACCGTCCAACTCCGACAGCAATGCGACCGGGTCGGCGGCGAGCACATGAGTCGCATTGCGACGGGGGTCGATGATCCTCCCCCATCGGTCGACCCGGACTCGTGTCTCCGCCGTGGCCACGAGATCCTCGAGTCTCGAATCGGGGCCGATGGCGCCGGCAGCCACCACGGTGCGGGGACGGAGACGCCCGGGCACGCCATCGGCGAGAATACGACCGTACGACATCACCACCCCCCGGCCCCTCAACCCGGACAACGCTGTGGCCAGCACGGGCCACCCGAGATCAGCGGATCTGGCCATCAGCTCGGAGCGGTCGTATTCGCCGTCGCCCGCGACAACCAGGCCCGCTTCGGGCGTCAGCTCCATCGGAGTCATCGGGGAGCCGGTCGCGGCGCCGACCGCCGGGGCGATCCGCGGTGTCGCGAATGGATAGCTCTCGCCTCGGGTACGCCCGTCATCGGTCACCGGGACCGTGGGCTCCCTGAACGCCACGTTCAGCTGGACCGGCCCGGGTTTGGGGAAGAGAGCCACCCCGAGGGCTCGATCCACGGTGTCACGCCACACTTCATTGGCGTCTGACAGCGGTTCCGGCTCGGCCAACTCTTCGAAGGCCCGCACCTTGCTGCCGTACAACTCGACCTGATCGATGGTCTGGTTGGCACCGACACCGCGAAGCTCGAATGGCCGATCGGCGGTGACCACGACGAGCGGGACACATGACATGTCGGCCTCGACGACCGCTGGGAAGAAGTTGGCCGCGGCGGTTCCGGACGTGCAGATCACGGCAGACGGTGAGCCAGACGCGCGCGCTGCCCCCAGGGCGTGGAAGGAGGCAGATCTCTCGTCGATGACGACAGTGAGGTCGATGTCGTCGTGGTCGGCCGCGGCGATGGCGAGCGCTCCGGACCGTGATCCCGGAGACAGGTAGACCGATCGGACGCCATGGGCAGCTAGCTGATCGACTACGACTCTCGCCAGAGCCGTGCTGGGGTTCGGGTGAGTCATGTCAGGACTTCCGCCGCCGCCCTCAACTTGCGCAGCATCTCGGCACCACGACTGGAGTCCGGCCGCCAACGCTCGAGAAGCTCAGGGTCCGGCTCGGGGCGACGCACCGCGAGGATCCCGTCGATGGGGACCAGCGGGTCGAGGGTTGGGTCGCCTTCGAGCATGGCGACTGTCCCCAGCCCGCATGCGTAGTCCAGCTCGGGCAACAGCGATGCTGCCAGGAGGCCGGCGAAGATCCCCACCGATGTCTCCACCGCCGAGGAGATGACGACCGGGACACTCGATCGATTGGCCAGATCAAGGACCCTGGAGACACCCCCCATCGGCTGCACCTTGAGGATCATGAAGTCGGCCGCGCCCTCCTCGACGACACGCAGGGGGGTGGGGCTCTGGCGAACGAGCTCGTCGGCTGCCAGCGGCACGGGAACACGTTGGCGCAGCGCCCTCATCTCGGCGACGGTCCCGACCGGTTGCTCCACGTACTGCAGATCGAACTCGGCCAGCCTCTCGATCCGCGCCGTGGCGGTTTCGAGATCCCACCCAGCGTTGACGTCGATGCGGAGGTGCCCGTCGGGGCCCAGCGCCTCCCGTACGGCTCGCACCCGGTCGATGTCATCCGTCTCGCTCTGCCCCGGATCGGCGACCTTCACCTTGGCGGTGCCGGCACCGGATTCCAGGACGAGGGCGGTGGCAGTATCCGGATCAGTAGCGGGAATGGTCACGTTCACCGGAATCGCGGGGCGGCCGGGGGCCGGCAGTTCCCCGTAGGCCAGCTCCAGCGCCGCTGCGAGCCAACGTGTCGTCACCTCGGGCGGGTAGTCGGGGAACGGGGAGAACTCGCCCCACCCACTCGGTCCTTTCAGAAGGACCGCCTCACGGTGGTCGACCCGTCGAAACCGCTGTCGCAACGGGATCCTCACCGGATGCAACTCGAGTGCCTCGAGCGCCTCCCTCATCCTTGCTGGACCTCCCTGATGTAGTCGATGAGCCGATCGAGCTGCTCGTCGTCGAGAGACGACGAGAACGACGGCATCCGTCCACGGCCGTTCACCACGGTGAACTCGATGTAGTCATCCGGCTCGGTGAC
>JASFVB010000219.1:0-4389 GCA_050050035.1 Acidimicrobiia bacterium | reverse complement strand
GAGCTCTTGGCCCAATCGAGCACCTCCCCGAGCGGCTCCCAGAACGACTCTCTCTCGAGAAGATGCTGAGCCGGATTGGCACCCGTGACGATCAGCGCGTCGAGACCACGGTCACGGATGTCCTCGAACCTGGAGTAGTGGCTGGCGACGTGAAGGCGGGCATCCTCACCCCTTGTGGATGCAGCCACGGTGAATGGATAGACCCAGACGTCGACGACGCCGGCCCCGGCCGACAGGAGCCGGATGAACTGTCTATCCGTGGCCCGCAGCGCCGCATCGGGCATCAAGTTCAGGAGCCCAACGGAGATGTCGGGACGCCCGGAGGACGCGGCCTCTTGGGGGAGGATCGTCTCCATGCCTTCCGCCCGCATGGTGTCGAATGCGGGAAGGGGGGAGTGGGCGACGAGGGCCATCAGCCGGCCCGGCTCCGGGCGAGGGAGCCCAGATGGGTCAGGAGGTGATTCGCGATGTCGCGGGCGTCGTCTTCGGCACCGTGGATGAAGCTCGACTTCCGTCGTCTCAAGAAGTTGAGACCGATCCGGTACAGGCCAGGTGAGTCGGTCACCACTCCTCCGTCGTGTCTGATCTCGCCCTTGCGGTCGAGTACCGGGATGTCGAGCCAGGAGTAGTCGGGCTCGTACCCGGTCGCCCACAAGACGGTCCGGATCTGCTGTGGCTCCAACTCGAGCGTGAGAAGTGGGTCTTGGCCGACTCGCGTCGACTCGAAGCGCTCCGATGGCGTGACATCGGCATCGACCCCTTTGTCGGTCGCCCACTCGTCGACCATGTCGAGGAGCCTGACCAGCTTCAGGTCGGCCAGCGAGCAGACGTTGCGCAGTGAGCCCGAGAAGTAGGCGGTTCCATCGCTGATCGAGCTGAGACGTCCCACGAGGCGGACCCCGATGTCGGTGAGCGCGTTGAGGTCGAGTGTCCGTCGGTCGGGTGTGCCGACGAGCTGAGGCGAGGGCACATGGCGGGCGCGGACGATGTCATCGACCTCGTCGTAGCGCTCATCGAGCCGTCCGATCTGCTTCAACCACCATTGGATGTCCCGACCTCGGTAGATGCGAGGCATGCGCACATGCTCACCGACCGAGAGAGTGACGGGTCGTCCCGACCGATGGATCTCGTCGGCGATCTGGACACCAGTGGCAGATGCGCCGACGACCAGAACCGGGCCGTCCTCGAGCAGTTCGGGGCGTTTGTAGCTCATAGCCGTGACCGACTCGATGCCCGCCGGCAGGCTCCGTGCCAGATCCGGGACCTTGGCCTTGTTGAATCCTCCCGATGCGATCACCACGGAGTCGGCGGTCCAGTCTCCCCGGCTCGTCCCCACCTCGTAGGCACCGTCGGCACGGCGGAGCGACTCCACCGTCGTACCGGTCTCGACGGGGGCGGCGATGAAGCCTGCATAGCGGTCGATGAACTCGACGACCTCGGGCATCGTCATGAAGCCGTCGACGTCATCGCCGTCATAGGTGAGGCCGGGCAACCGTGTCTGCCAGTTCGGAGTCAGGAGCCGAAGAGAGTCCCACCTCTCAGTCCGCCATGTGTTGGCCACGTCTCCACGCTCGAGAAGCACATGGTCAATGGAGCGCTCGGTCAGCTGATGGCTGACGGCGAGACCGGCATGCCCGGCCCCGATGACCACGGTGGATATGTGGGGCACGGAGCCGGGCACCGCCTCAGTTCACGGAAACCGCGACGTTGGTCGGGTTGGTGATGATGTCGAAGACCGCAGATCGCTTCTGCGACTGGGCGACGAGAGCCTCGATCTCCTGGTCGGTGGCGTCCGCATCGATCTCGTAGCTGACACGAATCGTGTTGAAGCCGTTGCGGACCTCCGGATCGGCACCCAGGATGCCGAGGATGTCCATATCGCCTTCGATCGTGGCCTTCACCGAGTTGAGTTGGATCTCGCGGTTCTGCGCGACGGAGGCCACTCCCGCGGTCAGGCAACTCGCCAGACCGACGAGCACGAACTCGACTGGTGTTGCTCCGTTGTCCTCTGCGGCGAACACCTCGGGGTGATCGGCCGAGAAGTTGAAGGTCGTCTTGTGCTTCTGGTCGTCGCCGAGACCGAAGTACTCCTCGACGGTCGACTCGGAATGGGTCCCGTTGACCCACTTGTTCGTGGCACGCCAGGTGAACTTGGCGCCTTCCGGGGCGTCCGAGAGTGCGTTCCTCGCGTCCAGGAGTGCTTGAACGTTCACTCCGTTGGCTACCGGGGATTCTTGTGTTGTCGTCATGGATCTCTCCTTGTTCGTATCGATCGTGGGGTGACCACCTCCCAGACGGGACCGTGGCCGAGTGGGTACGCCAAATGGGCCGATCGGGCCCGAAGGCTCCCTGGGTGGCTGGCGTCTACGTCCTCGAGGAGCGCTATCCCACCCGGGAGCGGGGACACATCGCACAGGAGGGTGCGAGAGGGTGGATCGTGTTCGGCAGTGACATTGGGGCTCCTATCGCTTGTACGCGCTCGGCGAGCGCTGCGAGCGGAACACCGCCGACAGCGGAACTCATCGTGTCAGGCATTGGCACCGAACCAACTCGGTTGCCGCGGCTTCACAGGGCCTGTCCCTCCACCGCTCTTGATGAGCGCGTTGTTGACGCGATTAGAGCACCGTCGAAGGTGACAGTCAACATCCCTGACTTCTTGTTGCCCACGGTGGGATCCCATTGGTCTATAGGTATGTGATCGGAGCGAATGGTGTCGAGCCGGACCAGAGTTGAACAGGGATTCGATGAGTTCGTGAAGACCGTCGAGCCCGGCCTGTCTCGTGCGCTCGTGGCGGCCTACGGTCCCGACGTGGGCCACGAGGCTGCCAGAGATGCCCTGGCCTACGCCTGGGAGCACTGGGCAAAGGTGGCACGAATGAAGAACCCCGTTGGCTATCTCTTTCGGGTGGGCCAGTCGAGCTCACGACGCTACCGACGGCGTGCCCCTCTGTTTCCCGCCACGGAGACCGCCTCCCTGCCACACGTGGAGCCGAAGTTGCCACAAGCCCTCGGTGCCCTCAGCGAGAGACAGCGTGCAGCTCTGATCCTCGTACACGTTGAAGGTCTTAGCGAACGCGAGGCGGCAAGAGCGATGGGGATCTCGAGAGTCACCGTGCGTCGGCACGCAGACCGAGCCCTCCTCAAGTTACGTGAGATCTTGGAGGTGACCGATGCCGACTGATCTGATGATCCAGGTCAGGGACTATCTCGACTCGATCAGCACACCTGTCGACGTCTCCGAAATCGTTGATGCGCCGATCGACGAAGTCCCGCGAAGAGCGATTCGGCAGCCCGGCCCTCTGGTTGCGCTGGCAACGGGGGCGGCCATCGTCGCCATCTGGATGATCGTCGTCCTGCTGCTCCGACCCGCGGAGATGGCGACTCCCGACGACACGATCTTCGCCGACCAGATCACCACGGTGGTGACCTCGGAGGTGGTCAATGGTCTTGGCACCACTGTCGGCTTCAACACAGAGGGCAACCTGTGCGCCGTTGCCGGAACGACATCCGACAGGGAGTATCGATGTGGTGAAGCCGCGCCGACGGTTGTGGCCTTTCTGACGGACGAGCATCTCGCCGTGGCCGGTTATGCCCCGGCGTCGGCGGTCGAGGTGACCTTGGTGCACGACGGCGTTCATCGAAAGACCCTGAGACTCGCCCCGGTGGCCGACCGGGACGTGGTCGCGTTCGCGCACGTCAGCCAGATCGCAACAAGCGACGCGGACATCGAAGTCGTCTATCCCAACGGTGACGTCGAGCAAGTCACACCGATTGTCGGGCACCCGTTGAAGAGCCTCGGCTTCCAAGCCACGACCGTGCCCCTGGGCTCGCAATTCGATTCGGTGTGGACCGGGAACGAGCTCATCGTGATCGATCAACTATCCCGGTCTGCGGCATACGACCCGGAAAGGGGTGTGTGGCGTGAGCTACCACCCGCTCCCGGCACCTACATCCTCGCCGATCCTGTATGGACCGGGAATGAGGTCTTGGTTTGCTGCCACGAGTTCGATGGCCCGGCTGCCGCATATGACCCGGTCTCGGACTCGTGGCGCGCCGTGGCTCCACACCCTGGCTTCATTGATCCCCCGACGATGGTCTGGACCGGATCATTGGCGATCGGAGTGACATTCGACGTCGTGGCCGGGTATGACCCCGCGCGCGACGAATGGGTCGAGTATCCCTTGGTGCCGGAGGGAGTGTGGGCCGACAGCCAGAAGGTCGGATGGACCGGAACCGAGGTGGTCGTGTGGCCGAAAGGGGGTATCTCTTTCTCGGTGTCGGGCGGTTTGGCCCTGAACCCGGAAACCCATTCTTGGCGAGAGTTTTCTGTCCCAGAGTCGCCAACCCTGCCGGCCGATGTCGAGTTGGCGGTGACCGATGACCACCTGG
>JASFVB010000218.1:0-4452 GCA_050050035.1 Acidimicrobiia bacterium | reverse complement strand
CCCGGAGACTTCTTCTTCCATCCTTTCGCCTCCCACCCCTCCGCCCACTTGGTCAGGATGTTGACGACGAGCTGTGAGTCCGTGTAGACGTCGGTCTCGGTGTCCACCGGCAGCATCTCCAGCCCGGCGATCATCGCAGTGAGCTCCATGCGGTTGTTGGTCGTGTGGGCTTCGGCCCCGTAGTCCTCGGCGACCACCTGGCCGTCGACGACGAGGACCGCTCCCCAACCGCCTGGCCCGGGGTTGCCTTCAGATGAGCCATCGGTGAACACGCCTGTCTGGGGCCCTTCGCGAAACATGGCGAGAACCTCTTCGATGGTGAGGTCGCGACGCTTCGAGACACTTGGACTGCCTGCGTTGCTCACCGCCGGCCGGTCGGGTTTGTCGCGGCAGTCGAGGCAGTAGCGGGGAGTCCAGCCTGGATAGCGATCCAAGACATGCTGAGGCAGTTCGAACTCTGTACCGCAGTTCTCACACCTGAACAACTGGCTAGACGCTCTTCTCGAACACGCCGGCGAATTGAGGACTCTTGAACAGGGAGAACTCCGAATGGGTCTCCACCAGCCCAACCTCCGAGCTCAGACGTCGCAGCTTCGCAGGCCAGAGTTTGTGACAGTGGACTTGTCTCGCCTTGAAGGGAGTCCCGTGGAGGATGATCGACGTCGGGATCGCATAGAGCCCCTGGATTGGCTCAGCCGGGTAGATGTGCACGGCATGTCCGCCTGGCTTCAGCACCCTCGCCATCTCCGACAATGCTCTCCGGAGCTCCGGGATGTGCTCTATCGCATGCACGGAGATCACAAGGTCGAAGATCTCGTCTTCGAATTCGAGCGCCTCGCCCCTCATGTGCCGCACCAACCCGTGCTCGGCGATCTCGGCGGCTTGCGGGTTGGCATCCACACCCACGATGTCGATGCCACGGTCGGCCAGTGCCTTGGTGAGATGTCCCTGGCCGCACCCGACTTCGAGGACACGCTTGCCGGTCTCCAAACCGGTCAGGCGTTCGATTCTCTTCAGATGGGATGGATCCCAGCGGTTGAGTAGGGCGTATCGACGTGAGTCGTAGAAGGTCACCGTGCTCATTGCAGGCTATTGGATCGTCTCTAAGTGCGTGGCAACGGCGTAATCGAGGATCTCCGGGCCTCGATCGGTCAGAGCGACATGAGACAGAGAGGTGTTTGGCGGCGTGAACAGAGACTGAGAGAAGCTGTCGTCGGTCTTGGTCAGCGAGGACACATAGGAGCGGATGGCACCTCCGTGGGCGACCACGAGAGTGCGGTCGTCGTCGAGGTCCAGTGAGCCGACCGTCTCGACCATTCGCTCGGTGAGCTGGGCCCACGACTCCCCGGTGCCTCCCCTGGGGAGATCGACGCCGCGTCGGTAGATCGTCTCCATGTCGTCGGGCCACCTCTCCAGGATCTCGGTGGTGGTGAGGCCCTCCCAGGACCCCATGTTTATCTCCATGAGCCCGTCGATGGGCACGACCCCGTTCAACGCCACTCTGTCCGCCGTGGAGGCCGCCCGTCTCAGCGGTGAGGTGTACACGGTGCGATGTCGGCCGTACCACTCGCCCAAAGCTTCGGCTTGCTTCATGCCGACGTCGTCGAGATCCCAGTCGCCTCTCCCCTGCCACCGGCCCTCGACGTTGGCTCGGGTTTGGCCATGCCGGACCAGGGAGATCACCTTCTCCCCGCTGTCGAGATGCTCGGTGACGGTCTTTGACACCGGGCCGAAATGGCCCGTGTCGTTGAACGAGGCCAGTCGGGGACGTCCGAATTGCTGGACGATCCGGGTGATGCCGGTGTTGGCGGTGAAGGCGTGTGCACGACGACCGTGGCCGGCCATGTGACGGTGGAGCACCGACTGCATGAAGCCACCGTGGGTGACCACCGCCACTCGTTCCCCGTCAGCCATCTCCTCGAACAGCCGGTCGACGGCGCCCAGCGCCCGATCGGAGGCCTGCTGGAGACTCTCTCCTGTCTCACCCATGGGGATGGTCCGGTCGGTGAGGGCGTTCCTCAGTTCGGCGCCATGTTTCTCCTGGACCTCGGAGAGGTGTAGGCCCTCCCATCGGCCCAGGTTGATCTCGATGAACGCATGATCGGTGTGGACATCGTCGGAGAACGCTCTGGCAGTCTGGAGAGTCCTGGTCAGAGGTGACGAGATGACCGCGTCGAAGTGCCACGACGAGAGACGACGGCCCAGGACGTCGAGCGTCGACTTGCCATGCTCGCTGAGCGGCCCGTCCGTCTGACCGTTCCACACCCCGTCGAGGTTCGACTGCGACTCGGCATGCCGGATGAAGACGATCTCCTTGCGGGAGTCCATGGCCGGATAGGGGTGACCAAACACGATTCGAGCTTAAGAGAGCCTGGTTGACATGGTAACTCTACATATATAGATTTACGTCTGATGACACGAAGACCATCTCGACGAACCCTTCAGGTGCTCCTCGCCCTGCTCGAGGCCGATGGCACGTGGATACACGGTTACGACATCGTCAAGAGACTGGGCATCGCCTCCGGATCGCTCTATCCGATACTCATGCGTCTGCACGATCGCGGGATAGTCGAGACCCGATGGGAGGACTCCCCTCTGGAGGGACGTCCCCGTCGGCACATGTACCGACTGACCGAGGACGGGGCGAAGTGGGCCAGATCGATGTCCGCGGTCGAGGGACCCACACCCAAACCGCGGCCCGAGATGGGAACGGCGTGAGTGATTGGTGGATCAAGACGCTGCCCCCTTCGCGGCGGGATTGGGGCGAGGCCTACCTGTCCGAGTTCGGCGCGGGCAGCGGTCTTCTTCGTCTCACATTCACTGCCTGGTATCTCGAGCTCAAAGGAGGAAACGTCGTGAGGACAGTCGTGCGCACCACATCGGTCGTAAACGTCATCTTTGGTTTGTTCATGGCGAGCCTGTTACTCAGTGGACCAAACCCGCCACTACTCGCGATCACCGCGGTGTGTGTCATCATCCAAGGCACCTACACCCTCTGGTTCGCGTCCCGGTCGGCCTCGGCGCATCGAGCCTCAGCGAGGACACTCCTTCTCGCTGGCGAGACCGTGGCTCTGCTGATTGGCCTCGGCGGGTTTGTCGGAGCGTTTCTCAACAGCGCAGGAGCGTCGGTTGACCCGGAGTACGGGCCGATCACCGTCGCCGGGCTCATCACCGCTCAGGCGGCAGCGACCCTCTATCTGTACGCGATCAGAAACGGCTCACCGGCAGACACCGCCCGGCCCCAGACCTAGACCCGTTTCCCAAGCACCGTTCGCTGGGCACCGCACCTGAGCGTGTGCAGATGAGTTCGGTTTCCGCACTCATCTGCACACGCTCACAGACGCAGGGGCCAGGGATTGGGTGTCAGCCGATGAAGGCCGAGGCGAAGATCAGCGAGACGATGGTCATCACCTTGATGACGATGTTCATTGCCGGCCCCGAAGTGTCCTTGAACGGGTCGCCGACGGTGTCACCGATGACCGCCGCCTTGTGGGATTCGCTGCCCTTGCCACCGAAGGCCCCGGACTCGATGAACTTCTTGGCGTTGTCCCAGGCTCCGCCGGCGTTGGCCATGAAGATGGCCAACAGGAAGCCGGTGACGAGTGCTCCTCCGAGCAGACCACCCAACATCTCGACGTCATAGAAGCCAACCACCAGCGGTAGTGCCACGGCGATCGACCCCGGGACGATCATCTCGCGCAGCGCTCCGGCGGTGGCTATGTCGACACACGTCGTGTAGTCGGGTTTGGCCTCGGGGTCGCCCTCCTTGAGACCCTTGATCTCCCGAAACTGGCGACGCACCTCGTCGATCATCTTCCCCGCAGCCCTACCCACCGCGTTCATGGTCAGCGCGGCGAAGAGGAACGGGAACATCGCCCCGAGAAAGAGACCGATCGTCACCGGCGCCGAGGAGATGTCGATCGTCTCGAGACCCACGGCCTGGGTGAAAGCATTGAACAATGCCAGGGCGGTCACGGCCGCCGAGGCAATCGCGAAACCCTTTGCCACGGCTGCGGTCGTATTGCCCAGAGAATCGAGCGCGTCGGTCGCTTCGCGGACCTCCGGGTCGAGGTGCGCCATCTCGGCGATGCCGCCGGCGTTGTCGGCTATCGGTCCGTAGGCATCGACAGAGATTGTTATGCCGAGTGTGGCCAGGACACCGATTGCCGCGATGGCGACGCCGTAGATCCCGCCGCCATCTCCCATGGCCCAATCACCGGCCCAGAACGCCGCGCCGATACCTCCGGCCACAACGATCACAGAGAAGGCCGCAGAGCGCATGCCCTCGGCGATGCCCGAGATAATCACCGTGGCGGGCCCGGTTTGCGATTGCCGGGCTATCTCCTTCACTGTCTTGTGGTGGTCCGAGGTGAACCACTCGGAGATCTTGCCCACGAACCACCCGACGATCAGCCCGGCGACCACGGCAATCCACACACCTGCCCAGTTGTC
>JASFVB010000217.1:0-4496 GCA_050050035.1 Acidimicrobiia bacterium | reverse complement strand
CGTGTGGGGGAGGTGTTTTGGTGCGGGCAGTCCCATCGACGTCCAGATGTCGAGGTGGTTGAGACCTGATCTCTTCAGTGCGATGCGAACCTGCCCCGGTGCCGGATCGGGCTCGGCCACGTCGTTGAGGACGTAGGAGTCGATCCCCTTGGTGTCGACGAGCTGCCAGGCCTTCATTGCGGCGAGGGTAGCGTTGGCCGCCGAGCGTCTGAGGAGAGAGATTGTCCGCGGAGATCCCTACCGATCGCGACGTGCACACCACGAGCGTGAAGGTGCGTTTCTACGAGCTCGACCCCTACGACCACGTGAATCACACCAACTACTTCTCCTACTTCGAGACGGCCCGAATCGAGTATCTCTCCGACATGGGTTGGGGGCTGGACGTGCTCAAGGAGAGGGGATGGCAGCTGGTAGTGGTGGAGATAGAGGCGCGTTTCCTCGTGGCTGCCCGTCTCGGGCAGGAGCTGACGATCTACACCTGGGTGAAGGATGCCGGCAGAGTCAAGTCGATATGGCGCCAGACGATGCTGCGAGGTGACGAGGAGGTGGCGCGGGTCAAGGTCACGGCCGCCTTCACCGACCTCGACGGCCGGCCGACGCGTCTCCCCACCGAGTTCCTCGAGCACATCCGGCATCTCCGCACCTGATCTGAACCATTCTCTGCGGGTCTGTGCGGCCGGTGGCCCTGGGAAACCCGCACAGAAGGGTTGCACGGGCTTCATCGGCTCCTAACAACTGGCTCTGATACTTGGATTCATAGCTGCCAGGCAAAGGAGTGAGCTATGGGTAAGAAGGTATTGGCTGCCTTCGCCGCCGGGGCGATTCTCGTCGGCGCCGGGTTGGTCTCGTCTGTCATCTCGGCCCCGGGAACCGCGGCGGCCCAGGAGGACACCGATTCGGGTGAGCCGTCCGGGCCGATCCCACGCATCATCGGCTTCCTCGGCGACGTGCTCGACGACCTCGTCGGTGACGGCACGATCGACGAGTCGCAGGCGGACGCGATCGTCGATGCCGTCGAGAGCAAGGCCGCAGCGATCAAAGAGGAGCGCCAGCAGCTCCACGACCAGATCCGGGGCTTCCTCGAGGACGATGTGATCACCGAAGACGAAGCGTCACAGCTTCCCGACGGGCATCCCCTGTTGTCCGACGCGTTCGACGAGGCATGGGATGACGGGGAGCTGACTCGTGACGAGATCGCCGAGGTACGTCCCCATCCCCGACGTGGCTGGTTTCACAGGGGACTCCGCTTCGGCGCCCTCCTCGACGACGGTGGCATCGACCAGGAGGAGTACGACTCGCTGGGCGTTGACCATCCCCTCAAGCAAACCGATGTCTCCGAGTACCTCGAAGACGGACTGATCACGCCGGATGAGCTCCGCGAGGTCTTTATGGACCTCGAGGGGGCCAAGTCCGACGCGAGCGCCTAGGGCTACTACTTCTCCTCAACAACAGCGACAGCAGCCCAGGTACGAGTTGGGCCCCCGGATTCGCCGGGGGCCCAACTCATCTCAGAAACTCACTCACCCACTCGTCGGCCGGGCCCGCCAGGATCTCGTTCAACCGCCCACTCTGGACGATCGTGCCGTCCCGCATGAGTGCGAGACGATCGGACATCGCCACGGCTTCGTCACGATCGTGGGTCACGACGATTCCGGTCACATCCCGTTCGTCGAGTATCCGTCTGGTGTCGGTCACCAATCGTTTGCGCAGGTTGCGGTCGAGCGCTCCGAGTGGCTCGTCGAGCATCACGAACCGGGGGCGAGGCGCCAAGGTCCTGGCAAGGGCGACACGCTGCTGCTCCCCACCCGACAACCCGTCGATGGCGCGCTCGCCGAAGCCGGCGAGCCCGACCCAGGTCAGGGCCTCTGCGACTCGCTCCGCCCGTTGATCGCGTCCGGTCATCCGTAGACCGAACCCGACGTTCCCGGCAACGGTCATGTGTGGGAACAGCGCATAGCCCTGGAACATGAGACCGAAATCCCTCAAATGGGTTGGCACGCCCACGATCGAGCGGCCATCCCATCGAATGTCACCGGTGGCCGGCTCCACCAGCCCGGCAATGGCGCGCAGCAGCGTCGACTTCCCCGACCCTGACGGCCCCAGGACCGCGACGATCTCACCTTCGTCCACCTCGAGATCGACGTCCCTGAGGATCGTCTTTCCGCCGATCGCCACACCGACATCTTCGATCTGGAGCATCAGAATCTCCCGATCTCGCCGAAACGCGCCCGGTCCATGGACAACACCGCCGCCGTTGTGATGATGGCCAGGACGACTGACAGCGCCATGGCCATGCTGAACGACAGCTGACCCGGCCGGGACAACAGCCGGTAGATCATCACGGGAATCGTCGCGGTGTTGGGGCGGGCTACGAATGAAGTCGCCCCGAACTCCCCGAGAGATATGACGAAGGCAAAGGCGGCACCGACCAACGCGGCGCGGGTGACGATGGGGAGGTCGATCTCCCGCCAAACACGGAACGGCGAGGCGCCAAGCACCGACGCAGCCTCCCTCGTCTCACCCGGGATGGCTCGAAGCGTCGGCACCGTCGTCCGCACCACGAACGGGACGGCAACCAGAGCATGGGCTATCGGGACGAGCCACGCCGAAGCCCGGAGGTCGACGGGCCAGTCGAGAGCCACGATGAACCCGAAGCCGACGGTCACGGCCGAGGTGCCCAAAGGGAGCATGAGGGTCAGGTCGAACCATCGGGACAACTCACCCGACCTCCCCGTGATGACCGTCGCGGCGAGCACGCCGATGACGGTGGCCAGAAGGGTTGCCGCCACCGCGAAGACGAGCGAATTCCATGCCGATGCGATGGGCGTGCCCACCACCGGATCGTCATGGAACAGCCCCGTGTAGGAGCCACCACCGGTCGACCTGGCAGCCAACACCCATAGCGGCACGGCGAGGACGGCGAGTGTGCCCGTCACGGCACCGACCACGCCATACACCGTCTTGCCGGCCGGCCGACGACGGTTGGATCCCCGCTCGAGCGTCCAGCGGACGGCGGTCCTCTCCTGGTATCTGGCGTACCAGTAGAGCGCACCCGTCACGCCGACCAGTTGGATGATGGCAAGGGAAGCCGCCAGAGGAAGGTCGAAGAGCGTGATTGCCTGCCGGTAGATCTCCACTTCGAGCGTGGCGTAGCGGAAGCCGCCGAGTA
This sequence comes from Acidimicrobiia bacterium, assembly GCA_050050035.1. Lineage (GTDB taxonomy): Bacteria > Actinomycetota > Acidimicrobiia > Spongiisociales > ZC4RG35 > JANQRA01. The sequence goes on along the minus strand of JASFVB010000217.1, from coordinate 1,327 downwards.
TCAGCACGACTCCGAAGGAAGTGAACGTGAACAGGAAGATGATCGACGCCGCCGCGGCGATCGCCGGTCTCAGCAGCGGGAGCGTCACCCGGCGGAACACCTCCGTGCCTGATGCGCCGAGAACCCGGGCGGCTTCGAGGAGCTTCGGGTCGATGCGCGACCAGAGCGAGGAGACGGTCCTGACGACGACGGCGATGTTGAAGAAGACGTGTGCGGCGAGGATGGCTCCGATCGAGTCGCGCCATCCCAGGGCAACGAACGCCGTGCCGACGACGACGGTGGGGAGTACGAACGGGACGGTGACCAGCGCCATCACGAGACGTCGTCCCCTGAACTCGTACGACGACACCGCCCACGTGAGAGGTGCTGCCGCGATGAGCGTCAACACGGTCGAGACGACGGCCTGCCAGAGGGTGAACCAGCCGACAGACAGCAGGCGCGCCTCGAGCCCGGTGGAGCCGGCACCCATCTCGGCCAGACCCAGACCGAGGATCCTGGCCACCGGATACGCGAAGAAGTACCCGATGAAGAGAGTGGGGAGCGCGGCGACGGCCACCCACCCCCACCGGATACGTCTCATCAGCCTTCCATCACCCCGATCCACTCGTCGATCCACCGATCCCGATTCTCCGCGATGTAGTCAGCCGCCAGTCTGGTCGGGGACGAGGGGATCACCGTGTGGTCGACGAACTCCTGAGGCAGATCGGCGTCGGCGTTGGCCGGGAAGACGAACCAGGTCAGCGGGATGGTCTCCTGGAACTCCGTGGAGAGCATGAAGTCGATCAGCCGTCCCGCCGACTCCGGGTACTCCGTTCCGTCGAGGATCGCCGCGTACTCCACCTGGCGGAAGCACCCGGCCTCGATCACGCCGGTAGGAGCCTCGTCCAAAGGCTCCTCGGCGAATATGACCTCGGCGGGTGGTGACGAGGCGTACGACATGACGATCGGGCTCGCCCCGCCGTATCTCGTGAACTCCGCGTAGTAGGCAGTGTCCCAATCGGCGGCGACGTTCACACCACCGTCGCGCATGCCGGCCCACCACTCGAGCCAGCCGTCCTCACCAAAGACGTCGATCGTGGCCAGCATGAAGGCCAGACCCGGTGACGACGTCGCCGGATGCTCGACCGTGGTCGCTCGTGCGTAGACCTCGTCGGTCAGATCATCGAGGTCACCGGGAACCTGCACCTCATTGTCCTCGAACCAGGCCTTGTCGTAGTTGAAGCAGACGTCTCCGTAGTCGATCGGTGTCACATGGGGGTCTGTCTCACGGATGGCCTCGATGACCGAGTCGAGGTTGGCCGACTCGTGCTCGGTGAAGATTCCTTCC
>JASFVB010000216.1:0-4498 GCA_050050035.1 Acidimicrobiia bacterium | reverse complement strand
GCTGGATCCGGGACCCAGTCGATCACGGTCGTAGATGGCCGCCTCGTGCCGCTCTGATTCGACGACGATCTCCCGATGCCCAACGGGCTCGGCGCCCGAGGGGCCTGTGTCGCCCAGATCGGGCAAATCGGCGGGGACCGTCGCCACCAGGCGCAGGTTGACGACCTGAATGGGCTCCCCGGACATCCGATACCCGTATAGACGCTCATGGGCGGTGTGAAACGCATCCTCCAACTCCATCAGCTCATCGGCCGCGACTGTGAGCTCAAACGATTGGCCGTCGTACCGCACGTCGGCGAGACGTGTCAGCTCGCGCTCGACGTCATCCGCGGGGACCATCGACTCGAGACCCGAATACAACTCCTCTATCTCGGGGAGTGAGTCTTCCGAGAGGCTGCCGTGGTACGTGACCACGTAGTCGTTGCGCATCTCCGAGATCGCCAACCCGAGCGCACTCAACACACCGCTCGGCTTGGGTACCAGGACCGTGGGGATGTCGAGCGCATCGGCGACGGCGCAAGCGTGCAGTGGCCCTGCCCCACCAAACGCCGACAGGGCGAACCCGCGCGGGTCGAGACCCCGCTCCACGCTGATGACGCGAAGCGCCCGGACCATCTCGGCATTGGCGACATCGATCACACCTTGTGCGGTCTCAGGGGTATCGAGACCCGTCTTGCGACTGAGCTCGATCAACGCCTTCTCGGAGAGGTCACGTCGCAGTGTCACCTTTCCTCCCAACTCGGCGCGGTCGGCAAGGTAGCCGAGAAACAGGTTGGCATCGGTGACCGTGACGTCTCCTCCTCCGAGGCCGTAGCACGCCGGCCCGGGCTCGGCTCCTGCCGATCTCGGCCCGACCCTGAGGGCACCACCCTCGTCGACCCAGGCGATGGAGCCGCCACCGGCACTCACCGAATGCACGTCGACCATGGGGAACTTGATGGGAACACCCGCCAGCTCGGACGACGTCGTGATCTGCACGTTCCCGTCGACGATGGGAGCCACATCGGTGCTGGTCCCGCCCATGTCGAAGGTCAAGACGTCGCGGTGCCCCCCGGCGGCGCCGACGAATGCCGCCCCGACCACACCACCGGCGGGCCCGGACAGGACGCATCGAGCCGGCCGGCGGGCGGCCTCTGAGATGTCGAAGACCCCACCTGAGGACTGCATCACGACTGGGGCGGGCAGTCCGGCCGCGCTCGTGCGTTGGGCGAGGTTCTCGAGGTATCGCGACAACCGGGGCCCCAGATACGCGTCGGCGACGGTCGTCGACAAACGCTCGAACTCCCGAAACTCGGGCAGGACCTCGTGGGACAAGGAGACATGGATCCCCGGCAGCCTCTCGTGCAGCCGGGCCCCGACCCGCTTCTCGTGATCGGGAACGAGAAAAGAGAAGAGGAGGCAAACCGCGACGGCCTCGGCCCCGGCAGCCTCGACGAGAGAAACAACCCGATCGATCTCCTCGTCCGAGAGTGGCACCACCACACCGGTCGGGTCGACTCTCTCCCTGATCGGAAACCGAAACCCTCGCGACACCAGGGGTGGAGGATGATTCTGCGTCAGGTCGTAGAGAGAAGGACGATCCTGACGCCCGATCTCGATGACGTCTCTGAACCCCTCGGTCGTGATCAGCGCCGTCCTGGCTCCGGCTCGTTCCAACAAGGCATTGGTTGCCACCGTCATCCCGTGGGCGAACACCTCGACGCCCAGGTCGAGGACACGACTCTCTCCCAACGCGTTCATCGTCCCGTCGGATTGATCCGACGGTGTGGACGGGACCTTGGCCGTGACCAACCGGCCGTCGACGAGCGCGACCAGATCGGTGAACGTCCCACCGACGTCCACACCTACCCGCGTCCGCTCACCCATGGTGAGACACCGGAGAGGATCTCCATGCAATGGTCAAAGACATAGTGGCGTTAGTATACTCATAGAATACTATGGCGACCGACTCCTACGACGTGGCCATCCTGGGAGGGGGGCCGGGCGGCTACGCGACGGCGTTCTTCTCAAATAGCCTGGGTCTGAGACCCGTCGTGATCGAGAAGGACCTCGTCGGAGGCACATGTCTCCATCGAGGGTGCATCCCGGCCAAAACGTGGCTGAACGCCGCAGAGACCTACGCCACCATCGCCGAGGCGGAAGCGTTCGGCGTGAGGGCCAACGACGTGGAGGTCGACTGGCCCACCGCTCTGCGCAGAAAGGAGACGGTCGTGTCGGGGCTTCATCGAGGGTTGCGGAGAACCTTCGAGCACAGGGATATCCCCGTCGTGACAGGTGTCGGCCGCGTGAGTGGGCCCGGGGAGTTGTCCGTCGAGGGCCCCGATGGCGCAATGGTCGTCTCCGCGGACAAACTCGTCGTCGCAACCGGCTCCCGCCCCATGACGGTGCCCGGCTTCGAGGTCGACGGTCGGTACGTCGTCAGCTCCGACGAGGCATTGGAGTGGGAGGAGCGTCCGGCAAGCGTCGTGATCATCGGCGGGGGCGCCATCGGTTGCGAGTTCGCCAGCCTCCTCAGCGACCTCGGCAGCGAGGTCACGGTCATCGAGATGTTGGACCAAATCCTCCCCGGCGTTGACGTCGACGTCGCCCGGGAGCTTCAAGGACGGCTTCGCCGACGCGGCGTCAGGTTCCTCCTCGGCACGTCGGCCGGTCCACCTTCGATCCACGGCGACAAGGTGCGCATCGAGACCGACGGCGAGACGGTCGAATCCGACGTCGTTCTCGTCGCCGTGGGGAGACGTCCCAACACCGAAGGGATCGGTCTCGAGGAGGCCGGCGTCACTCTGGACCGGGGTTTTGTCGAGGTCGACCACGAGACGATGGAGACAAGACTGTCAGGTGTGTTCGCAGTCGGAGACATCGTCGCGGGGACCCCCCAACTCGCCCACGCCGGGTTCGCTGAAGGCCTCACGGCCTCTCGTTTCATCGCCACCGGCGAGAAGGGACCGGTTGACTACTCCGCGATCCCCCTCGTCGTCTACACCCGCCCGGAGGTGGCACAGATCGGCCTCACCGAGAAGACCGCCGGTGAGATGGGCGTGGAGGTGCAAGTCCATCAACGGCCCTTTGGTGGGAGCGGCCGGGCGATGATCAAAGGCGAGAAGCGCGGCATCGTGAAGCTGCTGATCTCGGACTCGAATCAGCTGGTCGGGGCGTCGATAGCGGGGCCACACGCCGGCGAGCTGATACACGAGCTGATGATCACTTTGGGTACCCACACCGACATCACGGATGTGGGACCGCTGATCCATGCCCACCCCAGCCTGTCGGAGACAATCGGCGAGTCGCTGCTCGCCGCATCAGGACTCGGACTCCACTGACCAGCCGAAAGGAAGACACCCATGACACCCGACGACCGCCGCTACACGAGCCAGCACCAGTGGGTGCGGATGATCGATGATGGCCTCGCCCTCGTCGGGATCACGGACTTCGCCCAAGATCAGCTCGGGGACATCGTGTACCTCGAGCTGCCCGAGGTCGGCGAGACCCTCGAGGAGGGCGAGCCCTACGGTGTCGTCGAGTCAGCGAAGTCGTCATCCGATCTGTTCACACCGATCGACGCCGAGGTGGTAGGCATGAACACGGACGCGGAGGACGACCCATCGGTGGTGAACACCGACCCATACGGCGAAGGGTGGATGTTGCGTGTCCGGCCGACGGAGACCGACTCATACGACCGACTGATGACGGCCGACGACTACATCGCCCTGGTCGGCGAGTAGGTCACTCGAGGCCGCCGAATCCCCACTCTTTGGCATACGGGGTCATCTCGCTGTACTGGGAGGCGTTGAGAAGCCCGGCTCCTTCGAGCGGCTCGTCGGGTTTGATCCGAATGAGCCAATACTCCTCGTAAGGATCGTCGTAGACGTATATCAACTCCGGGTCGTCCACGATCTCCTCGTTCACCTCGACCACCTCACAGCCAACCGGGGCAAAGAGCTCGCGCAGCGCCCCGACGAGACACTCGACGATCCCGTACATCTCCCCGGGCTCGAGATGCTCACCGACGTCCGGTAGCTCCACCAACTCGGGCCCCACCAGTCCCTGATGGGCATACCAGGACAGACCCACCGTGTACACGTCCCCTTCGTGATGCTTCACCCACTGGTGCTGTGTCGAGTAGAGACGGTCGTCGGGGTTCTCGACCATGTCAGAGGACCACCGGCTCGGAATGAGCTTCCCACTCGTCGGCGAAGTCCGAGCAAACGCTCTTGAAGTCGTCGTCCTCGAGCAGCCGCGACCAGCGGATGTCCTCCCGAGGGGTGTCGTAACTGAGCAGGGGGTAGGGGGCGAGATACTGCCCTGGCGGATCGGATCGAAGCACGATTGGGCCTGCCGTCAAAGTGCATTCGGGCTCCCACTCCATGTACGCGCGGGATGCGTCGAGGGTCTCGAACCGGAGCACCAGGAAGCAGTCGCCCTCGATCACGACGCGGAAGGCGTCCCTCGCGCCCGCCGGCGTCTGGGTGATGTATGCGGGCCCGGCCTCGTGCGAACG
>JASFVB010000215.1:0-4518 GCA_050050035.1 Acidimicrobiia bacterium | reverse complement strand
CTCATGGCACTCCTCCCTTTCCGCCTACCGGCTCCAATTCGTCAGATGAGACGGCCGTCCCTCTCCCGGCAAGGGCAACGAGGGCGTCCACGGCCAGCGCCCCGGAGCCGGACGCCGGCACGATCAATGGGTTGACCTCGATGCCCTCGACCTCGTCGGGAGCGCGCAACGTCATGTCGGACAAGCTCAAGAGGGCTGCGACGACGGCGTCGACACCCGATTCGCGCTCTCCACCCACCCTGTCCAGCAGGGTGAAGCCGCGCAGGTCGCGAACCATCGACTCGGCGTCGGCTCTGGTGAGTGGTGCGGGGCGCATTGCCACGTCGGCCAGCGACTCGACGTCGACGCCACCCATCCCAACGACGACGAACCAGCCGAGTGCCCCGTCTCGCTTGGCTCCGACGATCATCTCGACGCCATCCTCCACCTTCGGCTGGACGACGACCCGGGCCCCGTAGTGGGCCGCCCCGGCGGCATTCGCCATCAGCCGGTCAAACGCAGCACCTACGTCCTGCTTGCCGACCACATCGAGGATCACGCCTCCGATATCGCTCTTGTGAGCCACGCCATCGGCAACGAGCTTGAGGACCACCGGATAGTCGAAGGTCTCTGCGGCCTCGACCGCCTCGTCTCGAGTGGCCACCTGAGCCTCGCGCACACATGGAATACCGAACCGCGACAAGATCAGCTTCGATTGCACCTCATCGAGGACCAGGCCATCGTCGGACAGGGCCGGCAATGCGGGCCACTGCGCCCCTTCGTCGGACGTGCCGGAGTCGACGCTCGCCTCACGTCTCCGCAGTGATTCAGCACGGACGTCGTATCCGGCGAGGACCTCGATGGCGATACGCAGGCTCGGGCACGTCGGCACACCGGCCTCTTCGAGTAGTGGGCCCCAGCCGGCGATGACATCGGCCTCACCGATCGGCCACATCACCACTGGCTTGTCCGACGCCTGAGCCACGTCGGCGAACGGTCTGATGTCATCGCTCGAATAGCCACCGAATGCCAAGGGCACGAACACCACTGCGTCGACGCTCTCATCCGCCAGGACCGCCTCGGCTGTCTTGGCGGTGGTCTCGGCAAAACCCAATTGCTCGACTGTGGACCAAACGTCCACCGGGTTGGCAGGCTGGTACCAATCGGGGAACAGCTCCCCGAGTCGCTGGAGTGTCTGGTCGGAGAGCGTGGCGAGCGAGAGACCGGCGTCATCCAGCAGATCGGCCGCGACCACTCCCGCGGCACCACTGAAGGTGAGGACGGCGATGCGAGAGCCACCCCGGCGGGGCCCGCATACGGTAAAGGCCTTGGCCAGATCGATGAGATCGGTGAAGTCGTCTGCCTCCACCACTCCCGCATGCTCCAAGAAGCTCGTGGTCATGTCGGATTGCTCCACGATGGCTCCGGTGTGGGTGGCCGCCGCTCGAAGCCCGGCTGGGGTGCGGTTGCCAATGAGGGCACAGACTGTCGCGTTCGGGACCAGAGCGTCGAGTGCATTCCTGAGACGCCCGCCGTCGACGATCGATTCCAGATAGACGGCAACCGTGGTCGAAGTTCCGCGACTGGCGAGGAAGGCCAGGAGGTCGGCCTCGTCCACATCGACCTTGTTGCCGATGGAGCATGCCTTGTCTATCGGAAAGAGGCCACGACTCGTGATGTCCGCCAGCAGAGCAGCGGCCGCCATGCCACTCTGGAAGACCAGCGAAGTCGAGCCTCGGGCCATCGATTCCGGGGCGTCGACGAAGGCGGTCGATATGTAGGGATCCGTGCTGATGAAACCTGCACAATTCGGTCCCCATATCCGGATGCCAGACTCCGCCGCGAGGTCGGCCAACCGCTTCTGCAAACGCGACCCGTGCTCCCCGGCGTCAGCGAACCCACCGGCCTCCACACACACGGCCCGCACACCGGCATCGACACACTGCTCCACGATCCCGGGAATCTCCTGCGAAGGGACGAAGACGACGGCGAGGTCGACATCCCCAGGAACGGCATCTATCGACGGGTAGCACTTGCGGCCGAGGATCTCCTGTGCGGTGGGGTGCACGGGATGGACCGGCACATCGAGGAGCCTCACGAGGTTGCGGAAGATCACATGCCCGCCGCTGTCGGTGCGGGAAGACGCACCTACGACGGCGACGGACGACGGACGGAAGTATGCCTCGATACTCCCAACCCGATCGATCGGCTCGAACCCGGTCATGTCTTCACTGTGGGCCGTCCTCGAGAAGACTCTTCCGCGCCTCGGGCGGAAGAGACCGCGGAGAGCCACCCTCGCCAACGAGTACGGCTGTGATCCCGACGCTCGCCAGTGTGACGTCCCCCATTCTCAACTCATGTGCGAATACGACCTTGCTTCGCCCGACATCGGCGATCTCACAGTGGATCTCGACCTCGTCACCGAACCGCGCCGATCGAACGAACTCGGCTTCCATCCTCACCCGAGGAGCACCGTGGGAGTAGAAGAGATCTGCGAGCCCGAGCCGGTCCAGAAGGGCCGACTCCGCCATCTCGCACAGCCTGACGACGGCGGTGTTGTGCCAATGGCCGGAGGCGTCGGTGTCGACCCATTCCACCTTCCGGCGAATCGTCACCGAGGCGGGTCGTACGGCCACCCTCGTGTCTCCACTCACTGCGTCTCCTCGACATGGTGTTCGTCGGGCACACCCCATCCGCCTCCTCCGGGGGTCTCCACGGTCACCACGTCGTCCGCTTCGAGCCCGACACTCACCTTGGCTCCGATCTCGGTGTCACCGACGAGGTTCCTGCCGACAGCGCCCGGCCCTCCCCCTTCGAGACCCTGGGGGTGATGTCGTCTCCTGTCGGTGAGCAGCGACAAGCTGGCCCGGTCGAGGACCCTTATCGATCTGACCAATCCGTCTCCGCCACGGTGCTTGCCGGCGCCTCCCGAGCCATAGCGCAACTCGTATCTCTCCACTCGCATCGGGTACTCCAGTTCGAGAGACTCGATCGGCGTATTGAGCGTGTTGGTCATTGCCACGTGGACCCCGGAGGCCCCGGGACCGGCGGCACTCGCCCCTTGTCCCCCGGCGAGTGTCTCCACGTAGGTCCAGGTGGGGCCACCGATGACCACGACATTCATGGTCCCCTGTCCGTCGGCGGTCACCCCTGTGGCCTGGGAGAGAGCACGGAGGACGACGTCGGCGATCCGGGAGCTGGTCTCGACGTTGGCCGCCACGACAGCCGACGGGCGGCGGGCGTTGACGAGACTCCCCTCCGGTGCCGTGATCGTTATCGGGGCAAAGGCCCCGGAGTTGGAGGGGATGTCCTTTGGCACCACGACCTTCGTGGCGAAGTAGCAAGCCGATTGGGTCACGGCCAGAGGGCAGTTCACGTTTCCGTCCACGGCGCCGGCCGTGCCTTCGAAGTCGATGGAGATCGAGTCCCCCACGACACGCACCTCCACGCGGATCGGGATGTCCCCCTCCGTGACGCCATCACCTTCGATCTCGGTCTCGGCTCGGTAGACGCCATCTGGCAGAGTCGATATGGCGTCTCGTGTCCGCTTCTCGGCGTATGCGATGACCGCGGCGAAGCCTTCGACGAGGGCGTCCAGTCCAATCTTCGCCGCCAACTCACTCAGCCGCGACACCGCCAGGTCGTTCGCGGCGATCTGAGCCAGGAAGTCGCCGCGCCGCAGGAAAGGGGTCCTCGAGTTGGCCATGATCAGCGACATGACCGTCTCGCTCAACACCCCGTCCTCGACCAAGCGGACGGGGGGGATGACCAGACCCTCCTGGTATATGTCGGTAGAGCCGCCGGGCATGGAGCCGGGGCTCGACCCACCCATATCCGAGTGGTGGGCTCTGGTCGCCGCATAGGCTATGACTGCTCCCTCGATCGCCACCGGAGTCACCAACGTCACGTCCGGGATGTGGGAGCCCCCGCTGTACGGATCGTTGACGATGAAGACATCACCGGGTCGCGGGCTCTTCGACATCACCGACCTGACCGTTTCGGGCATAGCGCCCAGATGGACAGGGATGTGCTCGGCCTGGGCCACCATCCGCCCTTCGGAGTCGAACAGGGCGCTGGAGCAGTCTCGCCTCTCCTTGATGTTCGACGAGTAGGCACTGCGAACGAGGAGCGATCCCATCTCCTCGGCTATGCCGGAGAGAGCGCTGGCCATCACCGAGAGGGTTACGGAGTCAATCGCCATCGTCTCGTGTCAGGATCAAGGTTCCGATCGAATCGACGTCGCCGACCCAACCGGGAGAAACGAGACACGTCGCCTCTGCGAACTCGATGATGGCTGGGCCGGGCACGCTGGATCCGGGACCCAGTCGATCACGGTCGTAGATGGCCGCCTCGTGCCGCTCTGATTCGACGACGATCTCCCGATGCCCAACGGGCTCGGCGCCCGAGGGGCCTGTGTCGCCCAGATCGGGCAAGTCGGCGGGGACCGTCGCCACCAGGCGCAGGTTGACGACCTGAATGGGCTCCCCGGACATCCGATACCCGTATAGACGCTCATGGGCGGTGTGAAACGCATCCTCC
>JASFVB010000214.1:0-4568 GCA_050050035.1 Acidimicrobiia bacterium | reverse complement strand
ACTCCTACGTCACGTGGATGATCTCGTCGGCAGTGAGCTCGCCGATGACCACGCCGCCGGTCTCACCGGCAAACCCGTCCACGTCGTCCGAGCCAAGTGCGACCAGCAGCCCGCCCGAGGTTTGAGCATCGACCAGCGGCTTGATCGCTTCGATATCGAGTGCGGTCTCGATGTCGGGCTTGAGGGACCTCAGATTACGTTGCGAGCCTCCCGCCCACATTCCCTCTGCAAGCAGTTCGACCACACCGTCGAGGACCGGAACGGACTCGCTGGCGACCCGAGCGCCCACGCCCGAAGCCCGACACATCTCCCGAAGATGACCGAGAAGGCCGAAACCGGTCACGTCGGTTGCAGCAGTCGCACGATGGGCCGACAACGCCGCACCGGCTGCGTCGTTGAGAGCAGCCATCACTTCTATTGCTCGTGACGCCAGCTCAGGGGGACATCGTTCCCGCTTGATTGCGGTCGTGATGATCCCCATGCCGAGTGGTTTCGTGAGCACCAACACGTCACCAGGCGATGCTCCGGCGTTGGTCACGACCTCGTCAGCGGTGGCGAGACCGGTCACCGAGAACCCATAGGTCGGCTCAGGTCCATCGATCGAATGGCCACCGACGACGGTGCACCCGGCGTCGGACATCACGTCGAGCCCTGCGGCTATCACCTCCGAAGCGAGGTCGAAGCCGAGCTCTTCGCGTGGCCACGCCACGAACTGAAGCGCGGTCAAGGGTGTGCCACCCATCGCATAGACATCGGATAGGGCGTTGGCAGCTGCTATCCGTCCCCAATCGCGCGGCGAGTCGACCACCGGCGTGAAGATGTCGATGGTCTGGATGAGGACGCGACCGCCTCCCAGCGCGTAGACGCCGGCGTCGTCACCGCTGGTCATCCCGACCAGGAGGTTGGGATGCGCTGCGGCTGGATGGTCTTGGACAGGACCCAGCACCTGGGCCAGCTCGGACGGACCGAGTTTGCAGGCTCAGCCGGATCCGTGGCTATAACGCGTGAGACGTGTCACCCGATCGAGGTTAAGCGCGACCACCGCACAGGACGACACCCTCGGCCATACACGTCGGTGCCTGTCGTCCGGCTGCCGGTAGGCGGCCCACCGGCATAACCTCGTCCCTTCACATGACCGACGAACCGACCTTCCTGACGCCGGGCACCCACCGCGACCTCGTCGAGGAGCTCGAGCGTCTCAAGACCGATGGCCGAAGGGAGATCGAGGAGCGCATTGCCGAGGCCAGGTCTCATGGCGACCTGCGTGAGAATGCCGATTACGACGCGGCCAAGAACGATCAGGGGCTGATGGAAGCCCGTATCCGGAAGCTCGAGCATCTGATCAACACCGCCGAGGTACGGGAGGTCGCGGACACCGGGAAGGTGGAAGTCGGCTCCGTCGTGACCGTCCTGGACTCGGATGGTGACGAGATGGAGTACTTCGTCGCGCCACACGAGAACAAGACGCCAGGTCTGTTCCTTGCGTCACCCTCGAGCCCTCTGGGTGCCGCACTGCTCGGAGCATCGGTCGACGAAGAGGTCTCTTATGAGGCTCCGGCGGGCAAGCTCACCGTCAAGGTGACGTCTGTCCGACCGTTCGAGACCTGAAGCTCTGATCGCAGAGATCCGCCGCGTTCAGCCCCGCACACAACGCCTTCGCCAACGTCACTGGTCACAGCACACGACCGTTGTAGCCTGACCCCGGTCCATCACCGCCCGGGGTCAACATGAGACTTCGACTCAGAAGCCCTCGTCAACTCGCTCATCGTCTCATCGCGGCCGCTCGCCGCGATCACGATGTCGTGGCCGGCTATCTCGGCGCCAACCGCGAGGAATGGGAGGCCCTCGCCATCGCCGCACCCGGCGATGCCGCCGACGTCATCGAGCAGCTCGACGAGGTCGACGCCGCTCAGCTGCTCGCCGGGCTCCCACCCACCGGGGCGGCGGTGGTCCTCGGTGAGATCGCGCCTGAGCTCGCCGCCGGGCTGATCGGTCATCTGGAGCTCACCGCCCTGGCCGCCGTACTCAACGAGATGTCTGCGGAATCTGCTGCCGACCTGATCGCCGAGCTCCCGGACGAAGTCGTCGAGGACGTGTTCGCCACGATGACGGACGAGGCGGAGGACGTGGTTCGCGATCTCCTCGTCTACCCCCACGACAGCGCGGGCGGTCTGATGACCACCGATGTGGCCGCCCTCCCCCTCGGTCTGACCACGGGCGAGGCGATCGAACGCATCAGACAGCTCCACGAGGAGTTCGAGGACCTCTTCTACGTCTACGTCGTCGACGACCACAATCGGCTGCATGGGGTGATCTCCTTCCGTGACCTGGTCTTTCGCCGGCCGGGAGCACCCTTGGCCGACGTGATGGTCCCGGACCCGGTGACAGTGGGCCCTTTGACCGATCGAGAGGAGGTCGCCGAGCTCGCCCAGCGATACCACCTCTTCGGGATACCCGTCGTCGACGCCCACCAACGTCTGGTCGGCATGGTCTCCACCGACGCCGTCATCGAGGCGGTGCAGGACGAGGCCACCGAGGATTTCGCGGCAGCCATGGGTGCCGGTGTCGCCGAGACCGTCTACACCAACATCACCTCGTCGTTCCGCATGCGGGTCCCCTGGCTGGTCCTCAATCTCTTCCTCGCTCTGATCGTGGCGTTCGCCATAGAGTCCCAGACCGGCATCGTGAGCCAGGAACCGGTCCTGGCCGCTCTGATGCCGGTGATCGCGTTGCTTGGCGGCAACGGAGGGAATCAGAGCCTCGCCGTGATGATCAGATCGCTGGCATCGGACGATGTGCCATCGGCCCAGGTGCCGGGCATCATGCTCAGACAGCTCGGCGTGGGTGTTCTCAGCGGGGTGGTCCTCGGAATCGCGTCGGGTCTGTTGTGCTGGGGTCTGCTCAACGCCGACATCTTCGCCTCGAACTCGGAGCCGCTGGCAATGGCGTCCGTCGTCACGATCTCGGCACTGGTCGTGTTGACTGTCGGGGCGTTCATGGGCACGGCCATCCCGGTTCTGCTGAGACGCTTCGGGCTCGACCCCGCACTGGCGTCGTCGATCTTCCTCACACTGATCACCGACCTGGTCGGGTTCGGAGGCTTCCTTCTGATGGCCGACTGGTTGCTGTAGCGGGGAGAGACCACACCACACGAGCCACGTGCATCAGCTGCCGATGACGCCACCCGGGAACTCGGCGAACGGGCCGTTGAAGTCGATGCGCTCCCGACCGACCAGCGTCACGAAGTGATGACGGTCGAGTAGATCACGCTCCTCGTCCGTCCGCTCTGCCGGATCCACGGCGAAGGCTTCGGCCGCGGCCTCGTCGTCGAAGACCTCTGCTCCGTAGACGGTCGGGTCCTCCTCGATCAACTCGATGATGAAGTTCTCGAGGTCGATGTCGGTGTAGGCGCCGTTGGGTATCACGATGCGAAGCTCCTCACCGTTCTCGTTTGGGATGGTCTCCCACACCGTGTACTCGGACACCGTCTGGCCGACCATGGTCTCGGTCGTCGGCTCATCGTCTCCCCCGCCTGCAATAGTCGTAGAAGTGGTGGTCGCCGGGGCGTTGGTTCCACCGGTGAGCAGGGTCGAATCCGTCGACAGCTCCGCTTCCCCGCTGTCGCACGACATGAGGAGCAGGGCCCCCAGCACGGACGAGACGATCAGACGGCTTCTCATGGCGTAGAAACGAAACCGTAGCTCGGCCGGGTTCCCTACCTGGTCAGACGGGCGAACGCGGCGGAGAGGGACGCCGCGACGGGCCCGGGGCGCCAAGTGAGGTCTCCGATGGCGCCGACAGGCTGGACCTCCCGGATAGTCGACAGTGCCATCGTCTCGGTGGCGTCGACGAGACGTCCGAGCTCGAAACGACCCTCGACGACGTCGATCCCGTCGTCGCGAGCTAGATCGAGCACGACCCGGCGAGTGATCGAATCGAGTATCCCCAGTTCGAGACCGGGCGTCTCCAAGACCCCGTCCACGACCCATGCGACGGCGAAGGTCGGCCCTTCCAAGATCACCCCGTCGGTCGTGGTCAGGAGCGCGTCGTCGAACCCGGCAGACACGGCCTCCCGTGTCGCCGAGAGGTTGGGCGCATACGAGAGGAACTTGACGCCGGCAAGTGCCCAATCCGATCCGGAGGCATGCCAGGGGGCACTCACCGGGTGGAGACGGGCGGGTGTCTCTGGCGGGCTCCACGGATGACCGAACACGATCACGTTGGACGGGTCACTTCCCCCAGGGATGCTGGAGCCGCGTGTCACGACGATACGCACCGCGCCTTCCCCCAGCTCCTCGCTGACCTCGTCGACCCACGCCTCGAGATCGTCTCGTCGGGGAAGGTCTATATCCAGAGCCCTCGCGCTCTTCTCGAGACGGTCGAGATGCTCGTCGACGGCGAACGGGCGACCCCCGTAGCTCTTGAGGACCTCGAAGCAACCGTCTCCACGCAACACCGAGGAGTCGGTCACAGGGATCCTGCCGTCGGACACATGACCGTTGATCAGGACGGTCGTCGTCATGGCCGCTCCGACCGGTAGTGGTTGGTGATTGGCAGACGCCGGTCCT
>JASFVB010000213.1:0-4604 GCA_050050035.1 Acidimicrobiia bacterium | reverse complement strand
TCACGAGTGAGGAGTCTGGACGTGATGTCTGGACCATCATCCTCGAGCCACGCCCATGCCCGACCATCGTCGCCAACCGCGCCAATTGCCTCAAGGCTTCTTCGGACGTTCGATAGCCGGCGCCCAGAAGCATTCCGTCCACATCGGCGGCGACCGCCAATGAGACCCTGCGCAGCCCGGCGAGATCACGTTCCGTCCCGACCGTGACCGTTGCGTCGGCCGGATGGACCGCAGCGGTCCCTGCGCCGATCCGGCGATTCAGCTCGGCGACGAGACGCTCCGGGATGGTCCCCATCTCCTCGAACTCCTGAGCTCCGCACTCTGCGCATGGGCCCGAGACCGTCTGGCAGCGGCCACATCTCTCCACCTTCCCCAGACGCCGGCCACAGTTCGCACAGACACGTAGGGATCGGCAACTGGCGCATCGGATCGACGAATGTGCGGCACGTCTGTGCGTGAACACGAAGACACTGCCGGCCGCCGGAGCCATGCCGGTGATGGCAGCCACCACCCTCTCCGAGAGATAGCCCGATCCGGGTGGATCGTCCGAGCGATCCACGACTTCGACCAGCGGCCAAGCACGATTCCCGACCCGGACGACCTCCGCTCCGGCAGCCAGTAGCTCCACACTCGGCGTCGGCCCCAGGAAGACGAGATTGAACCCTTCGACTCGGCTTCTCGTGCGCAGGATGTCACGCACATGGAGAGTCGGGGTCTGACGGTCCTTCATGGCTCGTCGCCCTTCCTCGAGAACCACTGCAAGCGCCAGGCTCGCCACGGGCCATGTGGCCGTCTTCGGAGTCCCGACCACGATTCGGGGTGGGGACTGGGCAGCTTCCCAAGCCCCGGTATCGGAGGCGTCGTCGTGCCCGGTGACTGCCACGACCGACCGAGAAAGACGGCCGGCACCGTCGCACATCATCTCGACTTCGGCCACAGAGGCAGCCACGACGAGCACGGACCTGCCCGCGTTGAGAACCATGCCCAGATCAGAGAGCCAGTCGAGCTGGTGCCAGTCGGCGACGGCCGCTCCAATAGGCATTCCTCGACCCTCTGCCGACCGCGCAGCCATCCCTGCCAATGGGGAACTGACCGGTTCGGCCGCGACAACACCGATCTGGGATGGCGGATTATGGGGGAGGTTCGGTGGCGCGGCCCGTCCCACGAGCGATGAGAGCGGCGCCACGTAGTGCCTGGCGGCCCATCTCAGGGACTCGAGCAGTCTCCCATCGAACACCGGGACATCGCCGGAGATGCCCGCGATCTCCTTCAGACGGCCCGTGCGGTCGTCCGCCAGCTCCAGGACCCACCCCCGCACGCGACGTCCCGACAATGGCACGCGCACTATCGAGCCGACAGAGAGATCGTGCTTCAGGTGCTCCGGGATCGCGTACCAGAAACCGTCGTCGACAGAGAAGGATGCGACGTCAGGGAGGACCCTTGCCGCAGGATTCACACCCCGGCTTCAGACCGGATCTCGTCGACACGATCTAGTTGCTCCCACGCGAACTCCGGGCGACCGAAGTGCCCGTAGGCCGTCGTGGAGGCGAAGATGGGCTTCCTCAGCTCCAGCCTGTCGATGATGGAAGCGGGTCGAAAGTCGAACACGTTGCCAACGACACTTTCGATTCGCCCCGGGTCGGTCTTCTCTGTGCCGAAGGTCTCCACGTGGATCGAGAAGGGCTCCGGCTGGCCAATCGCGTATGCGAGCTGTATCTCGAGCTTGTCGGCCAGACCGGCCGCCACGAGGTTCTTTGCCGCCCAGCGAGCGGCATACGCCGCTGACCGATCGACTTTCGTCGCATCCTTGCCCGAGAAGGCACCTCCCCCGTGACGGGCGTATCCCCCGTAGGTGTCGACGATTATCTTCCGCCCGGTCAAACCTGTGTCCGCCACGGGGCCCCCGATCTCGAAGTTCCCGGTTGGATTGAAGATGAACTCGACGTCGTCGGAGAGCAAATCCGGTGGAATGACGTGCTCGACCACCTGGTGGTATACGTCTTCCTTCATCGCCGCCTGGTCCTGATCGGGTCCGTGGTGAGTCGAGATGAGGACCTTCTCGACCGAGATCGGCTTGTCGCCCTCGTAGCGAATCATCACCTGAGTCTTGCCGTCGGGGCGGAGATACTCGAGCTGCTTCTTCTTGCGAACCTCGGCGAGTCGCTCTGCCAAACGGTGGGCGAGGTCTATGGGCATGGGCATCAGTGAATCGGTCTCGCGTACGGCAAAGCCGAACATCAGACCCTGATCGCCGGCTCCCAGATCGCGATCCACGCCCTTGGCAATGTCCGCGCTCTGTTGCTGCACCCTGTTCTGGACCTCGATGCTGTCCGCGGCAAAGCCAGGGTCGAAGCCGTCATAGCCGATGCGCGCGACCGTCTCCCTCACGATCGTGTCGATGTCGAGGTCGGCCCCGAGCCTTACTTCGCCACCCACGATGGCAACGCCAGTGGTGACGAACGTCTCACAAGCCACCCTGGGATCCGAGTCGGCGCGGAGTGCCGCGTCCAAGACAGAATCCGAGATCGCATCGGCGACCTTGTCGGGGTGCCCTTCGGTCACGGACTCGGATGTGAAGAAGAAGGTTCTCACGTGGCTGGCGAGGTTACCGGTTGTCGGTGACCCGCTCCATCACACGGTCGAGCAGCCGTGCCGCCACCTCGGCCTTGCTCATGATCGGCCACGGGTCGGTGCCGCCGTCGGCGTCGATCACGACTACACGATTCGTGTCCGTGCCAAACCCCGAACCCGGCTCACTGACGTCGTTGTAGACGAGCAGGTCGACGCCTTTGTCGCGGGTCTTGGCAACGGCTCGCTCCAGGTCACCGGTCTCGGCAGCGAATCCAACGACGAACGGCTTCTCATCTCTGGCGACTACCGACGCGAGGATGTCGGGGTTGGCCTCGAGCTCGATCGAGTCGAGCCCTTCGGAGCGCGGCACCTTGTCTCGACTCGGGGCCGCGGGCCGGAAGTCGGCCACGGCCGCCGCCATAACGGCGATGTCGGTGTCTATGGCCGTCACGGCCTGGAGCATCTCCTCGGCGGTCTCCACCGACACGAGTTTCACCGAAGGTGGCACCGGAAGTGTCGACGTGGTCACCAACGTGACGTCCAACCCCCGACGTGCGGCCTCCGATGCCACGGCGTGACCCATCTTGCCCGAAGACCTGTTTCCCAGATAGCGAACGGGGTCGACGGGCTCTCGTGTCCCGCCGGCCGTGACCAGGACCCGCAGTGCATCACCAGATGGCGTCAGAATCGACTCGACTGCCTCCACGACGGCATCCGGCTCAGCGACCCGGCCAACTCCCACGTCGCCGCCGGCCAACGCTCCACTTTCGGGGCCGATGAATCGGTATCCGTCTGCGGTCAGGGTTTGGATGTTCCTCTGAGTGGCGGGATGCTCCCACATCTCTTCGTGCATCGCCGGAGCCATCAACACCGGGCCTTTGAACGCCAAGAGCGTGGCCGACACCAGATCTGTCGACATCCCGGTGGCAACACGGGCCAAAGTGGCCGCGGTGGCGGGAGCCACGATGATCAGCTCGGCCCAACGGGCTAGCTCGGTATGAGGAGAGACCGTCTCGGCGCCAAAAAGGGCACTGAGTGGCCTGGATCCCGTGACCGCGGCAAAGGTCTGCTCACCGATGAACTCCCGAGCAGAGTCGGTCATGATCACCTTGACCTCGGCGCCCTGCTCGACAAGCCGTCGAGCTAAGTACGCCGACTTGTAGGCGGCTACCCCCCCGGTTACGGCGAGCAGAACCCGCCGGCCGGTCAGCATCACTCCTCGACGGTCTCTACCGCGACCTTGCCCTCGGCGATCTCCTCCATCGCGATCGTGAGGGGCTTGCGGGACAGCGAATGCACTTGTGGGGGGACGAACTCCCCGTATCCGACACCGAGTTGATGAAAGTACGAGTTGATCTGACGCGCCCGTCGCGAGGAGACGACCACGGTCGCGAACCGGTTGCCGATCTGGTCGATGACATCTTCGAGTTTCATTGGTTCCTTTGGGAGATCCGAGGTCTCAGGTTACCGCACCGGGGCCGTCTAGCCAGACCACACCCCGTCGGCGGCCTCCACGATCCGATCCACCACCTCGTCGACGGTCAGCTTCGAGGTGTCCACCCAGAGGTCGTAGTGATCCGGATCGGTGTAGTCGATGTCGTAGTAGGTCATGTAGCGGCGACGCTCGGAATCGGTCCTCGACTCGATGGCTGCCCGCGTGCTGTAGAGGTCGACGTTCTCATACTCGCTGCCCCGAGCAGCTTCGAAGATCCTCCGCGCCGCCACTTCGGTGGTCACGTCCAGAAACACCTTGAGCGAATTCGGGATGAAGTGCCAGCCGAGTCGTGCGTCCATGACGAAGTCACCGCCTTGGGCCGCCAAACGAGACGTGCGAGCATCGATTTCGTTGTCTATCTCCGACCCATGCTCGGCGGCGCGTGACAACTCGAGGATGGAGACACCCCGCTCTGCGGCGATCTCTCGCATGAAGTCCCCGGCCGAGACGTGAGGCATGTCAAGGGCTCTCGCCACGGCTTTCGCCACCACGCTCTTGCCGGACCCCGGCCGGCCCGAGATGGTGATGATCACTCAGG
>JASFVB010000212.1:0-4632 GCA_050050035.1 Acidimicrobiia bacterium | reverse complement strand
TGGTCGATGAGTTGTCCGGGTTTCCCGTGGGCTCTCCCGATCCACCGTCGGATCCGCAGGCACTGATCAGCAGCGCCAAGAAGCACAAGGCCGTCAATGCTCTCGGTCTCATTCATCGTCTCCCAGGTACACGTCCATCGGGTTGACGCTAAGAGGGGAGCTCATCGCTGTCTCTACTCAATTGGCCACAGCGTCTACTCATCGTGGCGACCGGGCGCGGGTGGATCCGAGACTCTCCTACTCATGGCGGGCCGCTGAGGTGCTCATTGGAGGTGGAACAGAAGTCGCTGTCTCTCTAAGTTGAGGAAGAGATGCAGTGGCCTCTGGTAGGACGTGAGGCCGCCTTGGACCACGCGGTGGGGCTGATCGATTCAGGTACGGGATTGGCGATCCTGGGCCCGGCTGGCGTCGGCAAGAGCCGGCTGGCCCACGAGCTGGCCGACAGGGCGGAGCGGACTGGCATGGCGGTCGTCAGAACGGTCGCCTCTGTCTCGACGCGCTCGATCCCATTCGGGCCATTCGTTGAGTTGCTGCCGACTGGACCTACCCAGGATCGGCTCTCGATGCTGGGCGCGGCGCGTATGAGTCTGGAGAGCCGTTCGACCTCCCGTGGACTGCTGGTAGTGGTGGATGACGCTCATCATCTCGACGAGACCTCTCTGGCGTTTCTGATCTCGATCGTCTCCGCCGGTATCGCAGTTGTCGCCCTCACCGCCCGTACCGGCGAGGCAATGCCATCGGACCTGGTCGATCTGTGGACGAATGGTGTCATCGAACGATTCGACATGGGGCCACTGGAGAGATCAGAGGTGAGACTGCTTCTCGAGGCAAGGCTCGGTGAGGTTTCGTCCAAGCTCGAGGAAGACCTCTGGCGTCTGGCGGCTGGAAATCCTCTCGTCCTACACGAGCTGATCGAGGGTGCGATAGGGGGTGGTGCCGTCGAACAGAGCGAGGAGGGCATCTGGGTGAGCGCAGGCTCGCTGGCAGACTCCGCTCGGCTCTCCGACCTGATCAATTCAAGGCTCCGAGGGATGTCCGACGACGTTCGTCCCGCAATGGATGTGGTGGCGGTGGGCTCGCCCCTGCCAATCGATCTGGCCAGGGAGGCGTTGGGTGCTCACCTGGAGAGTCTCGAAGAGAGGAATCTGGCGACGGTGATGGGAGCGGACGACGGGCGCTCGCTGATCCCGGCCCACCCGCTCTATGGCGAGATCCTCAAATCCCACATCGGCGAGGTACGGAGTCGCGCCGCCTATCGACGACTCGTGGATGCTGCCCTGAGCCTCGGCGGATCAGCGGACCCGCTACGGGCTGCCCTGTGGCAGCGTGACGCCGGAGAGTTGGTCTCGCCGGAGTTGGCGATCGCCGGAGGCCGGGAGGCTCTGGTTCGACACGATCCCGGCTTGACCGAACAGCTTCTGCGTCCGCTGGGCACCGACGACGACGATGTCGCCGTCTTGGTGGGCCGGGCCCTCAGCTACCGCCAGCGGTTCGAAGAGGCAGAAGCCCTCCTCGCCGGTCGGGAGCCGACCGATGAGACCCTCCGTGGGGAGATCAGCTCGATTCGGGCACAGAACTTGGGCTTCGGGCTGGGGAGAGTGGACGAGGCACGTGATCTGTTGCACGAGACAGCCGGGACAATCGAGGATGCAGACCTCCGTGCCCGTCTGACCAACGAGCGAGCGATGGTGTCGGCGATTCATGGTGACTTCGTCGATTCGATGACGTCGAGCGACCAAGTGCTCACCGACCCGGCCACATCGGTCGTCTCCCGAGCGGCCGCCTATGTGACGCTGACCGTCGCTCTGGCCATGACCGGCGATTGCGACCGGATGGATGAGGTGATCGGTGACGCCCTGACGGTGTCTGGCGAGGCCGGCGATGTTCTGCCCTTGGCACGCGACCAAGTTGGAGTCATGCAGATGTCGTCGGCAATCCACGCAGGTCGGGTCCCTGAGGCCGTTCGGCTCTGCTCGGACGCCCTCGAGGCTCGGGTCGGCGGCAACGTCATGGCAACGACCTGGTTGTCCGCCTCGGTGATGGCGCTCGATCTGGCGGGCCGGCTGCACGACGCCGAGACGGCTGCCCGCCAGGCGTTGGAGATCTACGCCGAGGCCGACCCATTCGGGTTGGAGGCCCAGACAAGAGGCATCCTCGCTCTGGTATCGGGCCAGCTCGGGAAGCCTGTTCCCGAGGACTACTTCGAGTTGAGCCACCCCCAGGTCGGATCACGACTGACCGTCTGGCTGCGTCGGGGTCGGGCTTGGTCGGCTGCTGCGCGGGGCGATCTCGATTCTGCGGTCCAGATGGCGGTGGATGGTGGACATGGGGCCCTGGAAGGCGAGCATTCTGCCTGGGCCGCCTTCTGCTTCTCGGATGTCGTCAGGTTCGGCCAAGCAGAGGTGGTCCTGGACGACCTGCGTGAGATCGATGCCTCGAGAGGCGCACATCTGATCGAAGCCATAGCGCAACACGCTGAGGCGGCGGCTGCGAAAGATCCGGGGATGCTGCACGGCGTCGCCAATCGATTTGCCTCGTTTGGCTGCTGGCTGCATGCCGCCGAGACGTATGCGCAGAGCTCACGTCTCTACGAGTCGCTTGGCAGTGCGGCCTTGGCGGCGCGGAACGCTGCGCTGTCGATGGCGGCCGAAGGGCGATGCCAGGAGCCTTTGACGCCGGCGCTCGCCTCTCGCCCGGCTCTGGTCACGCCGCGCGAGATGGAGGTTGCACTCGATGCCGCCGGCGGCATGTCCAGTCTCCAGATATCGGAGAAGCGGTACATCTCGGTGCGTACCGTCGACAACCACCTCAGCTCGGTCTATCGCAAGCTCGGTGTCACGGGCCGAGAGGAACTGGCGACGGTCATCGCCATCCCGGGAGGACGTGTTCCCCCGTAGGGAATGAGTAACCGAGAGGGAGAGAATGAGTAGGCGGCGATGAGCAATTGACCCGTAGCCTGACCCGATGGGTGAATTCGGACTCCAGGGCGAGGGGCACAGTGTCGTGAAGAGAATCGCAGTCGTGGGTGTCGTCGTCGCTCTGGTCGTGGCTGGGTGTGGAGGCTCCGATCCTTCCTCTGGAGATGGCAACGACGTGACTGCCACGTCGGCGCCCGAAACCACGTCGGCGCCCGAAACCACGCCGGCCGACGGAGACGGCGCGGCCACGACAACGGTTTCCTCCGGCGACGCATCCAATGGGGGGTCTTCGCCGGGGTCGAATCTCGCCACTGTCACGATCGGCGGTACGACGTGGGAGTTCGACGCCGATCCGGAAGGTCCCATCACCGACTGTGACCCCGACTTCTTCGGCGCTTTCTGGGTCGTCGGTGAGGCAGAGGACGGCAGCAGCCTCAATCTCCTGCTCCCGCCGGAGGGTGATCCGAACTTCGACGATCCGCCAAGTGTGCGAGTGGCGGATCGGGCAACAGAAGCCGACTGGACGGCGGATGTCACTCTCATCGAGACGGCGAGCTATGCCGACGTCCTCTCGGATGGTGACAGTCAGGTCGATTCGTGGACGATCGACGGGAACACCGTCTCGGGCACGGCGACCTTTGTTGACGAAAACCAGATCTTCGCCGTCCTGGGAGGTTCGGCCGATGCGGTCGAACCGGTGTCCGGCAGCTTTGAAGCGAGCTGTGGTTGACGCAAGTGTGGTTGCGCCGTGAGCTGGCCCAGCAGCGGCGGAACGGGTCCTCAGTCCATCGCCGGCGAGGGCTTCAACGTGGGGATGCTGGCTGCCCTGGCCGGCTGGTCGGCGGTCGAGGACTTCGTCATGCGCGCCGTCCGCAAGCTCGACCAGGTGTGAGTTGAGGCGGTTCAGGTTTCCGATTGCCACTCTCGTGGTCGTGGCTGTCGTCGCCGCCGCGTGCACTGATTCGAATTCAGAGCCCACCACGACGAGCGTTGCCGACGAGACGACGTCGGCGGCCGATGAGGGTCAGCCGTCGGTCATCTCGGTCAACGATGCCCTGGGGGGCACGCAGGCGGTACAGGACTTCGCAATCTACATCGATCTTTGGAAGGAGACGCCGGATGGGAAGGTGAGCCTCATGGATGAGGTGCTGGAGCGAGCTAGGAGCAACGCAGGACCGACGCTAGATCTGGCTGGTGGTTACGAAGTGTCACCTGGGGTATTCGAAGGGGAAGTCGTTGGTGTCGACGGCAGGGACGTGCCGTCGGTGTCGCTCGAGGTTGGCCTGATGACGGCGTCACCACTCCTGTACGAGGCCACCAGATCCCTTCTCCTGGACTCGATCGTCGAGAGCGGCGGTGATGCGCCCGGGCTGCTGAGCGCCGGCAGTGGATCCGAAGCGGGTCTCCTCTTGGAGGTGATAACGGCGCACTACGACGAGGCTCGCACACACGTCCGACCCGGAGACCGCTCTCGGATTGACTTGTCCGGTGTGAGCGAACTCGCGCCCGGGGATGACGTCGGGATCGCCTACATATTCGGCCAAACCCTCCCAGGGGATCCTGCGATGGAGGAGGGGCTCTCCGGCTTCGACCTTCTTCGGTATCGCTGGGACCGGGGTCTCATCCGGGTTCTCGGGAGAGATGGCGTGGTCGCCTACGCCGACGAGGCGGTGACTGTCGTCGACAACGCCGAGGCGTTGGCGTTGCCGCAACG
>JASFVB010000211.1:0-4652 GCA_050050035.1 Acidimicrobiia bacterium | reverse complement strand
TGGCCTGCACGTTCGTGGACGAGCTCACTGCCACCGCGTCGACAGTGACGTCGATCACTGCAGAGAGAGCGGCGCCGTTGGTGCCTGTCACAGCACCCCGGTAGAAGCGCATGTCACCGGGCAGCGTCCCCGTGGATTCCACGGTTATGCATTTCGCACCGGCATCGCCCGGCTTGAGGTTCGTCTCGGCGAAGACACCCGTTGTGGATGCGGCGTAGGTCGCGCCGCCACCGTTGTTGGTGAGGGCGAGCTGGCCGGTATTCCAGGCGTTGGCCGTGTTGTCGGTGGTTGCGCTGAAGGCTGCATTGCTGCCTTGCCAGACGAGGAGCGCGGCAATGAGGAGGGCTGCGAGGGGAGTGGCCGCCCGCATCGCACGTCGCCGACGTCGATCTGATGTGTCGAAGGCGTATGCCATGTCGATTCCCTTTCTCGTAAAACGTCTTGATCTGTCTCTATTGGCATCGACACAAGGGCCCGGTCGAGTAGAGAACCCTTTTCGAAATGCGCCACGGTGACTAGTCATGGTGGTGGGTCGTTCGGACCAGGGCCCGCTTGCCTATTGCTCTGCGACGACCCGTGGGCTGGGTCTCCCGAATCAGACCGCTTCTCGTGCGGCTGCCGGTCGCGTCAGATGATCCGATCCGAGTGCTCGGCGTAGGGCTCGCCGGAGATGATTCGCTCGGTGCCGAGACGATGTAGATCGAGGCTGGTCTCCTGTCCCGCGATCAGCTCCGCGAGGTGTCTCCCCACCGCGTGACACTGCTGGAAGCCATGACCGCTGAAGCCGGTGGCCTGGTACAACCCGGCGACGCCGGGCCACTCGCCGATTATCGCGTTGGCATCGAGCCGATTCTGTGCATAGAGACCGGCCCAGGACCTGATTACCTCGAGCCGATCGAATGCCGGGAGTGTCAACGCCAGTGCCGGCCATATCAGGTCGTAGAACCGCGATCTCGGTGCAGGTGTGAACTCGTATCCCACAGGGTCGTCCTCGGCGGACAAGCCGATGAGAAGGGTCCCGCTGGGCTCGGGGATGACGTAGACCCCCGAGGGCAGGAAGAAGCTGGGTAGCGAGTCGGCGCCAGGGACGTCGCCGGCCACGACATAGACCGTCCTCATCACCGGCTCCACCGGGATGACGATTCCCGCGGTCGCCAACAACTCGGTCGACCAGGCACCGGCGCATACCACCACGATGTCGGAGCCGATGCTCTGCCCTCGAGACAGCCGCACGCCACGAACCCGCTCTTGGTCGACGAGGAGCTCGACGACTTCACCGGTCACCTGACTGGCACCGGCATCGGTTGCTTTGCGACGGTATCCGTCTACGACTGCGGAGGGGTCGACCGACCCGTCTCGAGGGCCAAACGTCCCGCCGGCGAGAGCGTCCGAGGCCAGTGAGGGGTGTCTCGCGGCGATGGTCGCCATATCGAGCCATTCGGTATCACAGCCGAGGCGCCGTTGGGTGGCGAGCCCTCTCATCGCCTCCTCGCGGCCGGGCTCGTCCACGAAGAAGAGATTGCCCTGCATGCGCACTTGCGGATCCGGTGAGAAGTCACCCACGACCATTTCTTCGCCGAAACGCTCGAGACACTCCATCGCATACATGGAGATGGCGATGTTCTCCTCCAGGTTGAACTGGACCCTGACGTTCCCATCGGAGAGCATTGTCGACGAGTGGGCGAGCGTCGGGTCCCTCTCGACAACCGTGACCTCCAGGCCAGGGTGGAGTCGCAGGAGGTGATGAGCCGTCGCCCAGCCCGTCGCGGCACCACCGATGATGAGAACGTCGCTCATGCCCTCACCCGATCGCGACGATGGCGCAGCATACGGCGATGGCGAAGGACATGACGGCCCACCACCGCTCGGCTCGTGATCGCGAGGCGAGGTTGGCCAGCGTTCCGAGACCGAAGAGTGCGGTGAGAGCCCACATGCCGGGGTTTCCTGTGTCCCACCCGACGGTCGTGACCCTGCCGGCGCGGAGAACGAGAAGTATGAGGATCGGGTACACGACCAGTCCAGTGAAGGCGCTGGCTATGCGCAGACGAGTAGGAAGCACCCCCACATGTGCTCCACCCCAGGCCATCGAGCCGAGGGGCGCGCCCGATGCCAGCGCCAGCTGAAACATGCCGACCACGCCCATGAGGACCGCGGCGACGATGGCGGCCGATTCCACGCCTCACACGCTACCCATGCCGCGGCGCGGGTTCCTTTGATCAGTCCGTTGGCCCGTTGAGCCGGCCTGCCGCCTCGGCTGCCCGGGACTGTTGACCCACATGATCCTGGAAAGCCGGCGCAACCTGCCTGGCGAACATCTCCCAACTGGCCCAAGACGCCTCTTTGCCGGCCCAGTCACGGGAGGTGAAGAGAATCCCCCCGAATCCCCCGGAACTCTTCAGGAGACCTTCGATCTTCTCGATGGCGTCGTCGGGGGTTCCGACGATGTGCGTGTCCACGAAGCGGTCGAACCACTCGTCGATGTTGGCTGGTCGTGGTGCGCCGTTGACTGCGACGTTGAATTCGAGTTGCTCGTGGATCGCACCCTCTCGGATGTCGGCAATCGCTTGCTCACGGGTCTCGGCGAGATGCATCGCATATGACAGGGTGATTTGATCTCTCGATGCGACGCCCCCGGCCTCCGCCGCACCCTTCTTCAGGTTCTCCAACAGCTCGGTGACTCTCTGTGGCACCGGGCCGGTGAGCACGTGCCCGCCGAGACGACCCAGCGTCTGGACGTTGCGTCGGTTCGTCGTGGCCATTGCGAACGGTGGATGAGGTTTCGTGTACGGCGCGATCTGAAGCGTTGCATTGTGCAGCTCGAACCAGTCTGTCTTCTCGTCGATCGGCTCGTCGGAGGTCAGCAATCGGACGATCGCGTCCATGCCTTCCTCAAGACGCCGGCCGGCCTCTTCCCGGCTCAGGCCGACGACCTCGAGGTCGGATGGAAGACCGCCACCGACGCCCACACCGAACATCGAACGACCCCGGGTCAGATGATCGAGGAAGATCATGCGATCGGCCACGACCAGTGGATGGTGGAGACCGAGCTGAATCACACCGGTCCCGAGACGGATGCTCCTGGTGCGCTCGGCGGCGGCCGCGATGAATACGTCGGGGGCCCCGATGTTCTCCCAGCCGGTGCTGTGATGCTCACCGACCCACACCTCGTCGTATCCGAGGCGGTCGAGAAGGGTGACGAGCTCGAGGTCTCGTTCGAGAGCGACGGTTGGGTGCTCCGAGGGGGGATGGACTGGTTGGAGAAAGAGACCGAATCTCATGATGTGAGCCTAGAACCATGTATCGATAGTTGTCAATGTGTTGTGGAACGGCTCGATTGGCGATAGACGGGTTGTGAGGACGCTCCCTACATCACGGCGAGGATCACACCCATGGTCACGAAGCCCAACAGGTTGTATGGGCCGCTGATCTTGGCCAGCTCGGCGTTCATTCCCTGATAGAAGTCGTTGACCACGTGGTTGGTCACCAGGAACCCGATCCACACCACAATGCCCAACATCGCACCGTCCCCAAAGCCGTCCGCACCGATCGACTCGGCGATCAAACCCATGGCCAGGGCGGCGATCAGCCACCCGACGAGGTTGACCGTCAACGCCACCGCTTGGGGACTCGCCGTCTCCTCGCCGGCGCCGATCGCGGCCCTGTACTGCCTCCCGAACAGGAGGTTGGAGTACCAAACTGCTCCCAGGACGAAGTAGGCGAGACCGGCCAGGATCACCGCAAGCCAATTCAGCGTGTCGAAAGCGTCCAGGATCATCGAGCCTCCTCACATCGAGGCCCGTGAAGCTACTCGGTGGATGTGCCGGTTCGGGCGCCACCACTCTGGCTCGTCAGGACTCCGCCTTGGTCAATGAGAGCTCGAAGATGCTCCTGCCGTCCTCGTGTCGATACGACAGCTCACCCTTCATGAGGTCCGCGAGTCGTCGAGACACGGTGAGACCCAGGCCGATGGAAGCTGTGAGCCCCTCGCGGTGGGCAGATCGTTGATACGGCTCGAAGATGCGCCCTTGCTCAACGAGCGGGATCCCCTCTCCGCTGTCGCAGACCGCGATGCATGACGAGGTCCCTCGTTCGTAGGTCATCACCTCCACGGACTCCCCGCCATACCGAAAGGCGTTCGAGATGAGATTGCGGAGGATCTGTCGCACTCGTGCCGGATCTCCCCAGGCGCGAGTCTTCTCACCGGTGACCTCGACGCCATGGTGCCCCTTGTGGCCGAGTGTCTCCAAGACCTGGGCAGCCTGGGCGCGTAGGTCGACGGGCACGCGCGCCACGACCAAGGTGTTGTTGTCGGCTCGGGCCGCGACCAGGAGGTCCTCGACGATGTTGGTCAGGTCACCGGTTTGGGTGGCGATGCTCTGCACGAGCTCAACCCGCTCCTCGGCCGTGAGACTCGTGGAGTCTCCCCGAAGCACTTCTGCGAAGCCGAGGATCGCGGTCAATGGCGTCCTCAGCTCGTGTGAGACCGATGCGATCAGCTCGTCTTTCGAGGCGACCACCTCTTGAAGCTGGTCCTGGGCCTCTATCTGCTCGGTGATGTCGACCACGTTCGCCACCATGTGGAGGGGGTGCCCGTCTAGATCCTTGACGAGGGCCGTCGAGACGATCGCATAGGCAGTGGAGCCGTCCGATCG
>JASFVB010000210.1:0-4654 GCA_050050035.1 Acidimicrobiia bacterium | reverse complement strand
TCGTCCACCCCGGGAGCGGCAACGGTGATGCGACGTCCCTTGTCGGTCTCCTCAACCGACGCAACGGTTCCGATCTGTTCCACTATCCCCGTGAACATCAGCTCTTCTTTCTGAATGCGATGACGACGTCGTCGGAAACGTTACGCACGGTGTCGAATTCCACGTCATCTGCGTCGGCGATGGTGGTGAGCACTCCGGCCATGGGCGAGCGCCCGGTCCCGCCACCCACTTTCGCCCCGATGTGAACGACTCCGTTGTCCACCACACCGGCGCGCCACCAGGCACCGGCAACCGTGGGGCCACCCTCCAACAGGAGTGCAAGTAGGCCCACGTCGGCGAGGGTGAGACAGACATCCACCGGATCGGGCAGACCGTCGAAGCCGTCGACCCGCAACAGCTCGCCTGTGGGGATCGTCCGATCCAGGGTGGAGACGACGATCGGCTCACGATTCCAGATCCTCGCCTTCGTCGGGAGGTCTCCCGTGCCGGCCACTATCACCGGGCGAGGCTGAGGCCCTCGATAGCCATCGATTCGCACGTCGAGACGAGGGTCATCGGTGCGCAGTGTCCCGGCCCCGACCACCACCGCGTCTACCTGCGAGCGCAACTCGTGCGCGTGCTGGCGGGCCAGGGGTGTCGTGATCCAGCGGGAGGTCCCGTCAGCCGCGGCGACAGAGCCGTCGAGAGTCATGGCCCACTTGATCGTGACCAGTGGCATACCTGTTTCCCTGTGATGGAAGTAAGCGGGATCGACGTCTCGAGCCCGTCGGTCGTCGACGACTTCGACGTCGATGCCGGCGCGACGCAGCGCGTCGATGCCCGACCCCGCCACATGAGGGTCAGGATCACTCGCCCCGATCACGACTCTTGCCACTTCTTCGGCGATGAGACGGTCGGTGCAGGGTGGTGTTCGACCGTGATGCGAGCATGGCTCGAGGGAGACGTAGACGGTGGTACCTCTCGCATCCTCCACCCTGTCCAATGCCACCACCTCGGCGTGCGGCAACCCTGGCCCCACATGTGCGCCCTCTCCAAGGACTTCCCCTTCCGACCCGACCACGACCGCACCCACTCTCGGGTTCGGGTGTGTGCGATGAGTACGCGCCAACTCGTAGGCGCGCAGAAGATGCGGGCTGACGCCCACTCAGGCCGTGCGTCGATCGATGCGGTAGGTGGAGCCTGGTTGCTTCTTGGCGAACTCTTTCATCTCCACCGCGATCGCCGACGCCTCCCATTGAGTCCCAATGTCACGCACGTCGGTGGACGCTACACCCAGCGACAGTGAGACGACTGGGAAGGCGTAACGCTCTCCCCTGCGGTCGATGACTTCGATGTACCCACGGAGGGCATCGGCGGTGTCGTAGAGGTCCAGTATCCCGTCGTCGAAGCGCTCGATGACTTCCTTGCAGAACGGTTCCGCGACCGCTGGAGGGATCATCGCAACGAAGTCGTCCCCTCCGATGTGGCCCACGAACGCACCGTCGATTCCGAGGCTCGAGGCGGCCTCGGTGAAGCAGCTGCCACAGAACCGGATCACTTCGTCGCCCCGCATGAAGCCGTAGTGATCGTTGAACGCCTTGAAGTTGTCCAGATCGCCATGGACGAGGGCGAAGTCGCGGCCGTCCTGGATCGAAACCTCGATCTCGGCAGTGATCTTGAAGTTGCCGGGCAGCCCGGTGAGGGGCGACAGGTCTCTTGCAGCCTGCGTCCTACGCAGGACCGCGCGCACCCGTGCGGCCAGCTCCGTGATGTCGAAAGGCTTCGTGATGTAGTCGTCGGCGCCCAGCTCGAGCCCGCGGACCCTGTCCTCGGGAAGACCCCGGGCGGTGAGGAGGATGATCGGAATGCTCGCCGTGGAGGCTTGGCTCCGCAGACGGTGCAGGGCGGTCAGCCCATCCATGCGAGGCATCATGATGTCGAGGATGATCACGTCAGGGGGACCCGAAGTGGCCTTCTGCAGGGCGTCCTCGCCGTCGACAGCGGTGTCGCACTCGAACCCATCGAGCTCGAGGTTCACCTTCACGACGGTGAGAATGTCCGGATCGTCGTCTGCGACCAGAACTCGTTCACTCATGTGTCTCTGCGGCCCTTCTCAATGCTTTAACGGCAGCCGGCGGATCATCTGCTCGGAACACTGCCGTCCCGGCCACCAGCACGTTTGCACCCGCTGATGTGACTTGCCCGGCATTGTCCGGCGAAATCCCACCGTCGACCTCAATATCGGCCCCCAACCCATGGGACTCAACCCATTCTCTGGCCATCTCGACCTTGGACAAGACGTCGGGGATGAAGGCCTGTCCTCCGTACCCTGGCTCGACCGACATGATCAAGACGACGTCGCAATCCTCCATGTATGGGGCTACCGCCTCGAAGGGGGTGCCCGGGTTGAGGACGAGACCGAAATCCAGCCCATTCTCGGAAGCACGCTGCATGGCGCGAGAGGGGTCGGGCACCGCCTCGATGTGGACTGTGACCAGGTTCACCCCGGCGTTCGCCAGCTCCGTGAGGTACGCATCGGGGTTCGTCGTCATGATGTGGCAGTCGAAGTACAGATCCGTCGTCTTGCGTAACGAGGAGATGACCGGAATGCCGAAAGAGATGTTGGGCACGAAGTGCCCGTCCATCACGTCGAGATGCAGCCAGTCGACGTACGGGGCGACCCGGCTCACGTCGGTCTCGAGGTTGGCGAAGTCGGCAGCCAGGAGGGACGGGGCGATCTTGACCTGCATGAAAGGAGTCTATGACCTCACGCGACCGAGCCCTGGTCGCTTCGGTGTCCCCGTACCCAATCAGACCCGCTCTGGAGATTCCGCCCTGGTGGCTTGATGAGGGTGATCTCCACGCTCCCATCCGCCGCGCCGAACACCGGCGCGCCGTCGACGACCCGCCAGGTGCTCGGCTCGACATCTGCCTCGTGGGGAAGGCCACCGAGCACTTTATGTCGCTCACCGTCGATCTCGAGGGTGGCACCTGGCTCCGGAGCAAGACCTCTCACCTGTGAGACTATGGCGGTCGTCGTCGCCGACAGATCGATCGGCCGATCGTCACGGGTGAGCTTCTCGGCGTAGACGACACCTTCGTCCGTCTGGTCGACCGGAACGAGTTCGCCGCCGACGTAGGGGTCGATCGACGACGTCAGAAGGCGAGCGCCCAGCTCGGCCAGTCGTCCGGTGAGACTCCCTGTGTTCTCGTCGTCGCGGATGTCGATCGCCTGGGCGGTGAGCACGGGACCCGTGTCCAGGCCCTCGTCGAGGCGGATGATGGTGACTCCGGTCATGGTGTCCCCGGCCATGATCGCCCGCGCCACCGGTGCAGCGCCACGCCAGCGGGGAAGAAGCGAGAAGTGGACGTTCAACAGACCATGTGCCGGTCGCTCGAGGATCTCGGGCCTGAGTATCCGCCCGTAGGCCACGACCACACCGAGATCGAACGAGCCATGCTTGGTGAGGGCATCGACTAGGTCGGCGCGGCTGGCGGGCTGGGAGACGGGGAGACCCATCTGCTGGGCCACCTCCTTCACGGGAGGGGGCTTCGGCTTCTTCGAACGTCCCTTGGGACGATCTGGCTGAGTGATCACCAAGGCCACGTCCTGCGTCCTGGCGAGACCCTCCAATGTGGGGATGGCCGACCGAGGTGTCCCCATGAACACCACTCGCGCCGTCATATGAGGCCCAGATTCTCTTCCCGAAGCTCCTTGAGAGCCTTCTTTCGCTCGCGACGAGGCAGCGCATCGATCAACAACCCCCCGTCGAGGTGGGCTACCTCATGCTGTAGGACCCTCCCGAGAAGGCCATCTCCGGCGTATTCCACGTCGTCTCCGTTCAGATCCAAGGCCCTGACTCTGGCGAAGGCGGGCCGGGTGATCTCCCACCAATGTCCGGGGACGGAAAGACAACCCTCCTCCATGACGAACTCACCGCTCGTCTCGATGACCTCGGGGTTGATCATCACGCGCGGGCCGAGCTCATCCTGGGCGTCGAAGACGGCAATGCGTCGGGACACACCTATCTGATTCGCCGCCAGGCCCACACCCGGAGCGTCGTACATTGTCTCGATCATGTCCTGGGCAAGTGTCAGGACGGTCTCATCGATATCGGTGATCGGCTTCGTCTCGAGACGGAGCACGGGATCACCGAACGTGCGTATCGGGTAGATGGCCATGGGATCAGGCCGGATCGTAGTTCTGCCGGTGATCCTCACCACCATCGCCCCTTGGCGCGGCCCGTCCCCCGAGACATACTCATAGCGATGACAGCATCGACGCCGACTGGTCGGCTCGCGTACAGGTCTTGGGCGCTCGTCTCCGGTGGCACGGGGCTCTCCGGCCTCGTCGTCTATCTGACGATCATCACGGGCGAAGGAGACAACGCATTCTGGGAGATCTTCCCGTGGGCCGTGCTGATGGCCATACCCACGGTTGTAGCTCTCGTCGCAGCGTTCGTTCCTCATCCCCGCACGGCACGTGCCCTGCTGCTGGTCTCGGCCTCGGTATTCGGTCTTGTCGGACTGGTGGCGGCACTGACGATCGGGCCACTCTTCCTCTTGGCCGGTCTCTTCGCCGTCCTGGCAATAGCCCGATTTCGACGAGCCTCGCCCTCGTTTCCACGCCGTTGAATTCAAACGTCGATCGGATCGACGTCGACCCTCACGGTGA
>JASFVB010000209.1:0-4679 GCA_050050035.1 Acidimicrobiia bacterium | reverse complement strand
CTGCTTGGCCCGAAGGTATGGATGGGGTGGGACAGGATCTAGCGATGCTCTCTCATGGTGGGCCGACGCCAACCCCCGGCCGCCTCAGCCCTTCATGATCGGGCGGAGATAGCGCATCGCTGCCACCGGTTCGGCGGCGGCGACCGCCAACGCCCCTCCCCCAATGGCCCCGGCGATCCCGGGTGCCATCACGTCCACACCCGCCATGTACAGGCCTTTGATGCCGGTTTTGGGTGTCAGAGCGTCGTTGGTGAATCGTTCCGGCTCCGAAGCCAGCCCGTAGATCGACCCTCGATGCGACCGGGCGAAATGGTGTGTCGAGAGCGGTGTGGACAGCTCGGAGAACGACACCAGTGGCCGGAGGTCCGGGTAGTGCTCCAGGTACTGGGACAGCAAAGCCTGAGACACCTGCTCTTTGAACTCGTCGTACTCGGCGCCACGCTTCTTCCACCTCGTCCCCCGCCACTGCTCGAATGAGTCCCAAGGCACGAAGGTGATGATCTCGCCGGTCTGTCGCCGACTTGGCCCGGGATCGTGAGACGGGTCCTTGAGAGAGGGAAAGCTGCAATAGAGGACGTCGGCCCGGGGGAACTCGCCATTGGGCTCGATCGGCCAGACATCCCGCTCCATGTCCCACGTCTCGTAGAACCACTGCGAGTACTTCGAGCCACCGGCACGCTCCACATCGCCCTCGAAGCCGAGATAGAGACTGACATGGGCCGGCCCGGGTGTCATCGACGCCGGCTCGCCCAACCCGCCGTCTGCCAGCAGACGGGCGGTAGTCGGCGCTCCCACCGCGCTGATGACGGCACCGGCCGAGATCTCCGACCCGTCGGCGAGGATCACTCCGGTGGCCCGGCCTCCCCTGACCACGATGCTGTCGACCTCGGTTCGCACCACGGTCCAGCCACCCGCGTCCGACACCGTGCGCAGCATCTCCCGGGCGATCGACTCGGCGGTGCCCACCGGGTAGTAAGCGCCCCATGCGAAGTGGGCGACCATCAGGGCGTGCATGGCGAAAGACGACTTCGACGGCGTCGAGCCGTAGTAGCCCCACTGCGCGGCCAGCACCGAACGCAACTGGGGGTCGTCCGTCAGCTCCTCGAGCACCTCGGCGGTCGTGGCCTTAAGGAAAGGCATCGCCGCTTTGGCGGTCTTTCGCTTGGCGCCCGGCGCAAGGATCGTCGGGGCCACACGAGCTTGCATGTACCCGGCTGCCGAGCGAGACGCAGCACGAACGAGGTCGAGATATCGATCGATCGCCTTTCGCTCGGCCGGGAAGTACTCGTACAGCGTGTCCCGAAAGGCGGGTTTCGAGTTGGGGAACTGGATCGTGAAACCGTCCGGGAAGTTGAACTCGTCGTAGACCTCACCCACCGACGCCCACTCGAGACGCCCGTCGGTCAGGTCTCTCAGCAGACGGCCGAGATAGCTGCGCTCGGTCATCTCCCCCACCAGATGAACACCGACATCCCACCTGTAGCCCGGTCTGACGAAGGTCTGGGTGAACCCGCCGGGGATCACGTGCTGTTCGAGGACCAGGACCCGCCTGCCAAGTTTGGAAAGGAGGGCGGCCGCGGTCATCCCGCCCATGCCCGACCCGATCACGATGTAGTCGAAGGGTCCCTCGGGCAGCTCACGGGACCAGTACCTGACCTTCTCGACGACACTCACCGTGCCCAACCTAGACCGGGATGTCGCCGGTCTTTTCGGTACGCCGATGGCCGGGGCGAACAGCCCGAGGCCGGCAGTGCTGAGCGCACCGGCGTCGCGTTCATCCCGCTTCGGGTGTGATCAGTAAGATCTCCGCCACTCAGCAAGGGGGATGCCAAGTCCGTCGTCTGTTCTTTCTCGTCGTCGTCGTTGCGCTGACCATGTCGGCGTGTTCCGACGACTCGTCATCGTCGACCACGACAGAGCCGGCCACGGCTACGACCGGCGGTTCGCCGGACACGACGGTGTCATCCCCGGAGGAGGACATCGTCGAATGGGACGAAGACCTGGCCGACCAGCTAGTGACGCTGGAATCGGCGAACGAAGGCCAATGGACTGTCGAGACTGCCCTCGAGGCGGTCCCACTCGTCCGTCAGGGGCTCGAGTCGGGTGTCAACACGTTCCACTCCCCCGTTGACATCACCCGGCTGACGGTCTTTCTCAACGACAACCTCGACCAGATTCCCGAGGAAGAGTGGAATGCGCTGTTCGCCACCGGACCGTCCACCCGTCTCGTTGCCTTCCAGACAGACCCGGCCATCCGACAGGTCTATCAGGACCTCGCCGAGGAGACCAGCCGCCAGCTCGGGGGTCGTCTGGGCCGTCGTCTCATCGAGCGTGTCTACGTGGCGCTCAGCGACTACGCGATGCCTGCCGACCTCTATGCCGGCACCACGCAATGGGATGGTGATCCCAGCGCATTCCGAACCCTGTTCAGAGACCAGGCCGTGTACCAGCAGGCGGCAGACGACCTCGTTGCCATGGCGACGGTCAGCGACGAGATTTGCATCGTCGTCCTCGGCCAGGACCTGCTCGGCTGGGACACCACACGTCAGCTCGCCGGCATCGCCCACGAACTGGTCCACTGCTATCAGCATGTGACACACCCCGGAGGTGCCGCAGCCTTCTTCGCCTCACGGGTCCAGTGGATGGACGAGGGCTATGCCGCCTGGGCCGGCGAAGACTTCGTCGGCGGAGGCACGTCGATCAGCAAGGATTGGTGGGACAAGTACTTCGATCGGCGGTTCGGGCGCAACCGTGACAGCTACCAGCTGTTCGACGGGTCATACAACGCGATCGGCTTCTATGCGATGCTGAATCGAGCCGGGGTGGACGTATGGGGCAACTTCGTCCCCTGGTTTGGCACGGTCCGCGCCAACAACGTCTCCGACGTCAACCGCTACATAACGATGACGGCCGGGGGGAACACCGACGTGATCGCCGGCTGGACCGCGTCGGCCACCCGCAACTCCGACTTCGGCTCCCCGTGGGATTCCGAGAACGGACCTGGCGTGGGTAACTCGACGCGGTCGCGCAACCCGACACCACAGCGTGTCCTCAGCGAGTCGACCATGCGAGCCGAGCCCGGCGAGCAACGCTATCGGCTGGCGCAAGTCCAGACTCCGGTCGACGCGGTGTCGATCATCACCGTGGCAGCCAACGGCGTCGGTCTCTACCGATGGCAGTACGGCGACTGGGAGGAGCAGTTCATCGTCAACGGCTCCTATGAGAAGAGCTGGTGTGTCGGGGAGGACTGTGTCTGTGAGGACGGCACCTCACCGGTGCCCGACATGGACGTGGCCCCCATCCAGGCGGGACAGAACCCCGATCTCCATGCCGCGATGTGGGGTGCCGCACGCGGCGCCGACCTGACCGTCTCGGTCAACACGCTCGAGGACGAATGTGAAGAGGAGGAGGTGCCCACCGGTCCGCTCGACGCGTGTCTCTTCGGGACGTGGAATCCCGACCCCCAACAATTCCAGGACCTCATCCTCACCCTCTACCGGACCATCCCGGGCATCTCCGGATTGACTCTGCAAGGGACGATCGACCTGACCTTCTCCGACGACGGGACCTTCACCCACGTCTACAACGGTGTGGAAGGGAGCGGCACCGTGCAAGGACAGACGATCGAAGGCAGCTGGGCCGGCGGGACGTTCGGACGATGGGAGGCTTCCGGTGGTCTCCTGACTCTCACCTTCACCGGGTCGGACATCGTGGTGACCGTCGGGCCGACCACCGCACGCCCGCCGGGGATTCCAACGGAGAGCGTCGACGCTCCCTACACCTGTGGTTCCACCGCGGTCGAATTCCAGCCACCGGACACTCCGGGGAATCTGTGGCCCCTTCCCGAGAACTGGACCAAGGTGGGCTGACGCCTACTACGACAGCCAAAACCGCATCCAGTTCCCGAGCGGCGAGCGTTCTGGCACGCCGGGGTGCCAAGACAGACCGGTGCCAATTCTGTCCCGGGCCGCCCCTACGTTGGACGTGATGGCACCCTTTCTCCGAGCCTTGATGAGACGAGAAGCCCGGCTCCTGGTCGGGATGCCGATCTGGTGACGGAGAAGTCCGACCAGGCGAGGACCCCGGATCGGCGTCGCGCCATGCGTTCGTCGATCTCATCACCAGCGTCGGCGCTGCGAGCCGCTACCTCAATGGGAACCCCACGGACCACCAGTGAGCAGGATGAAGCTGAGCTCGCCGAGGAGCCGGGACAACCGAACAATGCGTCTGATGAGCTATAATCGTGTGTCACACGACACATCGGATCTCATGAGTCTCGAATACGAAGTGGGACAGATCCTCGGACTCGGTGCCAGGACCGAGGCAGAGATGGAGAAAAGCGTCAGGGCCGGAACCCTTCCTGCATCGACCCTGATCGAACTGGTCCGTCACCTCGCCGGCGTGGCTCGCGGTCCGGCCACCACGGGCATCGCCCAGCGAATCGTCTCCAGGGCCACGTGGAATCGGGCCCTGCGAAATCCCAAGGCGAAGCTATCCCAGGGGGTGGCCGACCGGGTGGAGCGCGTCGGTCAACTCGTCGCACATGCCGAGGCGGTCTGGGGCGACACCGACGATGCGCGCAGGTTCGTCACCTCCACCCAGGTCACACTCGGTGGGGCGCCGCTTGACATGGCCGCCGACTCAACGGTCGGAGCACGGAGAGCCGAGGCTCTCCTTGG
>JASFVB010000208.1:0-4687 GCA_050050035.1 Acidimicrobiia bacterium | reverse complement strand
AGATCCTCTGCGCCCTCGAGTGCTTGACCGCGTTGGTGAGGGCTTCGCGTGCCACCTCGATCCCTGCTTCCAGGTCCGGTGTCAGGGCGCAGTCGTCACGGATCACCGCTTCGATCTCCACTCGATGTATGTCCTCGACGTCGTCTCGAACGTTGAGGAGGGCTGCCCGGAAACTGCGGCTGTGTGGTGACCGCCACTCCTCGATGTTGCGACGCAGCTCCCGTTCCTGACGTCTGGCGAGATATCGCGACTGGGCCGGGTCGTCGGCGCCCATCCGTATGGCATGGAAGGTCTGGAGCACCGAGTCGTGGAGCTTGTCGACCAGGGTCACCCGGGCCTCGTGTGCGGCGACGGCCTCGCGCTCGGCGGCGAGCTGGCCTTCAGCCTTCTGTCGGGCGACGTCGTAGTCGCGGAGCCGGTCGAAGGTCCAGCCCACGATGGCGGCCATGATGAAGAAGATGACACTCCCGGCGGCCCGTACCGCGCCCAGGTCCGCGATCACATGCACCGCGAACTGCTCGACGGCCAGGAGCACGGCGGCGATCAATGAGCCGGGAAGACCGGCCCACAACGCCCCCACGAAGACGAGGGAGAGAGGCAGTCCGCCGTGGAACAGCTCTCCCGCGCCGGATGCGATCGAGGCGGCCCCGATTGCCAGCATCGCCATCGAGTCGAGAGTGAACCACCCGCCTGTGGACAGTCGGTCCGGGTGGGAGCGAGCCATATAGGCGGTCAAGAGAGTCCAAATCGTCGCCAGGGTGAGGGAGCCATAGACGATCCACAATCTCGGTGGTGGGTCGGAGACGAGCGTGACGATGACGAGGAGACTCATCCAGATCCAGCCGAGGAACCGGAACACGACGATCATCCGGCGCAGGGTGGCCTCGAGGCCAGGGCTTCCGCGGTGGTTGAAACTCCGGGTGACCATGAGTTGAGAAGCTACCGCAACGGTGCAGGCCTCAGGGCTGGAGGGCCGAAGAACGGCCCTCCAGGTGAGGTCCCCATTGTCGCTTCGAGGGACGGAGTGACTGCCCTCAGGTCCCCCAGCACCCTTGATCTTGCTGGCTCGCAGCCGCGATGTATATGGGGAATTTCCCCCATATACCGACGACTGGTCGGGGAACGGACAACGGCCACCGTGAGCCGGTGGCCGTTGTGACGTCGGGTTCCCTTAGCGGGACCCGGTTTTGATCAGAGGAACTGGATGGTGAATGGGATCGCCAGGACCGCGGCCGCGAGCACGCCGAGACGTGCCGCCGACGGGACCCGAGCGGCGCGGATGGCGCTGGGCGCGATTATGACGCCGATGCCGATCAGGGCCCACGACCCTTGGGCGACGATGGTCGCCGTCATCAGGACGAGAGTCGCCAGGATGAGACCACCTGAGGCGATGGCAATCCGGGCGGCCTTGCCCATGGGCTGGGTGGCCCAGGACTGGAGGGCGGGGGTTGTAGTGGTCATCACCCCTTTGTTTCGGCAACGATCCCCTTTTTCTTTAGGCGGCGCATATGAACGTTGGCCCTGGCCGGGGTGGATTCAGCCACACGCGGCGCGTGCCGCGTGATAGCCGCACATCCCGTGGACCCCGGCACCCGGGGGCGTGGCGGATGAGCACAGGTACACGTCGTCTCCGATCAGGTAGGGGGCTCGCTCCCCGAGTTGGAGGATCTTGCGCATCCCGTAGACACCGCCACCAATGTCGCCACCCACGTAGTTGGGGTTGTGTCGTTGGTACGCGGGCGTGTCGTGCGTCGCTCGCTCGATGATCAGATCCCGAAACCCGGGCGCGAACCGCTCCACCTGCGATTCGATTGCCCCGGTCATGTCCACCGTCGACCCGTTCGGGACATGGCAGTAGGCCCACGCGGTGTGCTTGCCCTCCGGTGCTCTGGTCTGGTCGAAGAGGCTCTGCTGAGCAAGGAGGACGAATGGTCTTCTCGGGTGTTCCCCGCGACCGACTTGTCTCTCGGCCGAGGCTATCTCGGCATAGGTACCACCGACGTGGACGGTTGCCGCACGCGGGCTCAACGGGTCCGACCACGGGATCGGGTCGCTCAGGGCCCAGTCGATCTTGAAGACACCGGCGCCCGGCTGCCAGCGAGCGAGTCTGCGCGCTTTGCTGGGCCCTATCCGTGACCCGGCGATGCTCGAGGCTGCGGGTGGCATGACGTCGAGCAGGACCAAACGAGTGCCGATCTCGTCGATCCGGCTGACGGTGTGACCGGTCTCGATCTCTCCACCGAGGTCCACCAGGATCGTCGCAAGCGCGTCCGTGATCGCTCGGGAGCCACCACGCGCCATCGGCCAGCCGTGTGTGTGCCCGATGGCGCCGAGCATGAGGCCGACGGCGGCCGTTGCGGGGGCATGAAAGGGCCGGACGGCATGTGCCGACATTCCGGCGATCAGAGCCTTGGCTTCCTCGGTCTCGAAACGTCTGGCAAGGGCAGCCGCAGGCATCCCACCGACACCGGCGAGCCGGGCGAAGGATCCCTTGTGGCGAGGGTTGAGCGTGACCGGGCTGAGTGAGGCCTCGACCATCTCGTCGATGTTCTCCACGAAGGGGAGCATCAACGCCCGGTAGGTCTCTGCGTCGTCACCCAATGACTCGGCTGTCTC
The DNA here is from genome assembly GCA_050050035.1 of Acidimicrobiia bacterium. Classification (GTDB taxonomy): domain Bacteria; phylum Actinomycetota; class Acidimicrobiia; order Spongiisociales; family ZC4RG35; genus JANQRA01. The sequence continues at coordinate 2,071 of JASFVB010000208.1, read as the reverse complement.
GGAGAGCGATCGATGCAAGGCCACGGACCTGTCATCGTCGAGAGGATGAGAAAAGGGGATTGGGGAGTGGACCCAGTCGACGTGGAGACCCAATTCCGTGAAGAAGGGTGATGCCACGGCCGCCGGGTGGATCGCCGAGCAGACGTCGTGGCGGAATCCGGGCAGGGTCAGCTCCTCGGTTCTCGTGCCACCACCGATGGTGTCGGCCGCCTCGATGACGATGGGGTGGTGCCCGGAACGGGCTAGCTCGATCGCCGCTGACAGGCCATTTGGGCCCGCTCCGACGACGGCGGCGTCGAATGCGGTCACGTCTCAGGTTCCGGTGTAGTCGGGGTCCCGCTTCTCCGCGAAGGCGCTCATGGCCTCGGTGAGATCGTTCGACATCAGATACGAGGCGTTCCACTGGGCCATGTAGTCGAGGGCTTGATCGACTGTGCGGCCATCGTTGGCCTGGATGACTCGCTTGATTCCCTGAGTCACGAGTGGGGAGTTGGCCGCGATCGTCCCGGCGAGGTCGAGGGCACCGGTCATGAGGGACTCCCGGTCGTCATAGACCGCAGTGACCAGGCCCTTCTCCAATGCCCATTGGGCGGGGTAGTCGGCGCCGGTGAGCGCCATCTCGACGGTCACACCGTTGCCGACGATTGCGGGGAGACGTTGCAGCGCCCCGACGTCGGCGACCAGGCCCATCCTCGTCTCCCTCATCGAGAACATCGCGTCGGCCGCAGCCACGCGGATATCACATGCCGAGATGAGGTTGGCACCGGCGCCGAGACAGTATCCGTGTATCGCCGCGATCACCGGCTTGGCGGTATCGGCGAGACAGCTGATTGTCCCCTGGAGACGCTTCACCGTCGTGTAGATGTCCCTGCTGACGACGGCCTGGGAGTCACCGTCGGGGCGGATCGAGGCGAGCAAGCCGACGTCGATGCCCACGGTGAACGCGTCGCCCCTGCCCGCGAGGACGATCACCCTGACGTCGTCGTCCTGGTCCATGCCGGCCACTGCCATCGGGATGTCGGCCCACATGTCCTCGGAGAGGGCGTTCAGCTTCTCAGGGCGATTGAGCCAGAGGAGCCCAACATGGCCGTGTCTCTCGATCTCGAGGTGCTCGTACGACATCTGCGCAGAGTAGGGCGCCGTTAGTCGCGGGCGGCCCGCCAAGCCTCTCGCCAGCCAACGCGCGATCCGAAACGGAGGATGCCACCGGCGTAGATCCTCCCGCCCAAGACGGTGAGACCTCCTATGGCGGCGATCGCGATGACGACCGCGAGTAGGTACTCCCAGGCCGATATGGCGTCGAGGGCGGCGCGAACGGGCACGACGAACGGAGCAGTCACCGGTATGAAGGTGGAGACCATGGCCACAGGACCGGACGGGTCGTCGAGTGAGACGATTGAGACGAAGAAGCCGGCGACGGCGGTCATCGTCATCGGCAAGGCGATCGTGTTGGCGTCCTCGGTCCGGCTCACCAGTGAGCCCGCGGCGCCGAACAGCACCGCGAAGATGAGGAATCCGAGCACGAACCAGACCATGAGGTTGACGAGGGCCAGCGGCTCGAGGTCTGGCAGATCGAAGGGCTCGGTCACGCGGAGGGCAACGAAGGCGACGACGAGCGTCCCCAGCAACTGAGCCAGGGCCAGCGAGCCTATCCCGAGGATCTTGCCTCCGAGTATCTGCCATGGCTGCACGCTGGAGAGGAGCACCTCGACCACCCTGTTCGACTTTTCCTCGGTGACGCCGGTGAGTATCCACGTGCCGTAGAGGAGCACGGCCATGTAGAGGAGGAGCAGACCGAAGTACGCGATGACGGTTCGACCTTCGTCGTCCTCGGCGTCTCCTCCGGTGAGGGTGGTGACCTCGAGTGCGTCGGTGGTGAGGATCTCGATGATGTCCACCGCGCTCTGGCCCTGTTCGGCGACGACCGACTCGATACGAACGGCGCCGGCGGCTCGTTGGAGCCGGCCTGCGATCTCGGAGCCACCGAATCCGCTGGTGGATTCGACCACGAGCTCGTCTCCGTCGACCAACACGGCTTCGATCTCACCGGTTTCCATGGCGGCGACAGCCG
>JASFVB010000207.1:0-4734 GCA_050050035.1 Acidimicrobiia bacterium | reverse complement strand
GAGAGACTCGTCGATCTCCAGCCCTTTGGACGATACGACGTTGCCATCGACCGGCAGTTGGTCTCCGGCGCGGAGCTCGATGAGATCGTCGACGACGATCTGCTCGATTGGGTACTCCGCCATACGCCCTTCACGCACGATGCGCACCTTGGGGGCAGCCACCACCTCCAGCCGATCGAGTGTCTGCTTGGCGCGCAGCTCCTGGATGGCGCCTATCGCCGAGTTGGTGATCAGGACGATCCCAAACAGCGCGTCACGAGGCTCACGGAGAACGATGAGTACAACGAGCAGAAGTGCACCCAAGAGGAAGTTGAACCTGGTGAGCACGTTGGCCTTGACGATCTCTTTGGTCGTCCGGCTGGGTCGATCCGGCACATGGTTCACCTGGCCGGCTCGGATGCGGGCGCGTACTTCCTCGCGGGTGAGCCCGGTCTCCACGGTCTCGACTTCGGGATCGGACATCCTCGGGCAGCTTAAGGGTCTGCCGACCTGTGTGGTACAGCGTTGATACGTGCGCCATGGCGCGCGTGCCCTAGTGGTGTCCAATCGCTAGGAGACAGCCTGCAGACCCTTCCCGTGTGGCACGACGACAGCCTCAGCCGCACTTGGAGATGAAGGTCTTCAGCTCTCCGGCGCTCTCGATCGCAGCCTCCATCTCACGGTTGACCACGGTCATCGTCGCCCCAAGGGGTCGACCTCCCGAGTCCGACTCCGCCCAGGTGTGCTTGACGGTTCTCGCCACCCGCGACTTCTCCTCCACTTCGTGACCCACCAGCACCCACTTGCCGTTCTTGCACTCATCGGTGCGCACACAGTCAACGGTGACATCCTCGACATCGAAGGCAATGTTCACATAGATCTCGCGTTTGAGCACCGAATAGCTGAGGGTCCGCATCTCCTCGATGGCGTCCTGCCAACGTCGCGCGTTGGCGCCGGTCAGGGAGTCAGGAGACAGCTCGAGACTGCCTTCCGGGCTGAGAAACTCGGCGATCATGTCTGCGACCGGGTTCCCACTCACGATGTCGTTCAAGTCGTCGAGCGGCCCCCGATCGGTGGACAGTGAGACACGGATCATGCCGTCCACCGGCACGGCGAATGTTCCCGTGCGCTCCACTGTCTCCGTGATCTCGTCACCAGTGCACTCCGGCTCGGTCCCCGGTGGCGCGGTGTCTCTCGGGTCGTCACCGTCGGTCTCCCCGTCACCTGGCGACTGCGCGGTCCCTGGCGGTGGAGCTATCGGCCCGGGATCGAAGGGTGCGTCGAAGCAGCGCTGCCAACAGGCTCTGACCACGGCGAGCATCGCCTGGACCGCATCCCACAGTTCCCCCGCTTGTTGCTCCAACTCGTCTGCCCGGGCTTCCTCCGCGGCTTGCTCGGCCTCGATATCGGCGAGACGGGTCTTGAGATCCCGTCGACGCTCCCGGTACTCGGAGTCAGCCGTCTCGAAGGCAGATTGCTCCGAGAACTCCGGACGCCGGGGGCGCAACGCGTCGAGACCGTTGATCTCGGTTTGCGTCTCGCTGTGACGCCCCTGCCAGTCGTCGACCAGCTGCCGGCTCCGATCGAGGCTCGCCTGGGCCTCGGCGTATCGGGCGTGGGCGGTGTCGTAGGCCGCCTTCTCCAACTCGCAATCGCAGGGGCCGCGTCGTCTCCGATACAGAAACGCGCCGGCCAGACCCGCGATGGTCAGCAATCCAACGACCACCACCCCTACCGGGTCGATGCCACCTTCGGACGGCTCCTCGGCGGCGGTGGTCGTGATCGTTGTCGGTGGCACCGTGGTCGGCACCGTCTCGCTCATCGTGGTCTGCGTGGTCTCCGGGGCGTTCGTAGTCGTTGTCGGAGGGATGAGCGAGAACGTGGGCACGAATCCGGTCTGGAATGAGCCCAGGTCGGTGAAATCACGGCCCGCGGTGGCGGCGGCGTCGCCGCAGATCACCCAGATCTGCCAGGAGACCCCGTCGGGGACCGCATCACGGGGGAAGACGACCGTGATCGTCTCGTCGGTGATCCCGGCGGCGATCTCGTTGTAGTCGACCACGAACGAGAAGCTCCCGTCCCGATACTCGGTGCGGCCCGCAGTCCATTGCCCGGCGTCGACGTAGAGGTCGAGAGAGGTGTCGTTCCCATTGTTCGGGTCACCGGCCGCCCCTGTGTAATGCTCGATCCCCTCGGAGCGGAAGGCAATGACTATCTGGCAGTACTCAGCGTCGGGCAGCGGTTGGGAGAGGTAGGCCCTGACGTAGATGAAGGGGCCCGCTCCGCTCAGCAGTGGTCCGGGTTGGTCGGGGAGGATGGTCACGTCGCCCAGCAGCAACGGGAAGTCGAAGAGGTCTTCGACCAGATCCCAGGCGTTCTCGCCGGCAAGCTCGGTCACCTCCACCGCGGTCACTCCGACGATATCCGGCCCGTCGACGGGGTTCCCAGCGAAGTCGATCGTGTCGCCTGCCGGGTCGGTGATCTCCTCGGGTAGCTGCTGAGCCAGAGCCGTTGCGGAGACGATCAGGAGCAGAGCTACTACGGCCAGGGAGAAGAGGGCTCCTCTGGTTGGCGCGCTTCTCATCACCGGCCGCAGAAAGCTACACCCAAGAAGCGGTCGCGGGTCGGCTCGGTGCTCGGTAAGGGGATCGCAGCCTCCTCAGGAGTAGCCTCCATCCATGCGCCGACCCCGATCTAAGGCGACCGCTCTGCTGTTGGCACTTGGAGTTGCGGTCCTCTCCGCCTCGGTGGCAGTGGCTCAGGAAGACGAGGGTTTCGACCTCCCTGGCGTCATGGCCGAGTTCTTTGCCTCCGAGGCCGGCCAGGAGCTGGCAGCCGAGTACACCGTCGACCCGTCGCAGAGCGGTGCCATGGACCCGACAGGGGACTTCGAGTTCTCAACCGGCGAGGATCCCCAGCTGCCACCGACCGGAGATCTCGACATCACTGGCTCGCGGACTTTCGTCTTCAACCCTCCCCCGTTTGGCCAGCCGGAAGGAACCCCGTTCTGGGCGCCCGAAGCAGACGGCGGCATCTTCTGTGAGGCGGACCCTCTCAACCCGGTGATTCCCGGTGTCCGCACCCTCTGCCCACAGACCGGAGTGAACCCGGCTGCGTTCGAAGAGGGTGCCGTGGTGTCGGTGATCGACACCGCCGAGCCCTTCGGGTTCTTCAACCTGTCGCTGCAATGTGAATGGGTTATGTGGTACCGGGCCGTCGGCGCCGCCGGCGTCTTCACCGCTCTGCCCGATTTTCCCCTCGACCCAGCCGACGGCACCAACCAGGCCATCGGGCTCCGAACCGGCAGCGACGACTTCGGGCCGTTCACCCTGCACCTCTCCCCTGACGGGTTCTTCGAGCCGATGCCCACAGACACCTTGATAGCCATCGGCGAGAACCAGATCGCGTTCTTCACTCCGCTCTCCGAGATCGGGATGCCCGAAGCAGCACGGGCCTACACCTTCTGCACCGAGGGTGGCTTCCAGGCAGCCGACTCCGTCGCTGACAGCACCGACCTCGTGGAGGTCGAGCTGGTACAGCTCGAACTGGTGTCGGTGGTCCCGATCGAGGTGGAGCCATCCACCACGACGACCACTGCAACCTCCACCACCACGACGACGTTGGCCACGGCCGAGGACGAAGGTGAGGAGACCGGTGACATCGGCAACCTGGAGAGTGGGTCTTTTTCCCAGTTCGTCACCATCGCCGTCATCGTGGTCGGTGGGATCGCCGTGGTGGTCGGGTTCTGGATCTACTACCGCACCAGGGAGCGGGGCAGGCCGGAAACTGAGACTCCCGGAGTGAGCACCGACGATGGTGAAGGAGGGGACGACCCCCGTGACACGGGCCCGCCGGTCGTCTACGGGGAGGAAATCGACCACACCCAATGCGACTGGGCGCTCTACGTGTCCGACGGGGGCAACAGAAAGCTCCTGCGCCCCGCCGACGGCCACGAGTGCTGTGTGTACGACATCGTCATCTCTACCGTCGTCGACGATCACGACGAGGCAGCCCGCGGCCGACAGGACGCCGAGTCGTCGCACGTCGCCGATGCCTCGCCCGACGAGCGGACCCGCATCCCCGACGTGGGCTTTGGCCAGGGTGGCGGCGGCTTGTGGGGCTGGGCTTCGGCCCGCAGCGGACCTGCGGGGCGTCTCGACTGGATGCAGGGTCTCGGTGACCCGCGCGAGAACGCAGGGCGTGTCACCGATCACAGCCCGCTCGTGCAAGTCGAACAGACCCGCACCCTGGAGGAGGGTCCGGAGCTGGCGGCATACCTGACCCATCTCGAGACCACGGTGATCACCGCAACCCTGGAGGCGGAGTGCCCCGGGCACACCAACACCTACACCCTCGACGGCACGTCACAGGCGAACGTCCAGGCATCGTACGAGTGCACCAACCGGTCGCCTGGGCCCGAGTGCCCAATCGAGTTCACCGCGTCCGGCTGGATCGACGCCTACGTGGCGGGTGATCTCACCTACGCAGCTTCTCAGGAAGTCGGCTCCGATGTCGACGAGATCGAGCCGTTGGCGGAACGCGTCCGGCGCAGGATGGAGGCCGCCGGCCCAGTGACGATGACCGACTCGCACGACCATGCGACCAGGGCCCGTGACACTTTCGAGGACCTGCAGACGGGCAACGGCGCCAACGTCGTGCTCAAGGACGCGCTCACCATCACCATGGCCTCGGGACTGGTTCTCGACGCGGGGACGATCGTCCCGGTGGCGACCTGGCCCACCACCGAGCGGGTCA
>JASFVB010000206.1:0-4746 GCA_050050035.1 Acidimicrobiia bacterium | reverse complement strand
TCCTGATGGTCGGGTGCTCGGCGGGCATTGGCGAAGACGCGGGCTCTCCATTCGACCCCGAGGCTCGGGCGGTTCGACTCGAGATCACCGGATGTGAATCGGGGTCGAGGGCACGGTTCGGCTCCGGGGTAGTGATCGAGGACGGTCTCGTGGTAACCGTTGCCCACCTGATCGTCGACGCCGAGACCGTCGAAGCGTCGGTGGCCGGCGCATCTCTCGGAGCTGCGACCGTGGCGGCGGTCGACCTCCGCAAGGACCTGGCCGCTCTTCGAGTCGAGGACCGAGGAGTCCCTCCAGCCGAGACATCGATTCTCGACCAGGGCGAGAGTGGCCTCATCGTTGGCGGTGCCGCCTCGGGGACGGTCCCATTCGAGGTGAGAAGACGGGTCAACCTGACAATCGAGGAGATTCTCGGCACCGACCGACACGCCAGACTCGGCTACGAGGTCGCAGCGGTCACCGCGGACGGCGACTCCGGCGCCGGCGCGTACGACGCCGAGAGACGTCTGGTGGGTTTGGTGTTTGCCGTCGGCAAGGACGGTGGCACCACCTGGCTCACGGCCGGCTCTGAGATCGAGGACTTCGTCGCTTCCATCGGCCCATCGGACCGGTACGCCCCGTGCGAGTGAAGGCCGGGTCACTGTGGGAGACTGACAGTGTCGTGCAAAGCCAAGAGATCGATCTGGTCACAGGTCACAAGAAGACCGTCGTCGACCTGACGGTGGACGTGGAGCGGTTCTGTGCCGGCAAAGGAGATGGCTTGGTTTCCGTCTTCGTGCCCCATGCGACCGCCGGGGTCGCTCTCTTCGAAACCGGCGCCGGCACCGAGGACGACGTGCTCTCCGCTGTGGACCAGCTCCTCCCCGCGGACCCGGACCGCTGGCGTCACCGGCACGGCAGTCCCGGACACGGTCGGGACCACGTCCTCCCGGCGTTCATCGGTCCTTCGGTGACGATCCCCGTGACCGGAGGGCGCATGCGGCTGGGGACCTGGCAATCGGTGGTCCTCGTCGACACCAACGTCGACAACCCCAACCGGAAGGTGATCCTCAGCTTCCTCTCGGGATGACGTCGGTCTAGAGCTCGAGACGCATGAAGGGCCGCGTCTCACTTCGTCTGGCCACCTCGGTGAAACCACACGAGGTGAACATCGATGCGAACCCCATCCACGACCAGAAGTCGGGCACGTCGTCCGACCTCGGCTCCATCGGGTAGCCCTCGACCAACTCGGCACCCTGAGAGCGGGCGTACTCGACCGCCCCTTCGATCAGTTCGGTGGCGACACCGGACCGACGATGCTCCTTGGGGATCACGAAGCAAGTGATCGCCCAGGCAGGGCGGTCGTCGAGCGGCTTGGTGACCCGCGACCTCTGCAGCCGCCCGTACCACTCACGCGGGCCGACCTGGACCCACCCCACCGGGACCCCTTCGCGGTAGCCGATCAGACCCGGGACCTGGCCCGAGTCGACGATCTCCTTGAACAACTGCTTGTTCGCCTCACCCTGGGTCTTCTGGAACTCGCTGCTCTTCAGCCGGTAGAACATGCAAAAGCAACCCGCATCGCCGCCTTTGGGGCCCATGACGGCTAGGAAGTCGTCCCAAATCGCCGGGGTGACGGGCTCGAAGTCCATCACCTGATCCTACGACTCCGGTTGAGTCCTGTGGATAACCGGATAGCCTTGGCGATGGCATGGCTCGCCAACTCTTCCCCCAAAACGTCATCGCCATGGTCTGGGACTTCGACAAGACCCTGATCCCCGGCAACATGCAGTCACCCCTGTTCCGGCATTTCGGGATCGACGAGTTGTCCTTCTGGCAGGAGGTCGACGGTCTGGAGCAGTTCTATCGAGACCGTGGCAGCAAGCTGATTCAGCGTGACCACCTGTACCTGAGCCACATTCTCACCTACGTCCGTGAGGGGCGGATGCCGGGTCTCGGCAACGCTCTCCTCAACGAGCTCGGGGCGGAGATCGAGTTCTACACCGGGATCCCCGACTTCCTGGAGCGCGTCAAGAAGAACATCGAGTCACAACCGCGTTTTGCCGAGCATCAGGTCACCCTGGAGCACTACATCGTGTCGACCGGTCTTCGTCAGATGATCCTCGGCTCGGCCGTGGCGCCTCAGGTCGAACACGTTTGGGCTTGCGAGTTCACCGAGGCCATCGCTCCCCCGGACTACGGCAGCCAACAAGGCCAGCTGTTCTCTCCGAGCGGGGAGATACGACAGCTCATCTACACGATCGACAACACGTCGAAGACCCGTGCCATATTCGAGATCAACAAGGGGACCAACAAGAACCCGTCGATCGACGTCAATGCCAAAATCGCCCGGGAGGACCGCCGGGTCCCGTTCCAGAACATCATCTACGTCGCCGACGGGCCGTCGGACGTGCCGGTCTTCTCCATCGTCAACGCCAACGGAGGGCGGACCTACGCGGTGTATCGGCCTGGATCGGAACGTGAGTTCGGTCAGGCGGCGCGTCTTCTCGAACAGGACAGAGTCGACGCATTTGGCGAAGCGGACTACTCGGAAGGCTCCCACACCGCGATGTGGCTCACCCATGCCGCCGAGGTCATCGCGGAGCGAATCGTCACGGACCGCGGAGATGCCCTGAACCAGCGTATGGGTCTGCCTCCGAGTCACGTCGCCGACGAATGACGGCCTGACCTCATCCCGTGTTCCTCTACCAGTTCCACCCCGGAGAGCGCCAGGAGCTGATGACCAACCCCGACGCCTGGACCGAAGCGGACGAGAAGGTCTTCGACCAGCACTACGAGTACCTGCGCCGGGGAACCGAGGACGGTCGTATCGTCCTTGCGGGCCGCAGTCAGGATGGTGTCGGGCCGGCGCTGGTAATCATCGACATCCCTGACGAGACCGACGCGCGGCATTTCATGGAGAACGATCCGTTCGTCGAGAGCGGGCTGTTCACGGCCAGTCTTCATCCGTATCGAGTCGCCTTCCAACGCGACGTCTAGCCGGCTCGTAGAGGCTTCGCTCGTAGTCGGACACCATCCGCGCCGCGGTGACACGTGGCCCGAGCGTGACCCAGCCATGTCTGACCCGGGCCAGGAAACCAGGGCGGTCCTCGAAATACTCCTTGCGCGCCGACAGCAGCTGGTCGATCACCGCAGCGGCCTCTTCGACTTCGCGGGCCTCAGGCGACGTCCCGTCGCTGGTGGGAATCGCCCATCCGTTCGCCCCGTCGTACATCTCGGCCCACCAACCATCCAGGACCGAGCAGTTGAGGCCACCGTTGAGGGCCACCTTCTGACCGCTGGTCCCCGACGCCTCATGGAGACGAACCGGGTTGTTCAGCCAGACATCACACCCCTCGACGAGATGGGAAGCCACTGACATGTCGTAGTCGGGAAGGAAAGTGAAACGCCTGTTGGCGTCGGACGACTGACTGAATCTCACGATTTCGGAGACGAGCTCCTGGGCGTCGTCGTTTTGGGGGTGGGCCTTGCCGGCAAAGAGGAAGTGGACGGGCATCACGTCGTCGGCGAGCATCGCCACGAGTCGCTCGAAGTCCCTGAGGACCAAGCTCGCCCGCTTGTATGGAGCGAACCGACGGGCAAAGCCGACGATCAGAGAGCTCGGGTCGAGCTCACCACCATGGAGAGCGACGAGCTCACCCAATCGACGGGCACCCGAGCTTCTTACGTGTTCGATCTGCTCGTCGGTGATTCTCGACGCTCGCACCCAGGCATCGGGGTCACCGTCTGCCCACTCCGGGCCGAGGATCTCGTCGAAGAGGTCCTGAGCCGGGTCAGCGGTCCACGTTCTCGCATGCACACCGTTGGTGACGTGCCCGATTCGCGGCCCTCCGTCGATCGCAGAGAAGAGACTGCGACTGACCTCACCGTGTAGCTCGGAGACGCCATTGGCCGCTCCCGACGTTCGCAGGCAGAAGACGGCCATGTTGAAGCGAGCGGGATCATCGGGGTCCTCTCCCAGTGCCCACACCTCGGAGACGTCCACGTCCCAGCGCTCCGCCCAACGGGCCAAGTAGGGAAGCAGAAGGTTCTTGTCGACCCGGCTGATCCCCGCCGGAACCGGCGTGTGGGTCGTGAACACCGTCCCGCCGCGCACCTTCTCCACTGCCGCCAGGATGTCTCCGTCCTGAATGAGGCGATCGATCAGCTCGAGCGTGACGAAGCCTGCGTGGCCTTCGTTGAGATGATGCACTGCGATATCCCATCCCAGGGCCGCCAGTGCCCGCGCTCCCCCTACGCCCAGGACCATCTCCTGATCGATCCGGTGCCGCTCGCTGCCGAGGTACAGCCGGTCGGTGATCGTCCGGTCTTCGGAGGAGTTCGGCGCCAGGTCGGTGTCGAGGAGTATCAACGCCACCCGGCCCACGTCCAGCCGCCAAACATGGACCGAGACATCACGACCCCCCAACGGGACACCCACCACGAGCCCCGTGTCGACCGCGCCGACTGCACCGGGCTCGATCGGCTCGTAGTACTCGACTTGCTCTAGCCCCTCGATCCTCTGGTGGTAGGCGCCCTGCCGATAGAAGAGACCGACACCGGCCAACGGCAGGTCGCGATCGCTGCAAGCCTTCAGATGATCCCCCGCGAGAACGCCGAGGCCACCCGCATACAGCGGCAGCAGATCGCTCAGGCCGAATTCCGGGGAGTAGTAGGCGATCGTTGGCTTGGTGGATGACTCACCTCGGTCGGCGAGGCCGGCGGACAACGCAGCCATGAACGACCCGTCGGAGGCCAGGTCCCGGA
>JASFVB010000205.1:0-4802 GCA_050050035.1 Acidimicrobiia bacterium | reverse complement strand
CTGGACCTTCGAGCTCACCCGGGAAGGCGCGGAGTGCTGACCCTGGTCAGCCCCGGCGGGCTCTAGCCAGGCTCATCACCCAAGATGTCCTTTGGGGTGACGGCGAACACGCCAGCCGTATCGTCCGGCGCCATCACGCCGATCGAGAACTCGACCAGGTGGGCGAATGATGACAGTCCAGTGCCCGTCACTGTCCGCGCGTACTCGATTTCCCTGCCGAATCAGGAGTCTTCAGGCTCTAGACGTGACTTCTTGGCCGGCATATAGAAAAGGTGCGACTCGCGACGCGTGACAAAGGAGGTTGTCATGACGGACCTGCAGGAGTTGATTTCGCAGAAGGAAGACCTGGAGCGCGAGCGCAAGCGGCTGGACGCGATTTGGTGGGCCGGTGCATTCATCTGGATCGGTGTCACTTTGGGTGCACACTCCCTGGAGCTGTTGCCAGAGATTGGTGGCAGCAGCGAGTGGTGGCCGTGGATCTTCAGCGGCCTGGGAGTGTGGTCGCTGCTGCTCAACACGATCCGAGTTGCCACCGACGCCCCAAACCCGACCACTTGGGATTGGATCTGGACCGTTGTCTTCGCCGGTGTGGCCGCATCTGCGTTCGTCGACGTGACGGTCGGCACCGTCGGAGCGGCCGTGCTGATCGCAATCGGGCTGCTGGTGCTCTATCGAGCTGTGGCGCGGCGACCGTAGGTCGGGGTCGGAGGAACCTATTCGGTCGGCAACTGCACGGTCCCGTCTTCCCCGATGGTCCAGAACGGGTTGTGCGCCACCTCCCAGGGATGGCCGTCGGGGTCGATGAACACACCCGAGTACCCACCCCAGAAGGTCTTGGCGGGCTCCCGGCCGATGGTGGCACCGGCGAACCTGGCGTCTTCGATCAGGGCATCGACGTCGCCCTGGGTCCTGGTGTTGTAGGCCAGGGTTACGCCGCCCCAGCCACCGGGGTCCTCGACGGTGCTGTCTTCTGCCAGCTTCTCTCGGTCCCACAGACCGAACACGAGATCTCCGGCTTGGAAGAAGACCACGTCGTCCTGTGAGGACGGATGCTCCTCCCATCCGAGGTTGCGGTAGAAGATGCGTGACAATTCGAGATCGCCCACGCCGAGGGTGATGACACTGATGCGCTGCTCCATGACGGCGAAAGTACTGGTTACGAGTGACAGATCGTGGATCGAGGAAATCAGGGTCGTTTCAGCCTGCGAAACAGCCCCAGAGCTCATTGCTCAACGAGATGTCGCCCAATTCGACTCTTCGGTCGACGTCATCCATGTATGAGGCATCGAGCAACGTCCCGGAAGCCAGCCCACACGTGCCCGCCTCGGGCAGCTGGTCGATCACCAGCCTTCCCCAGACCGAGAAGGCCTTCTCGATGACCACTTCCGGCTCATCTGGCTCAATCACGTCGTCGCACCAGTTGGAGAACAGGTCGTAGCCGAACACCAAGTCTGCGTCCCAGACGGCGTCCGGCAACACGAACTCGCTGCCCACCTCACCCGCTGTCGCCGCCTCGAAGTCGAGGAATGTCAGCACCAGTCCAACCCTTTGCTCCTCGTCACCTAGGGCAAACCCGTACCCACAACCGTGGGAAACGGTCAGCTCCGACGGCTCTGGAGGGGCCGACGCGGCCTTTGAGCATGCGGTCAGCGAGATGACGGCTGCGACGACCCAGATCAGTGTCCTCATCGCCCATTGGACGTCTCGGGCGATCCGACGGTTCCAGGTGACGGCTAGCGAGCCTCGAGACGCATCGTCGTGTGCAACACCTCGTCGGCCACCATCGCGTCCCGCGATCCCGATGGGCCGTACTTGTCCAGGAACCCTTGCGTGGCAGCCTCGATCGAATCCGGGTCCCGAGCCGGCACTGCCGTCAGCGGCACTGAGACCTCACCAACCGACAGTGTGACCTCGGGATTGGCCAGGGCCCGCTGATACCAGACACCCCGGTCTCCCAGATACGAGCGGATGTAGATCTCACCTTCGTGGGGTGCCGTCCAGATGATGGTGCGGCCGCGACGACCACCGTCACTCGTCTCGATCAGGACTTCCTTGGACTCTGCGATGGCGCGGACAGCCTCTTCGTCAGCCATCTCCGCATGGTATCGACTCCCAAATCGGAGAGGGCCACAGTTACCCTGACCTGCGATGACGCGGAACATCCCCGACAAGCCATCACTCGACGGTCTCGAAGCGAAATGGGACGCCTACTGGGAGGAGAACGACACCTTCCGCTTCGACCGGGCCAAGACCCGCGAGGAGATCTTCTCAATCGACACCCCGCCACCGACGGTGTCCGGATCGTTGCACATGGGCTCGGTCTTCGGATACGTCCAAACCGACGCCCACGCCCGCTACCGCCGCATGGCGGGCAAAGAGGTCTTCTACCCAATGGGGTGGGACGACAACGGTCTCCCCACAGAGCGTCGTGTCCAGAACTACTACGGCGTCGCCTGTGACCCCTCGCTCCCATACGACCCCGACTACGAGCCACCGTCAGAGCCCCACGACCCGCCGGTTCACATCAGCCGTCGCAACTTCATCGACCTGTGCCATGGCCTCACTGCCGAGGACGAGAAAGTGTTCGAGCACGTCTGGCGCACACTGGGACTGTCCGTCGACTGGACCCAGACCTACGCCACCATCGACCATCACAGCCGACGCACGTCCCAGAAGGCATTCCTCCGCAACCTGGAGCGGGGGGAGGCCTACACCCAGGACGCACCGGTCCTGTGGGACATCGACTTCCAGACCGCCGTCGCCCAGGCCGAGCTGGAGGATCGGGAAAAGGGCGGCGCCTATCACAAGATCGCCTTCCACCGCCCCGACGGCACCCAGATCTACATCGACACCACCCGACCCGAGCTGATTTGCTCCTGTGTCGCCCTGGTGGCCCATCCCGCCGACGAGCGGTACCAGCCGTTGTTCGGGTCGACGGTGACCACTCCGTTGTTCGGGGTGGAGATCCCCATCGTCGCCCACGAGCTGGCCGAGCCGGACAAGGGCACCGGGGTCGCCATGATCTGCACCTTTGGTGACACCACCGACGTCACCTGGTGGCGTGAACTCGACCTGCCCACCCGGGCAGTCATCGGGCGCGACGGGCGGTTTCAGACCGAGACCCCCGAGTGGATCACCGGTGACGGCGCCGAGGCCTACGGGGAGATCGCCGGTTTGTTCGCCAACCAGGCGAGACGGAGGATGGCCGAGCTGTTGGCCGCCTCCGGAGACCTCGACGGTGAGCCACGGCAGATCATGCATCCGGTCAAGTTCTACGAGAAAGGCGACCGCCCCCTCGAGATCGTCACCAGCCGTCAGTGGTACATCCGCAACGGGGGCCGGGAGGACGACCTACGCAAAGAGCTCTTGGACCGTGGCGAAGATCTCCACTGGGTCCCCGACTTCATGGGTGTTCGCTACCGCCACTGGGTGGAAGGGCTCAACGGCGACTGGCTCATCTCCCGTCAGCGCTTCTTCGGTGTCGCCATCCCTCTCTGGTATCCGGTCGATGCGGACGGGGAGACCGACTACGACAACCCGATCGTCCCCCCCGAGGACGTGTTGCCCATCGACCCCAGCTCCGACACCCCCGACGGGTACGAGGAGTCACAACGTGGTCAACCGGGCGGGTTCGTCGGCGAGCTGGACATCATGGACACCTGGGCGACGTCGTCGCTGACCCCGCAGATCGCCGGTCACTGGGACGACGACGCCGACCTCTGGAAGCGGGTCTTTCCCTACGACATCCGTCCCCAGGGCCACGACATCATCCGCACCTGGCTGTTCGCCACCCTGGTCCGCTCCCACTTCGAACACGACGAGCTGCCCTGGCACACCGGCACCATCAACGGGTGGATCCTCGACCCGGACCGCAAGAAGATGTCGAAGTCGAAGGGCAACGTCGAGACCCCGCTCC
The DNA here is from genome assembly GCA_050050035.1 of Acidimicrobiia bacterium. Lineage (GTDB taxonomy): Bacteria > Actinomycetota > Acidimicrobiia > Spongiisociales > ZC4RG35 > JANQRA01. The sequence continues at coordinate 886 of JASFVB010000205.1, read as the reverse complement.
AATACGTGGACAAGTACTCGGCCGACGGGGTCCGCTACTGGTCGGTCAGCGGTCGACCCGGCACCGACACCGCCTTCGAGGAGGAACAGCTCCGCATCGGCCGTCGGCTCGCCATCAAGATCCTCAATGCTTCCCGATTCGCATTGAGCTTCTCCGACACCGACGTCGACCCATCGGCTATCACCGAAGCCCTCGACCGCTCCATGCTCGCCGGGCTGGCCGAGACAGTTCGGTCGGCGACCAAGGCATTCGACGAGTACGACTACGCCCGTGCCCTGGAGTACGCCGAGCGGTCCTTCTGGAACTGGACCGACGACTATGTCGAGCTGGTCAAGTCACGTGCCTACGGCGAGGGGCCGGGGGCCGAGTCGGCCCACGCTGCTCTGCAACTGGCCTTGGGTGTCTATCTGAGGCTGTTCGCCCCGTTCCTCCCCTTCGTCACCGAGGAGGTGTGGAGCTGGTGGAAGGACGGATCGGTGCACCGCACCTCGTGGCCAGAGGCGGAGGAGTTCGATGGTGTCACCGGTGACGCCGGGGTGCTCTCGGTCGCCGGTGAGGTCCTCACCGTCGTCCGCCGGGCCAAATCGGATGCCAAGGTGTCGATGCGCGCCGAGCTGGAGCCTCTCGGTGTGTCGCTCGACAAGGAACGGCTCGACCAGCTGCGTGCGGCCGAGTCAGACCTGATGGCCGCCGCCGGGACGGCTTCGGTCGAGTACTCGGAGGGCGAGTTCGCGGTCGACGCCCGTTTGCTTCAGGACGCCAGAAGCTGAGCGTTCCTAATGCTCTGCGGGCGGTATTTCGACCCTACGGCGTCTGATTCCAACCGGCGCGATCGGCCTTCTCTTTCCAAACGCTCTGGGGACGGTATTCCGCCCGTGCAGCATTA
>JASFVB010000204.1:0-4806 GCA_050050035.1 Acidimicrobiia bacterium | reverse complement strand
CGAGGAATCACCGGATGTTCCAAGAGCTGTATCCGGCGTTGCGCCCTACGTTTCACGCCATCGGCTGAGTCTCGAATTGGATCGTCGCGTGAGAGTGGATGGCTGTCCATCCGTGACGCCCGGTGGTCACGGGTTCGAGTGGAACACAGCCCTCCCGGTCCGGGCATCGAACACGGCATAGCGGCCAGGCCTGATCGATATCTCGTCGCCCCTGTCCACCTGCTCCTGGGACCGGAGCGTGACCACGCCGGCACGGGTGCGCGCCGTCACCATGAGGAAGGGACCGACGTCACGAACCGACGTCACGTTGGCGGTGAGGCCTGGGGGTGAGCGCTCCCAGTCCTCTGCTCGCACCCCGACCAGCACCGAGTCGGGGAGCTGGCGTGCCGGCCCGATCCTGAATCCCGCCACCGTCAACGATCCACGACTCGCCTCACCTGAGAGCATCGTCATCTCCGGGCTCCCCACGAATCGAGCGACGAAGGTGTCGGCCGGTCGTCTGTAGACCTCGAGGGGCGGGCCACTCTGACGGATCCGGCCATGGTCCAGCACCACCAGCTCGTCGGCGAGGACCATGGCGTCCTCCTGATCGTGCGTCGCATAGATCGCGGTGACGTCGTAACCCGACTGAAGTGTTCGGAGCTCGGCACGGAGGGCTGTGCGTGTCGATGCGTCCACGCCTCCAAAGGGCTCGTCGATCAGAAAGAGCCGGGGCACCCTGACCATGGCCCTCGCCAGCTGGACGAGACGCTGGTGTCCGCCCGACATCTGCGACGGCATGCGGTCGAGTATCGTCGCCACGCCGAGGGCGCGAGCCTCGGCCTCGACTCTCCTGGTTCCCTCCGATCTCGGCGTCTTGCGAACACGCAACGGAAACTCGACATTGCGACGTCCGGTCAGACGTGGGATGAGAGTGTGATCCTGTGAGAACATCGCGACATTGCGCTGCGCCGTGGGCACGTCACCAACGTCGATCCCGTCGAACAGGATCGTCCCCGAATCGGGTTTGTCGAGCCCTGCGAGCAGACGCAGCAGTGTGGTCTTCCCCGAGCCGGACGGTCCCAACAACACGACGGACTCGCCGTGCCCCACCCGGAGCGTCATGCCAGATACGGCTTGGCCTTCGGGAAAGGCCTTGGCGACGTCGTCGATCACAACCGAGACCATGTCAACAACGCTATACGGCTGGTCAGGCCAGAACCGATCGACGTCGTCGTCCCACGTCCTGCAGGGTGAATGCTCCGATGGGTGGGCTGATGCCGCTGCGGCGTGAGGCGAGGATTTCTGAGTGGAGAGCCGAATGGCTAGGTTTGTCTGCCACATGTACTCCCCGTTGGCCCACGCTCATCACCATCACCACCCGTCACGGGTCGGCTGATAGTGGCTAGCTGAGTCAACGCAACACCACCAAGACGCCGACCAAGCGGTCGGCGTCTCTGTCGTTTGAGGGGTAGTCGGCCGCCAGGCGGAAAGGCCGACCGTGACCTATCCCAACTCTGACACCCTTCACCTGGCAATCCCCAAGGGGCGAATCGAAAGAGGCGTGACCGCGCTGCTCGACGATGCCGGCATCCACTTGACGCCGTCCGGGCCTCGTGGCTACCGACCCATCTCGTCGGTCCCGGGTTTCGAGGTCAAGCTGCTCAAGCCACAGAACATCGTGGAGATGCTCGCCGCGGGATCCCGGGACCTCGGGTTCGCCGGGGCCGACTGGGTGGCGGAGAAGGCGGCAGATCTGATCGAGCTCCTCGACACGGGACTCGACCCCGTGCGCGTGGTCGCCGCTTCGCCCAAGGCGCTCCTGGTCGATGGGCGTCTGCCCGATCGGCCATTGGTCGTAGCCAGCGAGCTCGAGCGACTCACCCGGGAATGGATCCACTCTCGACGGCTCGACGCAGTGTTCGTCCACTCCTACGGGGCCACCGAGGTATTCCCGCCCGAGGACGCAGACGTCATAGTCGACATCACCTCCACCGGCGAGACCCTGGCCGCCAACGGCTTGATGATCGTGGACGAGCTGATGAGCTCCTCGACGAGGCTGTACGCCAGCCCGACAGCACTCGACACCCCGGCCAAGAAGGTGCAGATCGACGGGTTCGTCCTCAGTCTTCGATCAGTCCTCGAGGCACGGGGCCGGGCGATGATCGAGCTCAACGTCACCCAGCCGGATGTGGAACGAGTGATCGCGATCCTCCCTTCGATGAGGGAGCCGACGATGGCGGCCCTCCACGGTGGAAGCGGTTTCGCGGTGAAGGCTGCTGTGCCACGTAGCGAGCTACCGGCGCTCATCCCCAAGCTCAAAGACCGCGGGGCGGAGGACATCGTCGTGTCGAGTCTGGAGCAGATCGTCCCATGAGCCCGGTCGACATCTACCAGCCACCTCGTTTCGACGCCGAGATCGACTTGGATCTGTCCAGAAACGAGGGCCGGCCGTGGCCACTATCCGACACTGCGTTGGCCATCGACCTCGACGTGGTATCCCGCTATCCAGACACCACGCGCTTGCAGACGGCCGTGGCGGTGCGTCACGGTATCGAAACCGATCGCGTCTTGATCACAGCTGGTGGCGACGATGCCCTGGCGCGGTGCTTTTTGTCCCGAGCAGGAACCACGGTGGTGGCGACGACACCCAGCTTCGAGATGATCACCAGGTACGCCCGTCAGACAGGCGGGTCGGTCGTTCAGGTCGAGTGGTGGGACGACGACTTCCCGCTCGGCGAGTTCCTCGACCTGGCGGAAGGGGCGTCGATGGCGGTGATCGTCTCGCCGAACAACCCGACGGGCAACGTGATCGGAGAGGCCGACCTGCGCGAAGTGGCAGAGGCATTCCCGCTGGTCGTGTTGGACGCCGCTTACGCCGACTTCACCGATGGTGACCTCACCGACGCTGCGCTGGCGTGCAGCAACGTGGTGACGGTCCGCACCTTCTCCAAGGCGTACGGGCTGGCCGGTCTACGGGCTGGCTACCTGCTCGGTGCTCGCGACGTGGTCGCCGAGATCTCCGCCTATGGCAGTCCTTACCCGGTTTCCGGTCTGTCGGCTTCTCTGGCCGAGGAGGCACTCGGCGCAGATGAGGACGAACGCAGTCTCTATCTGGCTGAGATCAGCGACGAGCGACGGGCGCTGGCGGACGTGCTCGACGAGGTGGGGGCGAGACCCCTGAGGTCGCGGGCAAACTTCGTTCTGGCCAGCGACGTCGATGCGGATTGGGTGATCTCCGCTGCGGCGTCCCTCGGTATCGGGCTCAGGGGCTTCCCGGGACGGCCCGAGTTGGCGAGGTGCGTCCGAATCACCGTGCCCGGCGAGAGACGGGACTTCGACCGGTTGGTGGCGGTCCTGAGGACGATCCTGGCGCCGGAGGCCCTGATTCTCGATCTCGACGGTGTCGTGGCCGACGTGAGCCGCTCCTACACGGCCGCCGTGATCGGCACGGCCAACTCCTTCGGTGTGACCGTCTCTTCGGAGGACATCGCCGAGGCGAAGACGAGCGGTGGTGCCAACGACGATTGGGAGCTGACCAGGAGTCTGTGCCTGGCGGCCGGCGTCGACATCGCCATCGACGATGTGGTGAGTCGTTTCCAGCTCCTCTACGAAGGCTCGGGATCGGCCGACGGGTTGAGACGAACAGAACGGCCTCTCCTCCCCCCGGAGACCCTGGAGAGGTGGGCGAAGAGAATCCCGCTGGCCTTGGTGACCGGGCGGCCTCGGAAGGAGGCCGAGGAGTTCCTGGCCAGATTTGGTCTCGGCGACGTGTTCGGCGCCTTGGTGACCCGGGACGACGCCAGCCTCAAACCCGACCCTGCACCGGTACGGCTGGCCATGGAGCGACTGGGCGTGAGTCACGTCTGGATGGTGGGTGACACCCACGACGACATCACGGCTGCAAGGGCGGCGGGAGCCGTCCCAATTGGTGTGGTGGCGCCAGGTGATCCGCCCCTGGTGGCGCGAAAAGGCCTGAATGGCGCTGCGCTGATTCTCGATTCCATCGATCAACTCGAGGAGGTTCTCGATGACCGGAACGTCTGAAGTCACCCGAACGACGAGGGAGACGGAGGTGACCCTGTCCCTCGACGTCCACGGCACCGGCGTGGCCGATGTGGAGACGGGTCTTGGCTTTCTCGACCACATGATCACGACGCTCGGGCGTCATTCCGGGATCGATCTGAGTCTCCGGGCGACCGGTGACACCCACGTCGACGACCATCACACGGTCGAGGATTGTGCCGTCGTGCTGGGCAGGGCCTTGGACGAGGCGGTTGGAGACCGAGCCGGGATCGCACGTTTCGGAACGGCCTACGCACCCCTCGACGAGTCCCTGAGTCGGGCGGTGGTGGACCTGTCGGGGCGTCCCTGGGCCGAGATCCACATCCCCTTTTCCCGTGACGAGATCGGTGCGGTCGCAACCGAGAACCTGATCCACTTCATGCGCAGCCTCGCCATCGAAGGGCGGATGGCGCTGCACGTCGATCTCATCAGAGGGGACAACGACCATCACAAGGCCGAATCCTCCTTCAAGGCGGTGGCACTGGCACTCCGATCGTCGCTGGTGGTCGTCGGCGAGACCGTCGCCAGCACAAAGGGAGTGCTGGGATGAGCGACTCGATGGTCGTGGTCCCCACCGGCACGGCCAATCTCGCTTCGGTCCTCGCCGCTTTTCGCCGGCTGGGTGCCCGACCGGAACTGGCACGAGAGCCCGGCGACGTGGCCGACGCGAGTCGTCTCGTGCTGCCGGGGGTGGGCTCCTTCGGCACGGCGATGGGTGCGTTGGACGGCACCGGGATGAGAGAGGCGATCGTGGAAAGGGTC
>JASFVB010000203.1:0-4825 GCA_050050035.1 Acidimicrobiia bacterium | reverse complement strand
TGCTCGAAGCGCTGAAGGCGTCGGTCGAGGCCACCAAGGAGAAACAGGCCAAGGCCGGATAGGTGCCCTTGTACGGCACAGTCGAGATCGGTGGCACCAAGACCGACGTGGCGGTCGGTACGTCGCCGAGCGACCTCAGCGAGCCACATCGAATCGAGACCGGGGCACCGGATGTCACCCTCTCTGCAGTCGCCACCTATCTCCACGACCACGATCTGGACGCCATCGGTATCGCATCGTTTGGCCCGCTCGACGTGAATCCTGCCAGTGTGCGCTACGGAGAGATGCAGGCCACACCCAAGCCGGGATGGTCCGGCGTCGACGTGCTGGGTGGCATCACCGCGGGCCGTTCGACCCCGACCGTGATCGACACCGACGTGAACGGCGCAGCTCTCGGCGAGGGTCGCTGGGGAGCGGCCCTGGGGATGAGCAACTTCGTCTACGTGACGGTCGGCACCGGTATCGGAGCCGGGATCGTCGTCGGAGGTCGTCTGGTCGGCGGGAAACGGCACCCCGAAGCTGGTCACATCGTGGTCAGACCCGAGGACGGGGATGAATTCGAGGGCACCTGCCCATATCACGGGGATTGTCTCGAAGGCATGACAGCCGGGCCGGCCCTGGAGGCGAGATTCGGGCGACCCGGTACGTGGGCCGGGAATCAGGCGGTGCTCGACCTCGCCACCGGATACGTGGCCCAGCTGGTCCGCGACCTCGTCTATACCGTCGCCCCGGAGAGGATCATCGTCGGGGGTGGCGTCTCCAAGCTCCCCGGTTTCCACGACAGGCTGCGTGAGGTGGCCCCGTCACTGCTAGGCGACTACCCGGTCGAGACCGACCCGGGACTGCTGGTGTCACCACCTGGTCTGGGCGATCTCTCTGGGTTGGCCGGCGGTCTCGCCATGGCAGAACGGGCAATTGGGTGAGCACTCCCGTCCTGCAGATCAGACCCGGTCATCCCGACTTCCTCGACCTTCCGTGGGACCAACCCGTCAACGACTGGGAGGTGGATCGGCTCGTCTCGATGCCCACGGGGGTTCATCGTCATCCAGTCGTGTTCGTCGCATATCACGAAGGGGTGTATGCCATCAAGGAGATGTCGCGGCGTCTAGCCCTCAACGAGTATCGAGTCCTCCGCACGCTTCGAGAGAAGACCCAACGTGTGGCAATCGCCGCAGGGTACGTGGAGCGGGAGTGGCTCGACCCGCACGACGAGGGAGCCGGTGCCGTGGTGACCCGGTTCGTGGAGCACACCTTCCCCTACCGCCGGCTCGTGTCCGGTGCGGGCTTTGGGGCCCGGCGCAGTCAGATGCTCGATGCGCTGGCAGGGCTTCTCGTCGAGTTGCATCTCGCCGGGTGCTATTGGGGTGACTGCTCGCTCTCCAATGTGTTGTACCGGTTCGACGCGGGACAGATAGAGGCGATCATGATCGACGCCGAGACCTCGGAGCTACATGAGCACCTCAGCGATGGTCAGCGTCGCGAGGACATCGAGGTGATGACCGAGAACCTCGCCGGGGAGATGGCAGACATCGCCGCCGAGACGGGCGCCGAGTTGGACGAGGCCGACATCGGTCTGGGCGCCGACATCGAACGTCGGTACGACGCGCTCTGGAGCGAGTTGCAGGAGGAGTTCGTCATAACCCGAGACGACGCGTACCGCATCAGAGAGCGGACCGCCCGGATCAACGACTTGGGCTTCGCCGTGGATGACGTCGAGATCACCCCGGCCGACGGTGGCAACCAGGTCCGGATGATCACCCATGTCGGAGGTCGCACGTACAACTCCGACACCCTGCGGCAGCGAACGGGCATCGAGGCTTCGGAGAACCAGGCGAGGATCATCCTGGGAGATCTCAACTACTTCCTGGCGAAGCATGGGCCACACTCGGCCACCGGGAAGAGCGTTGGGACCTTCAAATGGCTCACGAGTCAATACGAGCCGTCGATCGCACGGATCCGCGAGATCTGGCCGGGCGACGATCCAGTTCAGGGGTACTGCGACTATCTGAATCACCGTCTTGCCCTGGCCACGGCTCGCAGGAGCGACGTTGACTTCGCCGAAGCGTTCAAATCCTGGGTCGATGCGGGATTCCCCGGATTCGAGCCGCCGGGCTAGCCGCTACGTCTGTAACTCGCGGCGCTCGGTGACGATGTCCGCGGCGCGAATCGCGAGCAGAGGGCTGATCGCCCCGCCCAGAATGGCCGACTGGGGAAGGATGAGGAGCAACACCGTGAGGTAGATGGCAACGGCGAGTATCGCCCAAGCTCGATTTCGTCCCGGAGCGAGGGCGTCGGAGCGCAACGTCAGCGCGCCGGCCGCGGTGTAACCCATGCCCAGGCCCACGACGGGGATCAACAGACCCAACGGAAGGCCGATCACGAGCCATGCCCCCATGCCCTTCAGGGTTGCCATCGGCGCCCTCGGGTGTCTCGACATGAATGCCACGACGGCGCACATGATCGGGACCAGCATGAAGCCGAGCGCGAAATAGACGCCTCCGGCCTCGCCGCTGTCGGAAGTCGAGGCGAATACGCCGACCATCAATGACCCGAACGACACTGCCTGGACGACGGTGCCGACGAAGATGGCCCAGCCGACGGGCCGAGCCTCCTCCCCGGCCGATCGTGCGGTCACCGGGGCCTGGCTAGCCCTTGACGGATCCGGCCGTGAGACCTCGGACGAAGTACCGCTGGAGAGTCAGGAACACCACGATCGGCAAAGCCATCGTGATGAAAGCGCCGGCCGTCAACAGATGCCACGCCTGACCTCTTGACCCATTCAGGTTCCGCAATGCCAGCGTCACCACTTGGACCTCGGGATTCCCACCCAGGAACACGAGCGCGACGAGCAGGTCGTTCCACACCCAGAGGAACTGGAAGATGGCGAACGAGGCAAGAACCGGGACCGACAGCGGAACCACGAGCTTGGTGAATATCTCGAAGTGGGTGGCACCGTCGATCCGCGCCGATTCCATCAGCGACGACGGCAGCGAGCCTATGTAGTTGCGTAAGAGATAGATCGCCAACGGGAGCCCGAAGCCGGTGTGGGCCAGCCATATGGCCGGGAAGGTCCCGTTCATGTCGAACTGGACAAACAGCTTCAGAAGCGGGATCAGGGCCATCTGGAGGGGAACGACGAGCAAAGCGACCACCGACACGAAGATCCACTGTCTGCCCGGGAAGTCCATCCACGCAAATGCGTATGCGGCGAAAGCCGCGATCGTGATCGGGATCACCGTTGCCGGGATCGTCACCGACAGAGAGTTCAGGAAAGCGTTCCCGAACCCCTCCGAGGAGAGAACCTCGCTGTAGTTCTCGAAGGTCCAGTCGTTGCTGCCCAGGTTCCCGAACACCGTCCACCAGCCGGTGGCGTTCACGTCGCCGCCTGAGCGGAACGAGCTGATCAGGACTCCCAGCGTCGGGATGATCCACGCGATCACCACGAGGATGATCACCAGCTTGACGAGCCATCTGTCAGTCAGCCGCGACCACAGAGACCTCTCCTCCCCCAGCGGGGTTGGAGTCGTCGCCGGGGCGGCGGGCGTCGTTGTGGCGGTCATCGCGTCGCCTCCTGTTCCTGGAATCTCTTCACGTTGGCCACCATGAGCGGGATGACGGCGATGAGCAGCACAACGGCCAGTGCGGCCCCCGTCCCGCTGTTGCGGAAGGTGAAGAACTCCGTAACCATCTTCTCGGCCACGACCGTCGTTCCAAACTGACCTCCTGTCATGACGAAGACGATGTCGAACACCTTCCACACCGTGATGATGACCGTTGTGGTCACAACGACGACCGTCGACATTATCGAGGGGATGACCACCCGTGTGAACACCTTGAACTCCGACGCACCGTCGATGCGCGCCGCCTCCAGGATGTCCTCGGGCACCGATTTGATGGCCGCCGACAGGATCACCATGGCGAATCCGGTCTGAAGCCAGATGAGGATCACCATCAGGTAGAAGTTGTTCCATGGTTCCTGGAGCAGCCAGGCCACGGGCTCTCTGCCCAGCCAGGACATGATTCCGTTCATCAACCCGATCTGATCGCCAAAACCCTCAGGTCGGAAGTTGTAGATGAAACGCCACACGATGGAGGCGCCGACGAAGGAGATCGCCATGGGCATGAAGATGAAGGTCTTGGAGAGAGCCTCACTCTTTCGCCCCAGCTTGTCTGACAGGACGGCGAAACCAAGACCGATGAGTACCGAGAACAGCGGGACGATGATGACCCACGCCAGCGAGTTGCGCAGGGCGAGGAGCGTGTCACCCTCCGTGAAGAGTGAGACGTAGTTGTCGAACCCGATGAACTCCACTCCTTGGGCATCCCTGAAGCTGAGGATGACGGTGTTGATTGTGGGGTAGAGGAGGAAGACACCCAGCAACACGACCGCGGGCCCCACGAAGGCAAACGGTCTGACCTTCTCCTGATAGTGCTCGGGAAGTCGATGGATCATCCAGTCCATGGCGTAGTAGAGGCCAAAGACACCCAAGACTCCGACCACCAACGCGGCCAGCACCACGACCAATCGATTGGCGTCCTCGTCGAGAAGGACCAGACCCGACCAATAGAGACCCAAGGCGGCCAGGATCGGGACAACGAGGGAGACACCGATGCGGAGGAGTTGGGTCCCTATGCCAGAGCGCTCAGGCTCCGGCGGTGTGGCGCCCGGGGGACCCGGTGTGACTTCGGGCTCGGTTCTGGTCGACACTTTCTAGACGTCCTCCTCAGTCGGGAATCCGACTCTAACCAAAAGAGAAGCGGGACGGCGATGCCGTCCAGCTTCTCTTCTCGATTGATTCTTCTCGGCTTATGGCCAGCTGGCCTC
>JASFVB010000202.1:0-4825 GCA_050050035.1 Acidimicrobiia bacterium | reverse complement strand
TAGCGGATCTCCTCCGGCGACAGACGGGTGTTCACGGCCACGAGCACCGCCCCCAACAGCGGCACGGCGAAATGGGCGATCAACATCTGGGGGATGTTGGGACAGAGGAAGGCCACCCGATCGCCGGCGCCGACACCGCTGCCCTGTAGCGCCCGGGCCACGCGCGTCACCTGTTGTGCCATCTCGGCGTATGTGATGGCCTGCTCACCGTGGACGATGGCGGTCTTCGCGGGAAAGGCGATCGCAGAGCGCTCCAGAAACGAGAGAGGAGTCAGCTCTGTTCGATAGACGGTCATCGACTCAGTCTCGCCCGGTCCATTCCGGGTCGCGTTTCTCGAGGAACGCTGTCATCCCCTCCTGGGCGTCGGTCGTCGCGGCATTGGCCGCCATCACCGGCGACGTGACCTTGTACGCCGAGTCCTCCGGCAACTCGGCCTGGGCGTAGTACGCCTCTTTGCCCATCGCGATCGTGTGTGAGGAGAACCGGAGAATCTTCCCGGCCAACTCGGCCACGGCATCGTCGAGCTCCTCGGCCGGGACCGCTTGATTGATGAGACCCCACTCGACCGCCTGCGCCGCGGATATCGGCTCTCCGGTGAGGAGCATCTGCATAGCCCGCTTGTGACCCACCGCCCTGCTCACCGGGACCATCGGCGTTGAACAGAACAGGCCGATGGAGACACCGGGAGTTGCGAACCACGTGTCGTCCGCGGCCACGGCCAGATCGCACGATGCGACCAGCTGGCACCCGGCGGCGGTGGCCACGCCCTGGACCCTCGCGATGACCGGCTGGGGCAAGGCGTGGACGCTCTCCATCATGCGCACGCAGGTGTCGAACAGCTCGGTGTAGTACTCGTCGGGCCGGTCGATCATCTCGCTCATGTCATGACCGGCGCTGAACACCTTGCCCTCGGCGGCGAGCACGACGACGCCGACGTCCGACGGCACGGCCTCGAATGCCTTGATGAGATTCTGGAGCGTGTCGAGCGAGAGTGCGTTTCGCTTCTCGGGTCGGGCCAGCGTGACGGTGGCGGTCCGGTCCTCGACCTCCAGACGGACACCATCGAAATCCATGGCAGCATCCTAGATGAGCCGCTCGGACACCCTTCTCCCCACCGTCAGCCCAACACGCGGATGCGTGGGCCATCGAACCTCCGGTAGTTAGGCCCGGATACGGGCCTAACTACCGGAGGTTCGAAGTGTCACGGAGGTCGTGACGGAGACGCTCCTGGATGACGGTGGACGTGAGATCGGAACGCGACCTCTCGACCAGGGACCGGGAGACATCGGTGGTGCGGCGAAGACCGCTGGTCATCCCGTCCGGGTAGTCGATCTCGGCGAGAAGGTCGACGATGCGGTCCATCTCCTCGAGCATCTTCTCGGCCTCGTCGATCCGCTCGGCGCGGAGAAGGTCGAGCATCCGGCGTCTCATCTCCCCCACCGCCTCGCCAAGCCCGTGCAGATAGGGAACCGGGTCCATGCCGAGGTCGTCGAAATCGGGGCATTCCGCACCCGTGAAGATCGCCTGGGTGATCCGCGCCTCGGCGTACTCCTTGGCGGCGTCGGTCACGACGGCGTGTCCGATCAGCTCGGGATGATCCGCGAGTGAGCCGGTGATGTCCTCGAGCCGGTCGCCGGCGTCCTGGATCAACTCTTCCGCAGTGTCCCATTCCGAGCGATGCAGAGCACGGATCCCATTGGCGGCCGACCTGATCGCCTTTCGTGACTCGCCGATCGCCTTCTCACGCGCGGCGAAGCGGGCGTCGAGGATGATGCGGACCTCGTCGGAGAGGTCGGGAGTCAATTGGCGATGACTTTGACCTGCGGCTCGTCCCACTCGGCGGGACGCTCAGCGACGTGCGTCACCTTGAGACGCTGGAGGCGACGCTGCTTCATCTGTGCCAGCACCGCCCCGTAGAGGGCGATGAGAGATGTGAAGAACAGACCCACCAGCAGCCACTGGACCGAGCCGAGGGCGATGGCGGCGACGTAGCCGGCCAGCGCCAAGACGATGAGGGCGGCGATAGTGCGTCGACGGCGAGCCCGAATCTGGTCCTTGTGACTGGCGGCGAGGTCGGCCGCGGTGTGCTTTTGCACGTGGGCCATCGAGTGAGTCCAACGATCGAACTCCTCTGTTGAGCTGATAGGAGCGCTACCCCGCTCCCCGAAAACCGCCGGGAGCAGGTATACGGCCCAAACGGCACCGATCACCAGCGCGGCGATTATGAGGGGTGTTGGCATTGTCTTCAGTTACTCCGTCCGCTCTGTGAGCGTAGCGACCAAGGGGCTGGTCATTCAACGACCGGGCGCTCCCACCGTCCGGTCCGCCCCCCCTCCTTGCTGCGAAGTCGAACCGCCTCGATTGTCACGCCTCGCTCCACACCCTTGACCATGTCGTAGATGGTGAGCGCCGAGATCGAGACGGCAATCATGGCTTCCATCTCCACCCCGGTCTGGCCAGTTGTCACAACGGTAGCGGTGATGGCGACACCGTGCCCAGCCGGGGCGAGGTCGATGTCGATCGAGCTGATCGGGATCGGATGACAGAGAGGGATCAGCTCCGAGGTCTTCTTCGCCGCGGTGATCCCGGCCACTCTCGCCACCGCCGCCGCGTCACCCTTGGGGAGATCGCCCTGGAAGAACTTCTCCACGAGCTCGGGGGACATGGCAACGAAGCCCTCCGCGACGGCGGTCCGCCTCGTGTGCGGCTTGTCACCGACATCCACCATCCTCACTTCCCCGGCATCGTCGAGATGCGTCAGCTCGTCAGGCATCGATGCTCCTCGTCTCCATCGCACGGAACAGCTCGAGTGTCACCGGCTCGCCCTTCGCAACGGACTCCACACCCACGCCGAGAACGGCGAATGCGTCGGCGTTGGCTGCGCCGGACAGGACGTGGGAGCCCTGCCCGCCGGTCCTGACGACCTCACAGACCGGGTCGTCGCCGGTGAGCCGGACCCGGATGAACTCCTCCTTGGCGGGATCAGACACCAGCTCTTGTCCGGCAATACCCATCACCCGGGGCCGCAACAAGGCGGTTGCCCCCTGCATGTGGAGAAGAGATGGGCGCACGAACTGCTCGAACGAAACGAATACCGACACGGGGTTGCCGGGAAGACCGAAGAAGGGCGTTCCGCCGACAACGCCGAAGCCTTGGGGTTTCCCCGGCTTCATGGCGACGGGGAAGAAGTCGACGTCCGCTTCGTCCCGCAAGACCAGTTTGGTCACATCGAAGTCACCCATCGACACACCGCCGGATGTCACGATCATGTCGGAAGCCACCGCGGCCTCGCCGATTGCCGCCCGCAACGCATCGGCGTCGTCGGGGATACGTCCCATGTCGAGCGGTGTCGCACCTGCATCTGCGACCAGGGCAACGAGCATCGGGCGGTTGGAGTCGCGGATCATGCCCGGGCCCAACTCGGCGGTGTCGGCGGGAACGAGCTCGTCGCCGGTCGACATGACGGCGACCTTGGGAAGGGACGCGACCAACGGCTCGGCGACACCAATGGTGGCGAGCACTCCCACATGTGCCGCGGTCAAACGCTTGCCGGCCGGGAACACGGTCGTGCCGGCCGCCACGTCGCCACCAGGTGGGCGCACTGACTTTCCCTTCTCGGGTGCCGTTTCGATGCGGACCTTGCCGTCGTCCTCGGAGGTGTCCTCGACACGGACAACGGTGTCGGCGCCCTCGGGCATCGGTGCCCCGGTCATGATCCGGGTGGCCTGTCCCTCGCCGACGACGAGAGACGAGGTCTGACCCGCCGCGACGTCCTCGATGATCTCCAGGACGGCCCCCGGAGTGACGACGTCGCCAGAGCGCACCGCAAACCCGTCCATCGCGGAGTTGGAGAAGCTGGGGACGTCGTGGGGGGCGACGATGGGCTCGGCGAGTACCCGTCCGACGAGCCCGTCGAGGGGGACCCGTTCGGGAGGGGTTGGCCTGATCGTCTCGAACGCCCGACGCCGGACATCCTGGATGGACCTCACTGGAGCTCATCCTCGCCGAACTGATGGTTGCCGAGGACCCGTGACGCCCTGACCAGACCCTGCGGGGTGCCGACGTCCAGTAGCTCGTGCTCGGCGACGAAACCTCTGAGACGACCGCGAGCCCCCAATTCGTTGATCGCGTCGGTCAACTGGATCTCCCCGCCCACGCCCGGCTCGGTCTTGGCGAGGATCGGAAAGACCTCCGGGGTGAACACGTAACGTCCCACGAGACCCAGCCGTGAGGGGGCGTTCTCCACGCCCGGCTTCTCCACCGCACCCCCCAACTCGAGCAGCCCGTCCTTCACGTCGGACCTGGGGATCACCACCCCGTACTTGGCCAGGAACTCGTCGCTGAGACGACGGAGGCACATGACCGAGACGTCACCGTCGTCGCTGCCTGCGGCCATGTCGCCGAGAACGTCATGGCCCGGCCGGACGATGTTGTCGGACAGAAGACAGAAGAAGGGACGGTCACCGACCATCTCGGCGGCCTCGTGGACGGCATGACCCAGCCCGAGGGCCTCCTCCTGGACCACCGGACGCAATCTGACGTCCTCCAGACCCGGCAGCGGGCCGCCGAGTGTGAAGTGCTGCGCCACGAGATGACCGGCGTCGAGGTCGACGACGACGATCGCCTCCTTCGCCCCGGCCCGGGCTGCCTCCTCGACGGCGTATTGGACGGCCGGGCGGTCGACAACGGTGATCAGGGCCTTGGGCACCACCCTCGTTGCAGGGCGCATTCGGGTGCCTCTGCCCGCGGCCGGGATCACCGCAACTTCGATACTCATGTGGGGACCTTCTCCTCGCTGCCTCCGATCACGCGAAGGATGTTGCC
>JASFVB010000201.1:0-4837 GCA_050050035.1 Acidimicrobiia bacterium | reverse complement strand
GGATCCGAATCTCGGCTTGGCCGGACGGACGCGTACCGCGTCGAGTCTGTAAATGGGTGCGTCGGACGACGTCTGATGCAGGTTCGATGTGAGGTGTTCGGGCCACACACGGAGCGGGAGGGCGCGATCGATTCACGACACCGACGATTAGTCGTCGAAGTGGGTCTCTAGGATCGCCGTCGCCTCCGGGGTTATCTCCTCCCAGGAGCCGTCAGGAGTTTTCGAGATGGTCACGAAGTCAGCGGTGAAGAAGACACTCGCAACACCGTCGAGTGCGAGTAGCTCGGTGGCGAATGTCTCCTCGGCCTCGGCGCCTCTCACATACGTCCCAGGCCCACCGACCTGTGCGCCGACCGTGAACTTCATGGCGTTGGGGTTTGGGGTCTGCTCGACTCTGACGGTCATGCGAGACCGAGCGTAACGAGTGGCCTCTGTCATTGGCGTGGATGTCGGAGGGACATTCACCGACGTGGTGATGGTCGACGGCGGCCAGGTCGTCGGTGGCAAGGTGCCGACGACGGCCGACCAGTCCGACGGTGTCGCCGGCGGTGTCGCGGGCCTGACAGCCGACGTGTTCCTACATGGGACTACGGCAGCCACCAACACGCTTCTAGAGGGGCGTGGAGCCCGGGTGGCTCTCGTGACCGATCCGGGATACGAGGACCTCATCGAGATCGGCCGTCAGGATCGCCCGTCTCTCTATGACTCCTCGGTCGACCGCCCGGAACCGCTCGTTCCTCGAGAGTTGCGGTTTGGCGACCCGGCAGACGTTGGCGAAGCCGACATCGTGGCCGTTGCGCTGTTGGACTCCTATCAGGATCCAAACCGGGAGCAGTCGATCGCCGAGTCACTCACATTGCCGCACGTGCTCTCTTCGAATGTGTCGCCCGAGTTCCGGGAATACGAGCGGTTGGCGACGACGGTGCTCTCCGCGTACCTGACGCCTTCGGTTGCCAGTTATCTCGGGTCTCTCGATCGACGTCTCGAGATGGAGACCCGGCTGGTGATGACCTCGGCGGGTGGGCTCGTCCCGTTCTCCGAGGCGTCGGACCTGGCGGGACGTTTGGTCCTGTCGGGACCGGCCGGTGGTGTGGTCGCCGCTGCGGCACTGGGAACTCACCATGGGCACGACTCGGTGGTCTCCTTCGACATGGGTGGGACGTCGACCGACGTCTGCCGGGTCGTCGGCGGAGTGCCGTCGGTGGGCACCGAGCATCACGTCGCCGGGAGGGTGAACCGTGTCCCCTCGGTACCGATTCGGACCATTGGCGCGGGTGGGGGGAGCATCGCCTGGCGCGACGGTGGGGGAGCCCTCCGGGTCGGGCCAAGGTCGGCGGGCGCACATCCAGGGCCGGCCGTATACGGGTTGGGTGGCCGGGAGCTGACCGTCACCGACGCCAACGTCCTCGCCGGTCACATACCGGCCGACCTGGCTCTGGGCGGGTCGGTCGTGCTCGATCTCGCCGCCGGAGAGGCGGCCGCAGAACGTCTGGCGAAGAGCCTGGGCCTCTCCGTTGGTCGGGTCGTGGCCGGTGTCCTGGAGGTGGTCGATGCTCACATGGAGCGGGCGCTTCGCTCGGTGTCGGTCGAGGAGGGCGCCGACCCCAGAGATTCGGTCCTCGTGGCGTTCGGGGGAGCCGGAGGGCTCCATGCAACGCGTCTGGCCCGTCGGCTCGGCATGAGAAGGGTCCTCGTGCCACCACTGTCAGGTGTGTTCTCCGCGCTGGGGCTTCTGTTGGCGGCTCCGAGGGCCGACTCGGCGAGGACGGTGATGTTGCCGGAGCGAGATGACCGGCTCGGTTCTCTGACCGCTGAGACCGAGACGGAGGCCACAGGGCGGTTCGAGACGATGTTCGGGCGACCCTCGTCCGAGGTGAGCATCGGTGCCGACATGCGATACGTGGGACAGTCACATGAGCTGGAGGTGGCCGGTGGGGGAGATTGGGCGCGTCTGATCGATCGATTCCACCGAGCTCACAAGGGGCGCTTTGGCTTCGATCGGCCCGGAGAGCCCGTCGAGGTGGTCAATCTCCGTGCCACGGCCTCAGGTGAGCCACCCTTGACATGGAACGATATACCGGCGCTGCGGACCAGCGTGGATCCGGTCGGCGTCGGGGGTGTTTGGCAGAGGTCGACCCTCCCCACGGGCTACACCCTGGAGGGCCCCGCCATCGTCGTCGAGGACAACTCGGCGACTCTGATCGAGGCCGGCGACGGAATGACCGTCCTCGCCGACGGCACCTTGGAGATCGTGACCTGAGCTCAGGGCTCGGTGGGCCGGAGGAACAGGAACTCGGTCACGTCGAGTGCCTTCAGGATCCACCTCACTGGTGTCGGCACACCCTCACGAGTGGGATCGGTGAAGCGCTCGGCGTCGCCGACCCGGATGGTGTGACCCTGAGTCTGGATGGAGCAGCCCCCGGCCGACATCACGTTGTCGACCCACGACCCTCCGCCGTAGGTGAGGGGGATCAGATAGCCGTCTTCATGCCGGAAGACGTTGACCGGTGTCCGGTACTCCCGACCGGTCTTGCGCCCAGAGTGTTGCACCACCGCGAACCCGGGCGCCCAACCCGCGACGGGACGTGTGACCCGATTCGTCACGTGCTTGTTGAATCTGGCCAGTCTGCGGGAGAGAGGCACGTCGGGAGAGTATTCGGTGATCGGCACAACGAAGGCCCGCCTCAGGTTGCGTTAGCGTTCCCCCGCTCATGACTCCGGTGGAATACGTTCAGCAGGCCTTGCGGGCAGCGGCCAACCCGGAGAAGGCAGAGGGCATGCAGGCCTACATGAAGACCGAGATGCCGTTCTACGGCGTTCAGAAGCCCGGGCGCACCGAGATCCTCCGCCATCTGAAGAGGGAGTACGCCCCGGCCGACAGGGACGAGTACGAGAAGCTCATCGTGTCGTTGTGGGAGCTGCCTCATCGAGAGGAGAAATACCTTGCGCTCGCCGTCGCCGGAGCCTTCGGCACGCTGATCACCCCCTCGTCCCTACCCCTCTACCGGCGGCTCATCGTCGAGGGCGCTTGGTGGGACTTGGTCGACGAGGTGGCGACCCGGATGATTCGGCCGCTTGTCTTCGGGTCTCCGGGCGAGACTTGGCCCGTGGTGGACCCCTGGAACCGAGACGAGGACATGTGGCTGAGACGAACATCGATCATTTGTCAGGTCGGAGCCAAGGAGAGGACGGATGCGGACCGGCTCTTTGCGTTCTGCACGGCCCGGCTCCACGAGAAGGAGTTCTTCATTCGCAAGGCCATCGGCTGGGCCCTCCGCGAGTACGCGAAGACCGATGCCGAGGCCGTCGCTGCGTATGCCAGGGAGCACCGTGAAGAGATGTCGGGTCTCAGCTACCGAGAGGCCACCAAACACATCGGCGACTTGGTGAGGCAGTGATCGACCCAATCACGCTCGAGGTCGCCCGAAACCGTTTCGCGGCGATTGCCGACGAGATGGGTGTGGTCCTTCGACGAACCTCCCTCTCTCCGAACATCAAGGAACGAGCCGATTGCTCCGCAGCCGTGTTCGACGCCGAAGGCGAGATGTTGGCGCAGGCCGAGCACATCCCCGTCCATCTCGGCTCCATGCCCGCCTCGGTTCGGGCTTGTCTCGACCGTTTCGACCCCGAGCCCGGAGTCCAATACGCCGTCAACGATCCCTACGAGGGAGGGACACATCTCAACGATCTGACGGTGTTGGCCCCAGTCTTCGTCGATGGCGAGCACGTCGCCTGGGTGGCCAACCGCGCCCATCACGCCGACGTCGGTGGAGAGGCACCCGGCTCGATGCCGGCCCACGCCACACGGCTCGAGCAGGAGGGCCACATCGTGTCCCCGATGGTCGCCGTCAGAGATGGCACCTGGGCAGAGGAGTTCATCGGGCCGTTTGTGGCGGCTTCCCGGACCGGTTGGGAGCGAAGAGGTGATCTCGACGGCCAGATGGGGTCCAATGCGGTGGCGGCGCGGAGGTTGACCGAGCTGATCGAGAGCGAGGGACTAGGCCGTTTCTCCGAGGTGGCGACTGCGTTGCTCGACTATGGCGAGCGGCGAACCCGAGCCGCATTGTCAGATCTCCCCGACGGCAGATACGAGTTCACCGACTACATGGAGCTTGGCGATGCCGACGTCGCCATCACGGTTGCGATATCAGTCGACGACGAGACTCTGCACGCCGATTTCTCCGGGACCGATCCTCAGGTTGCTGCGAACTTCAACGCCGTCGAGGCCGTGACGAGATCGTGTCTCTACTACGCCGTGAGAGTGGCCACCGACCCGACCATCCCGGCCAACGGTGGCTGCTATCGACCGATCACGTTGCTGGCGCCCGAGGGGACGGTCGTGAATGCAGCACCCCCGGCGGCCGTCGCAGCGGGAAACGTCGAGACCAGCCAGCGCATCGCCGACGTCCTGCTCGGAGCCCTTGCCCAGGCGGCGCCGGCGCATGTCCCCGCGGCGGGCCAGGGAACGATGAACAACGTGCTGATCGGCAACGACGACTTCGCCTATTACGAGACGGTGGCCGGCGGCCAGGGGGCGCGGCCATACCGGGACGGGCAATCGGGCATACAGACGGGAATGACCAACACCCAGAACACCCCCATCGAGTCTCTGCACACGCACTACCCGTTCCGGGTCACTTCCTACACTCTACGTCGCGGCAGCGGGGGCATCGGGGAGTTCTCCGGCGGCGATGGGATCAGACGAGAGATCGAGTTTCATGCCGACGCCACCCTGTCGCTCATGGGTGAGCGACGACGCAACGCCCCATGGGGCCTGGCGGGTGGTGAGGCCGGTGCCATCGGTGAGGACTGGTTGATGAGACGCTCCGGGGCGGAG